>PMCN01000041.1 GCA_003154135.1 Acidimicrobiaceae bacterium
GGGCTGATGATGCCCGGGCAGTTGGGGCCGAGCAGGCGAGTGCTCGGGTAGTCGCGCAGCAACGTGTTGAACACCTTGGCCTCGTCCTGGGCGGGGATGCCCTCGGTGATGCACACGATGAACCCGATGCCCGCGGCCGCGGCCTCGAGGATGGCCGCGCTGGCGGCCTTCGGCGGCACGGCGATGAACGACGCAGTGGCTCCTGTGGCCGCGACCGCCTCTGCCACCGTGTTGAACACCGGGATGCTGCCGCCGTCGGGGGTCTCCACGCCGGTGCCGCCCTTGCCGGGCGTGACACCGCCGACGACCTGGGTGCCGTACGCCTTGTTGCGCAGCCCGTGGTACTTGCCCTGACCGCCCGTGAGACCCTGCACGATGACCTTGGTGTCGGCGTTGACGAAGATGGCCATGGTCAGTTCGTTCCGTTCGCGATGGCGACCGCGGCGCGGGCCGCTTCCAGCATGGTGGGCTTCGAGGTGAGCTTGCTCTCGGGGATCCCGGCGCCGGCGAGGATGGCCCGGCCCTCCTCGGCGTTGGTGCCGTCNNGCCGCCGAAGATGTTGATGAAGATGCTCTTCACGTTCTCGTCGAAGTTGATCACACCCAGGGCCGCGGCCATCATGTCGGCGTTCGCGCCGCCACCGATGTCGAGGAAGTTGGCGGCGGTGCCGCCCACCTGGTTCACCACGTCGAGCGTGCTCATCGCCAGGCCGGCACCGTTGGCGATGATGCCCACGGTTCCGTCGAGGCCGATGTACTGCAGGTCGTGCGTGCGAGCGAGTTGCTCGCGCTCGTCGAGCTCTTCCGTGGCGCGGAACTCGTCCCACTCGGGGTGCCGGAACGCGGCGTTGTTGTCGAGGCTCACCTTGGCATCGAGCGCGTGCACGCCACCGTCGGGGCGCAGGATGAGCGGGTTGATCTCGGCGAGGTCGCAGTCGCCGCGGGTGAAGCAGTCGTAGAGCTTCACCAACATCTCGGCCACGCCGTCGACCGCCTCGGCGTCGATCTTGGCGCGCACCGCGGCGTCGCGTGCGACCGCCAGGCTGATGCCGTCGACGGGGTCGATGTGCAGCATGACGATGGCGTCGGGATCGGTGTCGGCGACGGTCTCGATCTCCACACCGCCCTGTGCGCTGAGCATCAGCAGGTGCTTCTTGGCGGCGCGGTCGAGCGAGTAGGAGGCGTAGTACTCCTTGACGATGTCGCTCGCGTGCTCGACCCACACCCGCTTCACCAGGTGGCCCTTGATGTCCATCCCGATGATGTTGCCGGCATGCAGGCGCACCTCGTCGGCGTTGTCGGCGAGCTTGATGCCGCCGGCCTTGCCGCGGCCGCCCACCTGCACCTGCGCCTTCACGACCACCGGGTAGCCGGCGGCCTCGGCGGCAGCGACGGCCTCGTCGACCGTGTAGGCCACGTCGCCCGGGCTCACCGCGATGTCGAAGCGGGCGAAGTACTGCTTGCCCTGGTACTCGAACAGGTCCATCTAGGCCTCGTCTCCTTCGATCTGATCCAACTCGTGCTCGAGCCAGGCGCTGATGCCCTTCAGCGAACTGCCGGGACCGAAGATCTCGGCCACGCCCTGTTCGCGCAACGCGCGCGCATCGGCGTCGGGGATGACCCCACCGCCGAACACCAGCACGTCGCCCAGCCCGCGCTCACGCAGTTCGTGCATGACGCGCGGGAACAGCGTGAGGTGCGCACCGCTGAGCAGTGACAGGCCCACCGCATCGACGTCCTCCTGCAGCGCCGTCTCGGCGATCTGCTCGGGCGTCTGGTGCAAGCCCGTGTAGATGACCTCGAACCCATGGTCGCGGAGCGCCCGAGTGATGGTCTTCGCCCCGCGGTCATGGCCGTCGAGTCCGGGCTTTGCCACGACAACGCGATAGGGCCGCTTCACAAGTGAAGAACCCTACGACCGATGGGGTGCTGCACTCAATTCGGCCCGCGGCCCGGCACACTGATGGGGATGCGCCGCCCGCAGCTCCGCTCCACGTTCGCCCGGGCCGTCGTGCCCGTGCTGGCCGGTCTCGGCTTCTTCGCCGTCCTCGGCCTGCTGCTGTGGGGCGTCGCCGCACTCATCTCGCACAACGGCAAGGACACATCGGCGAACTTCACGCCCACCGTGCAGGAGATGGGCCCTGCATCGGCGGTGCAGGCCGTCATCCAGCCCGACGGTCCCATCGTGTTGCAGGACCTCATCGGCAACGACCGCCACATCGTGCTCGACTACACCGACGCCGACGGGTTCGCGATCTACCTCGCTCACCCTGCCGACCGCACGTTCGCCTGCACGATCGAAGTCGTGAAGCACACCCACACGTTCACCGACTGCGAGGGCCGAATCATCGGTGTCGACCAGCTGGCGCTGCCGCCCAAGGGCGTCTCGGCCATCGTCAACCCCGACGGCTCGCTCACGCTCGACCTCACCGCCGATCGGCCCTCCACCACCAACGGCACCACGACCGACACCACCAACGGCACGGGAACCAGCACCACCTGAGGAGCGTCACACGAACATGGATCGCCGCACCTTCCTCGCACTGCTCGCCGTCCCTGTCCTCGCACCGGCTCTCGCGGCGTGCGGCTCGTCGGGCTCCTCCGGCCCGGGCACCACCACCAAACCGGGTGCGAAGGTGAACGAGCTCCGGGGCACGGCCTCGCACGCCATGGCCGGCGCCTCCGACGCCGCTGCGGCAGTGACAGCCGTCAACGCATTCGCCGCCGACCTCTACGGCCGCATGCTCGCCGCCAAGCCCACCGACAACCTCGTCGTCTCGCCGTCGAGCATCGTGTTCGCGCTGGCGATGACCTCCGCCGGGGCGAAGGGCAGCACGCTCGCCGCGATGGACTCGACGCTGCACATCGCCGATCCGGCCACCATCGCCCACTCGATGAACGGCCTCGCCACCAGCCTCACCAAGGTGAACAAGACCAAGGACAACACCAAGGAGGGTGGCACGGGCACCAGCTCGGTCGTGCTCCAGACGGTCAACTCCTTGTGGGGCCAGGCCGGCCTCACCTTCGAGCAGGCGTTCCTGAACGAACTGTGGGCCGAGTACCTCGCGCCGCTGTACACGGTCGACTACCGCACCGACCCCGAGGCCGCACGGGTGGCCATCAACGGCTGGGTCGACGGATCGACCCACGACCGCATCCCGGAGCTGCTGCCGAAGGGCACCATCACCACCGACTCGCGCCTCACGCTCGTGAACGCCATCTACCTGAAGGCCAACTGGATGGACGAGTTCGCCGTGGCGAAGACCTCCAAGGCCGCGTTCACCACCGCTGCCGGCAACTCGGTGCAGGTCGACATGATGCACCGCAGCGGCGAGATGAGCTACGCCAAGGGCGACGGCTGGCAGGCGGTCGACCTGCCCTACGTGTTCGGCGACCTGTCGTTCACCGTGGCCGTCGGCGACGCCACCTCGTCGGCCGTGCCCGACGGTCCCACCGTGGTGGCAGCCCTCAGCCCTGGCCGCCTGGTCGACCTCGGGTTGCCGAAGTTCGACATCGGCACGACCACGATGCTGGCCGACCTGCTGCGGGCGATGGGCATGGCCGAAGCGTTCAGCGCACAGGCCGACTTCAGCGGCATGACCACGCAGGAGAAGCTGTTCATCTCCGACGTCGTGCACCAGGCCAACATCACCGTCGACGAGAAGGGCACGGAGGCCGCGGCTGCGACTGCGGTGGTGATGGCCGGTACGGCGGCGCCAGTCGGCCCGCCGGTGCAGCTCACGTTCGACCGCCCGTTCACGTTCTGGCTGCGCGACACGGCCACCGGCGCCATCGTGTTCATGGGCCGCGTCGCCGACCCTTCCAAGCCGCGAACGGCCTGACGACACCCTGCGCGGCTCACGCCCTCGCGGGGATGTTGGCCACCAGACGAGCGGCGAACTCCTCGGAGTGCTCCTCGAGCTTGGCACGGTGCAACGCGAGCCCGCCGATGACCTCGGCGCCCAGCCCCGACACTGCCGTGTCGAGCTTGTCGAGGGTCTTGGCCGGGTTGAGGGCGAACGTGCAGTACGTGGCGGCGAGCTTGCCGCGAAGGGCGGGGAGGTGCGCGATGGCACCGAGACCCCACGGCGCCTGGCCCACCACGAACAGACCGTGGACCCACGTACCGATGATGACGACGTCGGCGTCCTGGATGGCCGCCATCTCCGGGGACCGCACCGGCGAGACACCGGTGATGCCCCAGCCCGCCTGCTGCAGGTTGGTGGCGATGAGCTCGCCTGCCCTGCGCGTGTGGCCGGTGAGACTCTCGAAGAGGATGGCTGCCTTCATGCCGTCAATTCAAGCACTCGCGGGCGGGTCGGCTCACGTTTGCGGTTCGACCCGACGTGCCGCACGTCCCTTGCGGATCTTGCGCAACACGCTCACCACGCCCACGGTGAGGGTGGTGAGGATGATGAGCACCAGAGCTTTGATGATGCGATGGGGCAGCGTGCGCGTGCCGAGGAAGATGTACAGATCGGGCACGATGAAGGCGACGAGGGAGACCAGGCCCCACCTGGCAGCCCGACGGTACTGGTCGTCGATGAAGCTCAGCACCATGCGCGGCGTGGTGACGGCGTCGACCACGGCCGAGGCGAGGTCGATCGACAGGTAGATCCACGGGTTGAGCCCGTAGTCGCCCACGGCTGCCCACACGATGAGCGTGCGGATGAGCGACCACGTGATGACCACCGCGGCCCACGTGTAGCTGAGTCGCCGGCGCCGTTGGAGCGTCGCTGGATCGTGGTGATGCAGTGCCAGCGGCATTCAGACCATTAGATCAGACACGGTGACAGTGCGGAACTTCGGTCACCCCACCTTTTTCAACGGCGCCCATGCCAACGAGAGATGCTTCGTGCCGGCCTCGCGGAAGCGGATGGTGGCCTCGGCCTTGTCGCCCTGACCGCGCACCTCGACGATGACACCCTCACCGAACGCCGGGTGCTCGACGTCGTCGCCCACCTTCAGACCCAAGTCGTGCGAGTTGGCCGGCGACGGCGTGTTGCGCCGGCCCGCCGACAGCGCGGCCTCGACCACCCGCTCGCGGTGCCAGTCGACGTCGTCGTCGGGGTCGAACCCGCTGACCGGCGACCGCCGCTTGTACGGCGGCGGCTCGGCCGTCGGGCGCTCGTCGCGACGGCGGTAGCTCTGCCGTCCGTAGCCGGTGCGTCCGCCCACCGCGCCCATCTGGTCGACCAGTTCGGCGGGGATCTCGTCGAGGAAGCGCGAGGGCGGGTTGTAGTTGGTGCTGCCGAACAACTGCCGGCTCCACGCGTGCGTGAGGTAGAGCCGCTCCTGGGCGCGAGTGATGCCGACGTAGGCGAGCCGGCGCTCCTCCTCCATCTCGGTGGGCTCGGTGAGCGCACGGCTGTGCGGGAACACACCCTCCTCCATGCCGAGGACGAACACCACCGGGTACTCGAGGCCCTTCGCGCTGTGCAGGGTCATCAGCACCACGCGGTCGTCGTCGTCGATCTCGTCGGTGTCGGCCACGAGCGCCACCTGCTCGAGGAACTCCTCCATGCGGGTGAACTCACGCGCCGAGCCGACCAGCTCGCCGAGGTTCTCGAGCCTGCCTGCGGCTTCGACCGATTCTTCTGCCTCCAGCTCGGCCAGGTAGCCGCTGTCGTCGAGGGCCTGTTGCAGCACGTCGCCCGGCCCGGCGGATTCGTCGGCGGCCACCACCGCCAAGCCGTCGAGCAACGCGACGAACCGGTCGACACCGCGGGCGGCGGGTCCGGTGAGACCGGCATCGTGGGCACGCCGCATGGCCTCGACGAAGCTGATGCCTTCGGCCTGGGCGAGCGCGTCGAGCTTGGCCACGCTGCCGTCGCCGACGCCGCGCTTGGGCACGTTGAGCACGCGCTTCACGCTCACCTCGTCGGCCGGGTTGACCACCGCCTTGAGGTAGGCCATCGCATCCTTGATCTCACGCCGGTCGTAGAACCGGGTGCCACCGACCACCTTGTACGGGATGCCGAAGCGCATGAACGATTCCTCGAGCACCCGGCTCTGCGCGTTGGTGCGGTAGAACGCGGCCATGTCCTTCCACATGCCGCGCGTCTCGTCGTGCAGCTGCTGGATGGTGCGGGCCACGAAGGTCGACTCGTCACCTTCGTCCTCGGCGTGGTAGCGCACGATGCGCGCGCCCTGCCCCTTCTCGCTCCAGAGGTGCTTCTCCTTGCGACCGGGGTTGTTGGCGATGACCGCGTTGGCCGCGTCGAGGATGGTCTGCGTGCTGCGGTAGTTCTGGTCGAGCACGATCGTGGTGACGTCGTCGAACTGGTCCTCGAACTGCGAGATGTTGCGCACATCCGCGCCCCTCCACCCGTACACGCTGTTGTGCACGAGCACGCCGTTGGCAACGTAGTGGTGCGTGGGATCCACCTCCAGGTCGTACACCGGACCCTCGTACTGCTCGACCTCCACCGACGTCACCGACCGCGGCACGAATTCGTCACCATCGAGCACCAGCACCGTCATGCCGGGATGCAAATGAGAGAGCGGGGTCTCGTCGTACGTGCGACCATCGATGCGTGCGCGGCGACGAACGGCCAGACCCCCGAGACGAGCGATGTGGTGCGCAGTTGAGAGTGCGTCGAGATACGAGAGGAACGACCGCTCGAACCGGCGGCCGCTCTTGCTGGACCGCAACGCGACTCCCCCGCGCTCGAGACGGGCGATGATGTCGGCGCGACTCGAGCACCACTGCACGCGGTGATAGCCAACCGTGGCGCGACCATCGCCAAACATCGTGATCGTCAACGAGTTTCGCAACGCGCCGTTCTGCGGGCGGTGGTGAGGGAACTCCGGATGCAGCAGCAGCTCGTCCATCAGGACCTTCGCTCGCATCTCGGTATCGATCGAGGCGAACAGGCGAGCAAGGTGCTCATCGCTCATCGCGAGCGAACGGCCCTGCCCATGGAAGCATGCGGTCGGGAGTCCGTACTCGGCGGACAGCCTCGCCTCGTGGAAGGCGGCTTCCGCGAGGGTGTCGCACACTGCGAGCACCCACATCGCGTCGGCATGCTCCTGCACGGCGCGGACGCGATAGCCGACCTCGCGCTCACCTCGACTGTTGGATCGGACGCTCTTGGTGCGGCCGATCCGATAGCCGCGGTCGGCTCGGTACATCAGGTACACGAGGTGGCGACCTTCCGGTACATCGAACGCTGCGGGTAGCACGTGGTGCGGCGTGCCGACGATCACTTCGTTCCCGACCGAGACACGTACGACCGGCCCCTTGTACCGGCCGGGCTCGACGTGGCGCACCACGCCTGTCTGTGAGTGGCGCTTGCCGCCCGAGCCGAGCACCACGTCGCCGACCTGGATGTGCTCGATGGCCACGTCGCCACCTGGCGTGGCAACCATGGTGCCCGGCGGCAGGCACTGGTCGCCGTCGCCCACGATGGTGATCTGCTGGTGTCCGGCGGCGAGCTGGAGGGCGATCTCGTTCTGGGCGGTGTTGGTGTCCTGGTACTCGTCGATGAGGACGTACTTGAAGCGCTGCTGGTAGTGGGCGAGCACATCGGGATGCTGGCGGAACAGGAGCACCGTGTTCATCAGCAGGTCGTCGAAGTCCATCGCCCCGGCCTTCAACAGGCGGGCCTGGTACTCGGTGTAGATGTCGGCGTGCTTGCGATCGAAGATGTTGGCCGCCTTGGCGACAGCCTCGGGCGGGGTGACGAGCTCGTTCTTCCACAGGCTGATCTGGCCGTGCGCGGCGCGGGGCGGGAACCGCTTCGCGTCGAGACCGAGATCGCGCACGACGTAGCCGGCCAGCCGCTGCGCATCGGCCTGGTCGTAGATGCTGAACTGGCGCGGGTAGCCGAGCGCGTCGGCGTTGGCGCGCAGGATGCGCACGCACGCCGAGTGGAACGTGCACACCCACATGGCCTTCACCACCGGGCCGACGAGCTGGGCCACGCGGTGCTTCATCTCGTCGGCGGCCTTGTTGGTGAACGTGATGGCGAGGATGGCCGAGGGCGGCACCCCGTCGTGCACGAGGTGGGCGATGCGGTGCGTGAGCACGCGGGTCTTGCCCGAGCCGGCGCCCGCCACCACGAGCAGCGGACCACCCCGATGCACCACGGCATCGAGCTGGTCGGGGTTGAGCGACTGCAGGTCGAGCGGGTCGAGATCGAAGCTGAACTTGCCGTCGTCGCTCATGGTGCCACCATCCTAGGGACGGGGTGTCACGTGGCCGCCGCCCTCCGCCGGCAGTAGCTTCGTCGTCATGAACACCATGTCGACCGGCGACTTCGAGCGCCGGGCAGGCATGCGGCGCATGAAGCGGCTCGCACTCGGGTTGCTCGTGTTCGTGACCGCGCTGTACCTGCTGACACGGTGGCAGGAGACCCATCACTCCTGGGTGGCCTACGTGCGCGCGTTCAGCGAAGCGGCGATGGTGGGTGCCCTCGCCGATTGGTTCGCCGTCACCGCACTGTTCCGCCATCCACTCGGCATACCGATCCCGCACACAGCGATCATCCCTCACCGCAAGGACCAGATCGGCCGATCGCTCGGCGAGTTCGTGCAGACCAACTTCTTGACCCGCGAGGTGCTCGACGAACGATTGGCCGGTGCCAACGTCGGCAAGCGACTCGGGGATTGGCTGGCCGACGAGCAGAACGCGGCGAAGGCCGGCGAAGGCGTCAGCGATCTGCTGCGCGGGGCCCTGGAGGTGCTCGACGATCGCGATGTCGCGTCCGCTCTGCAGTCGTTGGTGGAACGTCGCATACGGGCCACGCCCGTCGCGCCGCTCCTCGGCAAGGCGATCGATCTGGCGGTGGAAGGCGGGCACCACCAGCGCCTGCTCGACTCGGTGTTGACGGGCCTCGGCGGGTTCCTGGACGACAACAGGGCGACGTTCCGTGAACGGCTCGAGCACGAGTCGCCGTGGTGGATACCCGAAACGATCGACGACAAATTGTTCGCCAAGATCTACGGCGCGGTGCACAGCTTCCTGGCCGACGTCGGTTCGGATACCGATCACGAGTTGCGCCGCTCGATCGATGCGCGGGTCGTGGCCTTTGCCGATCGCCTCCGAAGTGATCCGGAGCTCTTGGCCAAGGGTGAGGAACTGAAGACCGAACTGCTCGCTCATCCGGATGTTCGCGCCTGGCTCGCGTCACTGTGGGGAGAAGTGAAGCGCAGCACGACGGTTGCCCTCGACGACTCGAGCAGCGAACTTCGAAAGCGCGTGGATCGTTCGCTGTCAATGTTGGGTCGACGGCTCGCCAGCGAACCCGAGCTGCAGTCCAAAGTCGACGATTGGGTCATGCGCGCGGCCGGCCACGTCGTTGATCACTACCGCGGCGAAGTGGCCGACCTGATCGCCGGCACAGTTGCCAAATGGGATGGAAAGGCCACCGGAGAACGGATGGAACTACAGGTCGGGCGCGACCTGCAATTCATCCGCATCAACGGCACGCTGGTCGGCGGGCTGGTCGGGCTGGCGATCTATACCATTTCGCGCTTCTGGCGCTGACCNNGTGGGCACCACGCCGAGCACCTGGTGGATCGCGACCCCACCGTCTTCGAATCCGATGGCTGAACCAGCCATGTACAGCCTCCAGATCTTGGCGCGGGGCTCGCCGACCAGCTTGACCGCCTCGTCCCAATTGGCGTCGAGATTGGCGACCCAGCATCGCA
>PMCN01000050.1:0-131 GCA_003154135.1 Acidimicrobiaceae bacterium
GTCGGCGGGATCGGCCGCCGATGACGCAGGGCCAGCGGCGGGGTTCGCTGCGGCTCACGTTCCTCGTCGCTGCGTGTGTGGTGCTGGTCGACCAGCTCACCAAGCACTGGGCCGTCAACGCGCTGTCCGAC
>PMCN01000050.1:169-4654 GCA_003154135.1 Acidimicrobiaceae bacterium
TGTCGTTCAACAGCGGCATGGCGTTCAGTCGCGGCAAGGGTCTGGGCCCGGTCATCGGCCTGCTCGCGCTCGTCGTGGTGGTGGTCATCGTGCTGTCGGTGCGCCGCAACTCGAGCACCGTCGTGGCCGTGGCTGCNNTTCCAGTGGTTCCCGATCTTCAACGTCGCCGACATCGGGGTCAACGTCGGCGGCGCGCTGTTCGTGCTCTGGTCGCTGTTCGGCACACGCATCGAGGTGACGACGTGATCGTCGAGGAGATCCCGCACGCGCTGGCCGGGGAACGCCTCGACCGCATCGTCGCACTCATCGCCGAGTGCAGTCGCAACGAGGCCGCGGGGCTCATCGCCGATGGGGGCGTGCTCGTCGACGGCGAGCTGCAGCATTCCGGCAAGGTGCGCCTGAAGGAGGGACAGCAGGTCAGCGTCGACCCGTCGCTGCTGCCCGTTGCCGAGGCGCCCACGGCCGACCCCAGCGTGCAGTTCGAGGTGGTGTACGACGACGAGCACGTCATCGTCGTCGACAAACCCGCCGGCCTGGTGGTGCACCCGGGCTCGGGCAACGCCGACGGCACGCTGGTCAACGGCCTGCTCGCGCGTTACCCCGAGATCGCCGACGTCGGTGAGTCGCACCGGCCGGGCATCGTGCACCGCCTCGACATCGGCACCTCCGGCCTGCTGGTGGTGGCGCGCACGCAGCGTGCGTACCACGAGCTCGTCGACGCGCTCGCCGGCCGCGAGGTGGGGCGCGTGTACCGCGCGCTGGTGTGGGGTCATCCGGCCAACCCGCACGGCGTGGTCGACGCGCCCATCGGTCGCGACCACCGCGACCCCACACGCATGGCGGTGGTGGTCGACGGCAAGCCGGCCCGCACCGGCTACCTCGTGCTGCGCGAGTTCCGATCGCCCGCCGAAGCCTCGTCGCTCGAGTGCCGCCTCGAGACCGGGCGCACCCACCAGATCCGCGTGCATCTCGCCGCAATCGGCCATCCCGTGGTCGGCGACGCCCTGTACGGCGGCGCCCGCACCGGCATCACGCCGCTGCGGCCGTTCCTCCACGCCGCGATCCTCGAGTTCGAACACCCCGTCACGCGCGAGCTGCTGCGCTTCGAATCGCCGCTGCCGGCCGACCTCGCCGNNCGCTCAGACGGTGTCGAGCGCGTCGGTGAGCCGGGCTTCGGGCCACGGGCTGCCACCTTGCGCTGCGTCGGCCACCGACTGCAGCGTGAACGCATCCATCAACAGGCGCATCTGCTCGCCGGCCGACTTCCAGATGGCGAGCAGCACGCACTGACCCTCGTGGTCGCACGCGCCGTCCTGGTGCGGTTCGCCGAAGTCGCCGAGGCTGATCGGTCCGTCGACCGCACTGAGGATCTCGCTGAGTCGGATCTCGGCGGCGGGACGGGCGAGCACGTAGCCGCCACCGACGCCGCGCTTGGAACGCACGAGGCCGGCACCCTTCAGCGCAAGCAGGATCTGCTCGAGGTACGGCTGCGGAATGGCGGTGCGCTCGGCGATGTCGCGCACGCTGGTCGGCCCGGGTGACTGCTGGTGCAGCGCGAGCGACAGCAACGCCCTGCACGCATAATCGCCCTTGCTCGAAACTCGCACCCTCACATGGTAGGCCGCGACCGACTGCGCGCGGCGACAGTGGCTCCGCCCCCCACGTCATGTGAATGGCGCGAGAGCCCCCGCAAGTGGTGGACTGGCGGTTCCCGTGAGCGCACGTCCCGTCCTTCCCCAGTATGCAGGCCCCAACGTGCGGGGCATCATGCCCGCGCTGCTCGCGCCCTCGGGTGCGCCGCTGCCCACGTGGATGCCCGAGCCGGCGGCGTCGGCTCGCCAGGTGGTGCTGCTCGTGCTCGACGGACTGGGGTGGGAGCAGCTGCAGCAGCGGGCCGCGGTGGCTCCCACGCTGGCCGGCATGGCCGGTGGCCCCATCACCACGGTCGCGCCGTCCACCACGGCCACGGCGCTCACGTCGATCACCACCGGCCTCACTCCCGGCGAGCACGGTGTGGTGGGCTACCGCATCGACATCGCCGGCGAGGTGCTCAACGTGCTCCGCTGGCACACGTCGGCGGGCGATGCTCGGCGCAGCATCGAGCCCCGCGCCACGCAACCGTTCACACCGTTCATGGGTGAGCGGGTCCCGGTGGTCAGCAAGGCCGAGCTGGAGGGTTCTGCGTTCACCGAGGCCCACCTCAGGGGCACTGTCGCCAAGGGCTGGCGCGCGTCGTCGAGCCTGCCGGTGGTGGTGGCCGACCTGCTGCGTGCCGGCGAGCGCTTCGTGTACGCGTACTACGACGGCATCGACAAGATCGCCCACGAGCGCGGCTTCGGCCCGTACTACGACGCCGAGCTGCGCGCCGTCGACCGCCTCGTCGGCGACATCGTCGAGCAGCTCCCGCCCGGGGCAGTGCTGCTGGTCACCGCCGACCACGGGCAGGTCGACGTGGGCGAGCGGCTCGTCACCCCGCACGCCGACGTGCTGCGCCTGTGCCGGTACCAGAGCGGCGAGGGGCGCTTCCGGTGGCTCCACGCCAAGCCCGGCGCCACTGCCGAGCTGCTGGCCGCCGCGCGGCAGCACCACGCCGTCCACGCGTGGGTGCACAGCCGCGCCGAGATCATCGAGGCCGGATGGTTCGGCCCCGTGGTGAGTCCGCCGGTGGCAGCGCGCTACGGCGACGTGGCGCTGGTGCCGTTCGAGCCGGTGAGCTTCGACGACCCCGCCGACAGCGGACCGTTCCCCCTGGTGTGCCGCCACGGATCGCTCACTGCAGCAGAGATGTGGGTCCCGCTGCTGGCTGCGGCAGGATGATGACATGACGAAGGAGTCCCGATGAGCGAAGCACCCCCGACACCCCCGGTGCCCGATGTGGTCGTCGATGCGCCCCAGGAGGTGCCCACCGAGACCGTCATCGAGCCGGCCAAGGTGATGCGCATCGGCTCGATGGTGAAGCAGTTGCTCGAGGAGGTGCGCACCAGCGCGCTCGACGAAGCCAGCCGTGAGCGCCTCGCCGAGATCTACGAGCGATCGATCGTCGAGGTCAGCCAGGCGTTGTCGCCCGACCTACAGCACGAGCTGCACATGCTGGCGCTGCCCTTCCGCGAGGGAGAGGTGCCCTCCGAGAGCGAGCTGCGGGTGGCCAAGGCGCAGCTCGTGGGCTGGCTCGAAGGCCTGTTCCACGGCATCCAGGCCACGCTGTTCGCGCAGCAGATGGTGGCCCGCCAGCAGCTCGACCAGATGCGCCAGCTGCCCCCCGGCTCCCGCCCCGGCATGGGTGATGGCCCCATCGACACCCAGGAACGCCCCGGCACGTACCTGTGACCACGGCGCTTCCCTCGCCGTGCGCGAAAGGCGCTATGGTCGATGGGCGAATCACAGCGATGTGATTCCGGTCAGATCAGTGTCAGTTCAGTGTCGGTTCGAGCGTGAAGGAGGCAGACGCCAGTGGGCGATTCGTTCACCCACCTGCACGTCCACACCGAGTTCTCCATGCTCGACGGCGCAGCCCGCCTCGACGAACTGGTGGCCAAGGCCGTGCAGGACGGACAGCCCGCGCTCGGCATCACCGACCACGGCAACATGTACGGCGTCCTCGAGTTCTTCAAGGAGTGCCGCAACCAGGGCGTGAAACCCGTCATCGGCACCGAGGCCTACATGGCGTACGAGTCGCGGCGCGAGCGGCCGGCGCGCCGTGGCCGCGTCGACGACTCCGGTGGCGACACCGAGGGCGGCAAGAAGCTCTACTACCACCTCACGCTGCTGGCCGAGAACGACCAGGGCTATCGCAACCTCATCCAGCTCGCCAGCCTCGCGTTCCTCGAGGGTTACTACTACAAGCCGCGGATGGACTGGGAGCTGCTCGAGAAGTACCACGACGGGCTCATCGCCACCACCGGCTGCCTCGGCGGCCACGTGCTGCAATCGCTGCTGCAGGGTGACGAGAAGGGCGCGCTGCAGAAGGCCGGCCGGCTGCAGGAGATCTTCGGCAGGGACAACCTGTTCGTCGAGTTGCAGGACCACGGGCTGCAGGCCCAGCGCGACACCAACCCGAAGCTGGTCGAGATCGCCCGCCGCATCGGTGCGCCCATCATCGCCACCAACGACTCGCACTACGTGCACCGAGACGACCACGAGTCGCACGCCGCGCTGCTGTGCGTGCAGACCAACGCGGTGCTCAGCGACCCCAAGCGCTTCAAGTTCGAGGGACAGGAGCACTACCTCAAGTCGGCAGCCGAGATGCGATACCTGTTCCGCGACTTGCCCGAGGCGTGCGACAACACGCTCTGGATCGCCGAACGTGCCGATGTCAACATCGAGTTCGGCAAGCCCCTCCTGCCCAACTTCCCCATCCCCGAGGGCTTCACCGACGACGCCGGATACCTCGACCACCTCACGTGGGAGGGGGCCACGGCGCGCTGGGGTCAGACCCTGCCTCCCGCCGTGGTCGAGCGCATCGCGTACGAGCTGCAGGTCATCAAG
>PMCN01000050.1:4723-5625 GCA_003154135.1 Acidimicrobiaceae bacterium
ATCGACATGGACTTCGACTCGCGATACCGCGACGAGATGATCCGCTACGCGGCCGAGCGCTACGGGCGCGACCACGTCGCGCAGATCATCACCTTCGGCACCATCAAGGCGCGCAACGCGGTGCGCGACGCGGCACGCGTGCTGGGGTACCCGTACGGCATGGGAGACAAGCTCGCCAAGGCCATGCCGCCGCTGGTGATGGGCCGCGACACACCGCTCAAGTACTGCTTCGAGCAGAACCCGAAGTATGCCGACGGCTACAAGGCCGCCGCCGAACTGCGCGCGATGTACGACGCCGACCCCGACGTGAAGCGTGTGGTCGACGTGGCGAAGGGCCTCGAGGGGCTCAAGCGCAGCGACGGCATCCATGCCGCGGCAGTGGTCATCACCAAGGATCCGCTCACCAACTACCTGCCCATCCAGCGCAAGCCCGAAGCCGGGCAAGACCCCGCCGACGCGCCCATCGTCACCCAGTTCGAGATGCACGGCGTGGAAGACCTGGGACTGCTGAAGATGGACTTCCTGGGGTTGCGCAACCTCGACGTCATCAGCGACACCCTGGCCATGGTGCGTGCACACAAGGATCCCGAGTTCGACATCGACAACGTCGCCCTCGACGACCAGGCGGTCTTCGACCTGATGGCCCGCGGCGACACGATGGGGGTCTTCCAGCTCGAGTCGCCACCCATGCGGGCGCTGCTGCGCTCGCTGGCGCCCACGTCGTTCGAGGACGTCTCCGCCGTGCTCGCGCTCTACCGGCCCGGGCCGATGAGCGTCAACATGCACTACGACTACGCCGACCGCAAGAACAACCGGCAGCCGGTCGAGTACTTCCACCCCGACGCCGAGGAGGTGCTCGCCGACACCTACGGCCTGATGATCTACCAGGAGAGCGTCATGCG
>PMCN01000076.1 GCA_003154135.1 Acidimicrobiaceae bacterium
GAGTGGTGTCGGTGAGGTTCATGTGCCGATGGTGCGGCGCGCGCCTTGCAGCGGCCTTGCAGTGGTGTCGTCGCCGCACTGCACGGCGGCTGCAGGACGCCTGGCCGACGCTGACGACGTTCCATCTTGAAAGGACACGACATGACCACCATCGAATCCACCCACACCGTCGAGGAGTTCCTCGGCCGCGTGGCCAGTGATGCAGCGACGACCTTCCATGCCGCGACGGTGCTCCTCGGCGACAAGCTCGGCCTGTACAAGGCGCTCGCCGAAGCCCCGGCCACCCCCGGCGAGCTCGCCGATCGGACGGGCACCGACGCCCGGTACGTCCAGGAGTGGGGCCACGCCCAGGTTGCAGCCGGCTACTGCGGCCTCGACGCCGCCACCGGGCGTCTGTTCCTCGACGAGGCACAGGCCACCGTCTTGGCCGACGAGAACAGCCCGGCGTTCGCCGCCAGCTTCATGACGCTCGCCGGCGTGTTGTTCAAGGACGAGGAGCGCATCGCTCGCGAGGCCGTGCGCACCGGCACCGGCGTCGAGTGGTGCGAGCACCACCCCGACCTGTGCACCGGCACTGAGCGCCTGTTCAAGCCGGGGTACGTCGCCAACCTGGTCTCTTCGTGGATCCCCGCGCTCGACGGCGTGCAGGACGCGCTGATCGCCGGCGTGAAGGTGGCCGACGTCGGCTGCGGGCACGGCGCCTCGACCCTCGTGCTCGCCCGGGCGTACCCGAACAGCACCGTGGTCGGCTTCGACTACGACGCCGCCTCCATCGAGGTTGCCCGCACCCGCGCGGCCGAGCAGGGCCTGGCCGATCGAGTGCGGTTCGAGGTGGCCACCGCGGCCGACTTCCCGGGCGACTCGTACGGCCTGGTGTGCGTGTTCGATGCGCTGCACGACATGGGTGATCCGCTGGGTGCAGCGGCCCACATCTGCACGTCGCTCGCGCCCGGAGGCACGTTCCTCGTGGTCGAGCCGATGGCCGGCGAGACCGTGTTCGACAACGTGAACGCGGTGGGCAAGCTCTTCTACTCGGCCGGGCTGTTCCTCTGCCTGCCCACGGCGAAGGCGCAGGGCGGCCGCTTCCAACTGGGCCCGCAGGTGCCGGAGTCGACGTGGCGCGAACTACTTCTCGAGGCAGGCTTCGGCAGCTTCCGGCGAGCGGCCGAGACCCCCTTCAACCGGGTCTTCGAAGCGAAACCCCGCCGATCGACGGCCGAGGTACTCTGAGCGCTTGGGGTCAGCCGGTGCAGTATCGCGTCCGGGGGGTAGGCGACGATGAGATCTCGGTTCGGTGCGGCCGCAGGTCTCACGCTCGCGACGTTCCTCGGGGGGGTCAGCCTTGCCGGTGCGTCGTTGTACGTGTCGGCGGTCGCCTCGGCGGCGGTGCAGGACCAGCTGGCGCACGCCTGCCGCAGCGAGAGTGCGCTCGAGCTCGGCGTGCCGGCCGGGGCCGACCGCCGTGCCGTGGAGCGCATCGGTTCACAGGTGCCCAACGTCGATCCGCCGATCTTCTCGACGACGTCGCCGGTGCGTCTGCAGAGCGGGAGCAACCTTCCGTTGTCGATCACACTGCTCACCCGCGACGGTGACGGGCAGGCGGTGAACCCTCCGCTGAAGCCGTTGGGACTCGACGAGGTCGCGGTTCCCAAGGAGGTGCTCGACAGCCTCGGTGCGCAGGTCGGTGACCACCTGGTCGCCCAATCGACGAATGGGACGAAGGTCGACCTCGTCATCACCCAGACCTTCGACAACCTCCCCTTCCGGCCGGAGCCCGACTACTGGTGTGGCTTTGCGACGCTGCTGCGACCCACGGCCGGTGGCGACCCGGGACCGAAGTGGGGAGTGGTGTCGAGCGAGACCCATGCCGCGTTCGCCGATCGCACCACGAGTTGGCTCGAGTTTCGCCCGACGCAACGTGCGATCACGATGCCCGAGGCCCGTGCGATCGAGGCCGGCTACGTCGCAGCAACCGCAGCGCACGCTGCCGAGTTCGGCCCGTTGCACGGCGCGAGCTCACTCCCTGCGTTGCTCGACCATGCGTCGGGGCTGACGACCGGGGTGGCACGGTCCGTGGCGCCCGCTCGCATCGCCGGTGTCGTCGCCGCCTTTCTCACGTTGCTCGCCGCGGCGACGTTCCTCGCCAAGGAGCGCGAGCAAGAGCTCCGGCTGTTCGCGATCCGGGGTGAGCCGCCGTGGCGCACGGCCGTCCACCTGCTGCGAGCCCTGTGGGCGCCCATCGCGCTCGGGGCCGTCCTCGGGCTGGTGACTGCGTGGGCCTCGGTGCGCACGCTCGGGCCCTCGTCGGTCGTCGAGTCGGGCGTGCTCATCCGATCGACGCTCGTCGTGGCCGTGGCCGCAGTCGTAGCGCTCGCGGTCGTGGTGACGTACGTCGCGTTCCTCGGTGACCGCCTGGTCGACGTGAGCAGGTCGGGGCGACGATGGAGCAACCTGCCGTTCGAGCTCGTGGCCGTGCCGCTGGCGGTGGTCTCCTACCTGCAGCTCACCGATGGCGGCGCATTGCAGATGATCGGTGTGCACCCGCAAGGTGGGCGGTTGCTGGCGCAAGGCTTCCCGCTCTTCGGGCTCCTCGCGGTTGCGGCGCTGATCCATCGACCGCTGCGCTGGCTCGCGTCGACATCGAGAACGGCGGGTGCCCGGCTGCCGCGAGCCGTCCGTCTCGGTCTTCGCCGTGTGGTCCTCGATGCTCGGGCGGCGGCTCTCCTGGTGGTGGTGTTCTTCATCGCTG
>PMCN01000077.1:0-7358 GCA_003154135.1 Acidimicrobiaceae bacterium
GGGATGGCCGACCTGCTTGCGCTCTCGTCCCGGATCATCGACAGCGGGCTCACCGACGAACCCGTCAACCGGGTGACCAACGAACTGAGCGAGGTGGCCGACGGCCTCGCGATGGTGGAGAGCTTCAGCCACTGCGTCGCGCTCGACAGCGGTGACGGGTTGGTGTGCTTCGACGCCTCCGGCGTGATGACCGGGCAGGCCGTGCGCGAGGCATTGCGCTCGTGGCGGGCCGCCCGCGTGAGCCACCTCGTGTACACGCACGGCCACGCCGACCACGTGGGCGGCAGCACGTTCTTCCGCGACGACACGCCGGTGGTGGTGGGCCACGACAACGTCGCGGTGCGGCTCGACCGTTACGACTTCACCAACAACTGGAACCTCATCATCAACGCCCGTCAGTTCGGCGGCGTGGCAGGCGAGCTGAACCTGGGCATCGGCGAAGGAGGCAGCAGCACCACGGTGGCCATGGGCAGCCACGGCCGGCGCTTCCTGCCGGCCACCACGTTGCGACCCGACGAGACGTTCGCGTCGGCACACACCATCACCGTGGGCGACGAGCGCGTCGAGATGCATCACGCCCGGGGCGAGACCGACGACCACCTGTGGGCCTGGTTGCCGGGGCGCAAGACGGTGATGACGGGCGACTTCCTGATCTGGAACTTCCCCAATGCAGGCAACCCGCAGAAGGTGCAGCGCTACCCCGTCGAGTGGGCCGCCGCGCTGCGGGCGATGATCGCCACCGGTCCAGAACTGCTGCTGCCCGCGCACGGCCTTCCCATCGAGGGCCGTGACCGCATCGCCCGCGTGCTCGACGACGTGGCGACCGCTCTGGAGCACCTCGTGCGCGACGTGGTGGCGATGATGAACGGCGGCGCCACGCTGGACACGATCATCCACACGGTCACCGTGCCGGCCGACACGCTGGCCAAGCCGTACCTGCGTCCGCTGTACGACGAGCCGGAGTTCGTCGTGCGCGGCATCTGGCGTCAGTTCGGCGGTTGGTGGGACGGCGCGGCCTCGCGGTTGAAGCCATCGCCCGATGCACACCTGGCGGAAGCTGTCGCACAGCTCGCCGGCGGCGCCGACGTACTGCTGCGCCGGGCCGAGCAGGCTGCGAGCGAGGGCGATCTGCGCCTGGCCTGCCACTTCGCCGATCTGGCCGGCTGGGCCGCACCCGACGACGCCACGGTGCATGCCGGTCGCGCCGCCATCTACCTCGCCCGCCGCAAGGCCGAGCCGAGCCTGATGAGCAAGGGCATCTTCGCCGCCGCGGCCCGCGAGAGCCAGATGGTGGTCGATCGCAGCGCGCCTACTGCCGACTGAGCGACACCATCACGAGCGCGCACACCGCGACCATGAGCCCGATCGATTGCCATCGCGACACGCGCTCCTTGTCGACGACGAACGCGAGCAGCACCGTGCTCGCCGGGTAGAGCGACGCCACCACGCCCACGATCGACAGCATGCCGCCGCGCACGGCCCACAGGTACAGCGCATTGGCACCCATGTCGAACACGCCGGCGACCACGGCGATGCGCCGTGACGGGGTGTGCGCCGTCGGGCGCGCGCCGGTGGCCAGCGCGAGCACGATGAGCATCGGCACCGACGCGAGGCGGGCGATGACGAGCGGCCACATGCCCGAGTCGCTGGCCGTGCGCTCGAAGCACACGAACAGGAACCCGAAGCATCCGCCGACGACCACCGAGAGGGCGACGATGCGCGGCGGCGTGTTGTGCTGGTGCGTGCCCAGCGCGCCGCTGACCAGCGCGACCGCGCCGATGGCGAGGACCACTCCCACCAGCGCCAGCCCCGACGGGCGTTCGCCGGTGGCGAGACCGACTCCCACCGGCACCGCCGCGCCCACCACTGCACTCACCGGAGCGACCACCGTGATGTCGCCGTGCGCGAAGCCGTGGTAGAGGCCCGCGATGCCGAGCGCACCGGCCATGCCGCCGACGGCGCTCCACACCCACGTCGACGCTCCCGGCACCGCCGTCCCCATGATGACGGTGCCGACGACGACGAGCACGAAGCTGACGACCTGCCCCGTGGCGGCCACCACCACGCTCGGCTGATCCCGGCTCGCGCGCCCGCCGAACCAGTCGCCGACGCCGTACACGATGGCGGATGTGAGCGCGAGCAGCACGGGCATTGGCCGACCAGTCAAGCAGCTGTGCAGGGTGCGCGGAGCGCTGAGTATGGTCGGCACATGCACCACACCCGCTTCGGACGCACCGGCCTCGTGGTGCCCCGTCTCACCCTGGGCACGATGACCTTCGCAGGTCAGTGCGATCGCGACACCTCGTTCGCCATCATGGACGCGGCCCTCGAGGCAGGGATCAGCCTGTTCGACACCGCCGACATGTACCCGGTCACCACGTACCCCGACGGCGTCGGCGACACGGAACGCACCATCGGCGAGTGGATGCGAGCGAGGCGTGACGACGTGCTCATCGCCACCAAGTGCTTCTTCCCCACCGGTCGCCGCCCGTGGGAGGTGGGCAACTCGCGGCACAACATCGTGCGCGCACTCGACGCCTCGCTGGAGCGGCTGCAGACCGACCACGTCGACATCTTCCAGGTGCACTCGTGGGACCCGAACACACCCATCGACGAGACGTTGCAGGCGCTCGACGACGTGGTGCGCGCCGGCAAGGCCCGCTACGTGGGGTGCAGCAACGTGCTCGCCTACCAGCTCGCGCGCAGCGTGGGCCGCGCCGAGGTGCTGGACACGGTGCGCTTCGACAGCGTGCAGCCCCGGTACAACCTGCTGTTCCGCGAGTTCGAACGCGAGCTGTTCCCGCTCTGCCAGGAGGAGGGCATCGCAGTCATCCCCTACAACCCGTTGGCGGGCGGCATGCTCACCGGCAAGCACCAGCCCACCGACCCGGCGAGCGGCACCAGGTTCGGGTCGGGCAACCAGGGCGACCGGTACCGCGAGCGCTACTGGCACGACCGCATGTTCACGGTCGTCGATCAGGTGCGTTCGCTCGCGGCGGAGTCGGGCGTCTCCGCCGCGACGTTGGCCATGCAATGGGTGCTCGCCAACCCGGTCGTCACCAGCCCCATCGTGGGCGCGTCACGGCNNCGCGTCTCGACGACCTCACCCGCGACTTCCGCCAGGGCGACGCCCCGCGCTGAACCGCTGGGCACGTCTTCGACGTAGCCGACTCGCGCCTCAGGTGGGTGAAGTGGGCACGTCGGGGTCGATGTTGTCGGCGCGAAGATTGAGATCCGCTGCGACTTCGCGCTTGACCGCGGCGGCGTTTCTCTGCTGTTCGGCCGTCACCAGGTCAGCCTTGGCCCTCGCAGCCATGGCGTCAGCCTCGGTCTCCTGCCGCGTGGCCGCGACCTGAGTCGCCTTCGCCTCCTCACGATGGTCTTGCGCCTGCAGACGCAGCTCCTCGGCCTTCTGATCCGCCCGGCGCTTCACCAGGACGGCTGCGATGGCTACGACAATGGCAACGATGACGACGATCACAATGGTTTTCATGGTGAACCGATACCCGATCCCACCTTGCTCTAACCCTTCGGACCGCACCACCCGCGAGCGGCCGCCGCATCCTCATCGCTGCCGACGTGGATCGACGTGGTCAACCCTCACCCTGCACCGGCGGTCGGTCGTCCAACAGACCCTGTGCCGCGAGGTTGCCCTCGGCCGATGGTGGGCCGCGCAACAACCACGCGCAGCACACGGCGATCAGCCCACCGATGACTGGTCCGACGACGTAGACCCACCAGGTGCTCCAATGGCCGCCCACGAGTGCCGGACCCAGCGACCGCGCCGGATTCATCGACGCCCCGGAGATGGGTGACGCCCACATCCCTGCCAGCGCGACGTATGCCCCTACCGCCACCGCTGCATTGGGCCCGACGTTCTTGCCCCCGGACGCGGTACCGAGGATCACCGTCACCAACCCGAGTGTGAGCACGATCTCGATGCACAGGGCTTCGCCGGTCGTCACACCCGAACCGGGGAGCGTCGCACCGACGCCACCGACGTTTCCGAGCATCGATCGCAGGCAGGCAGCAGCGACCACCGCCCCCAGCAGCTGCATGACGATGTACCCCGGCACTCTGATCCAGGGGAAGTTGCCGCGGACGGCGAAGCACAGCGTCACCGCCGGGTTCAGATGAGCGCCGCCGACTGCCCCCGTGGAGTAGATCAACGCCATGACGACCAGGCCCGGGGCGACGACTCGTGCGGTGCTCGAGACAGACCCCGGGAACGTGGCATCGACCATCGACCCGCCGGCGGCGACGACGACGAGCATGGCTGTTCCGAAGAACTCGGCGAACAACCGCCGCCACTCCACCGCCGGATCGTCGAACCGATCGCCGAACGGCAACTCGAGCGCCAAGAGGCGGTACAGCACCCGATCGCGACGCTGGAACTCCACTTGACGAGTGTAGCGATTGGAGGAGTTCGGGTCTGCCGACGGGGGCGCTACACGTTGACGACGGCTCCGCACGTGACGTCGCCCTCGATGTGCAGGGTGTGCGCCGAGCCGCNNGCGACCGTCTCGAACGTGTTGATCGAGTCGACGCCGAAGCTGGCCACGAACAACCCTGTACCACCACCGACCTTCACGATGCCGACGAGCGTCACCGCGTTGCCCTGCGGGTTGTTGAGGCACTCGACTCTGAACGGACCGGCCCCAGAATCGATGGCGCCCTCCGCGGTGGCGCCGCTGAAGTGCACCGTCGAGGTGCCGACGGTCTGGTTCCCGCAGTCGACGGTGCCCTTGATCGACGTGAGCGCAACCACGTCTCCCGGCGTTCCTGTCGCTGTCGCGTCCTCGGTGACGGCGGTGTCGACGTTCACGCCCTTCGCCGCGTCGAAGCCGGACACCCCGGTGCCGGTGAACGTGCGTGAATGGAAGGCGGTGCCCGAGCCCGTGCCGACCAGCACGACGATCTTGCCGGCATCGATGGTGATGCCCAACGAAAGCGTCGGGTCGGACCCGTGCGCGAACACTCGGATCACCAGGCTGCTGTCGAGCAACGGCGCATTGCACGTGATGACCGGATTCGTCAACGTCTCGACTGCGCCGGCTTCGGCGAGGATGGTCAGATCCGCCGTCGGCGGACCCTTCGGTGCCGCCGTTGTCCTGACCGTTGTCGTGACCGTTGTCGCCGCCGTGATCGTTGCAGGCGCCGTCGTGGCTGTCGCCGTGGCCGTGGTCGTTGCCTGCACCGGAGCGGTGGTCGTCGGCGACGCCGTCGAACCGCCTCCACCACTGCTGCAACCCGCGAGCACGAGCGCAGCAAGCGACATCACGATGCGCGTGCGTGCCAGCATGGTTCGACCCCCTGCGGCAGTGT
This sequence comes from Acidimicrobiaceae bacterium, assembly GCA_003154135.1. GTDB lineage: Bacteria > Actinomycetota > Acidimicrobiia > Acidimicrobiales > Ilumatobacteraceae > UBA668. The sequence continues at coordinate 5,326 of PMCN01000077.1, forward strand.
ACGCACACTGGACCGAGCCACCTCACGACACGACCCGCACGCGTGCTTCACTCAGCGGCTCGGAGCCGCCGGCTTCGCCAAGTTGCGGCGCACCGCCAAGGCCATCGCGGCCGCCTGCGCCCTGCCCTCATCGCCCTCGCTGCGGGCGCCGGCATCGCGATGCTCTACGTCGCCGGCCGTCGTCGAGCTAGATGGACCAGCCGAGCTTCCAGGCGTCGTCGGGCACTTCGCCGGCCGCGCCGGCGAACGCTTCGAGCGCGGCGATCAGTTGCGGGCGCGAGTCGACTGGCATCCGCTGCACGATCCGAGCGATTTCGGCGCGTCGCCGCCTCGTGACTGAGCCCACCAATGCTCGCCCGGTCGGGCTCAGGCCGACAGCAACCTCACGTCGGCTCGTGGGTGACTCTGCGCGGTAGACGAGGCGTTTGCTGGCGAGCCGATCACACAACCGTGTCGCGGTCGACGGATGGATCTCGAGCGCCTCAGCCAACGCGCTCACTCTTTGCTCGCCGTGTTCAGCAAGAACCACCAGCGCGCGGTACTGCGGCAAGGTCACGTCCGACTCGACTGCCGCCAGCGAACGGGCGGAGATGCCCACCAGCGCGCGTGATGCGGTCAGCATGGCGTCCACCATGCCGCGAGCCGTGGCGGTGTGATCGACGATTCCTGAGGTATCCGACGAAGTGTCCATCACGTGCATGATAGCAATATATGCATGATAGCATGTGTTCTAGATCTCGCAGCGATGCGATGAGGACCGAAGGACGCCACATGAAGCACTACGAACTGCCCGAGCTCGGTTATGACTACGCAGCACTGGAACCGCACCTGTCTGCACGAATCCTGGAGTTGCACCACGGCAAGCACCACAAGGCCTACGTCGATGGTGCCAACCTCACCCTCGACAAACTCGCCGAAGCACGCGGTACCGGTGAACTCAGCGGGATCGTCGGTCTCGAGAAGTCGCTCGCGTTCAACCTGTCCGGGCACGTGTTGCACACGATGTTCTGGACGAACCTGAGTCCTGACGGCGGCGACAAGCCCGACGGTGAGCTTGCCGCTGCGATCGACGAGCACTTCGGCAGCTTCACCGCCTTCCGTGACCAGCTGTCCCTGGCGACCACCACCGTGCAGGGATCGGGCTGGGGTGCGTTGACCTGGGAGCCGCTCGGCGGACGCCTGATCACCGAACAGGTCTACGACCACCAGGCCAACAGCAGCCAGGGTGGCACGCCGTTGCTGGTGATCGACGCCTGGGAGCACGCCTACTACCTGCAGTACGAGAACCGCCGAGCCGACTATGTGAAGGCCATCTGGAACGTTGTCAACTGGCGCGACGTCTCCGCCCGTTTCGAGCTGGCTCGCAACCTGGTCGGTACCGCCCGATGAACGCCCGACCGGTTGGGCCGATCATCGTCGGCTACGACGACAGCGCCGCCGCACGTGCGGCGCTGCGCTGGGCCGCCGACCACGCCGCCGCGGTCGGTGGCGAGTTGCTCGTTGTGTTCGTCAGTTCAGCCATCGCGGAGCTGGAGCTCGCGGCGGCTCAGATCAACACCGATGCGATCCGCGCCGGATACGAGCAGCACCTCCAAGGTGACTGGACCGCAGTGCTACGGGAGCGCAACATCCGCTTCCGCACCCGCGTGACCGTGGGCCGGGTCGCCACCGAACTGATGCGGATCGCTCATGCCGAGCACGCATCGCTGATCGCGATCGGCATGACCGGACGCGGCACCCTCGGCGAGATCGTGTTCGGCAGCGCCGAACACGAACTCCTCAAGCACGCCGTTCGCCCCGTCATCGCCGTACCAGCAGCATGGCAGGGCGAGACGAGCACCTGACAGGAGCTCGTCGAAGGGGTTTACAACCAGCACTGATCGGGTACTCACCCGAAGTCGCAGACAACCGAGAGACGCCTGGTTCGGGCTGGACGACCAACACTGGTTGTCGCCCGTTCGGGCTCGACGCCTCCCGCACGATGGAGGAACGTCATGACCACACTCTCACCGCCCGCCCCCGTCCCTGCCGCG
>PMCN01000077.1:7371-8352 GCA_003154135.1 Acidimicrobiaceae bacterium
CTCCACATCCTCAAAGGCGACGTCCCGGAAGTGACCGACGGACGCATCCTCGGCCACGAAGCCGTCGGCACCGTCGAAGCCGTCGGCGACGGCGTCAAGAACGTGAAGATCGGCGACCGGGTCCTCGTCTCCTGCATCACCGCCTGCGGCACCTGCCGCTTCTGTCGCGAGGCCCGCTACGGACAGTGCGTCGGCGGAGGCGGTTGGATCCTCGGCCACCTGATCGACGGCACACAGGCCGAATACGTGCGAGTCCCGTTCGCCGACACGTCCACCTACCCGATCCCCGATGGCGCGTCCGACGAAGACATCTTGATGCTCGCCGACATCTTGCCGACGGGCTACGAGATCGGCGTCCTCAACGGCCGCATCCAACCCGGAGACGTCGTCGCGATCGTCGGCGCCGGCCCGATCGGCCTGTCAGCCATCATGGGCGCCCGCCTGTTCAGCCCCAGCCACATCATCTCCATCGACCTCGCCGACAGCCGCCTCGACGCAGCAAAGCGATTCGGTGCCGACGTCGTCGTGAACAACAGCCGCGACGACGCCCACGCNNTGTGGCCATGTTGCCAACATCGGGGTGCACGGCAAGCCGGCGACCCTGCACCTGGAGACGCTCTGGACCCGCGACGTCACCATCACCACAGGTCTCGTCGACACCTACTCCACCCCGACCCTGCTGCGCCTCACCACCGGCGGGCAACTCGCCGCCGCCCAGTTCGTCACCCACCACTTCGCAATGGACGACATGCTCGAGGCCTACGACACCTTCGCCCGCGCCGCCGACACCGGCGCCTTGAAAGTCGTCATCACCCCGACCAACACGCCGGCATCCTGACAGATTGCGAACGCGTCGAGCTGGCGGGTCGCGTGGTTCTCCGGGGTGGCGGTGCCGTAGATGCAGGCACTCAGGTGGTCGGCGGAATGGGCGCTGTGTCGGCCGGGATCGCGGATTGCAGAGGCCGGGTGGCTGACGCCAGG
>PMCN01000077.1:8384-13002 GCA_003154135.1 Acidimicrobiaceae bacterium
GCGCTGATGCCGGTGGGGAACCCGAGGGCAGAGCCGAGGCCCCACAGCAGCACTCCGACGATGGCGGTCGCGAGGACTGGCCCGTAGACGACGGTGACGACGCCGGTGAGGGCGCACAGCGCGCTGGCTCGTAGAACCGTGACGCGTCCGTAGCGGTCGAGGACGCGGGGACCGAACCAGCGGCCGGTAGTCATCGCGACGACGAATGCCACGTACGCGAAGGATCCCAGCGCGGCGCTGGCGCCGTATCCGTCGATCGCCGCGATGCCTAGCCAGTCGTTGCCGGTGCCTTCGGAGAAGGCCATGCACAGTACGAACAGACCGATCAGCAAGGTGCGTCGTTCCGTCCAGGCCTGCCACGGGTCATGGCGTTCGGCGTGTCGATCTTCGTCTGCGGTGCCCGCAGAGAGAAAGTCGCGGGCTTGCCACCGAACACCGGTTCCGATCAGGACGGCCGCGGTCAGCAGGTGCCAGATCGGGTCGACGTGCAGGGCGTTCATGGCTGCACCGCCGAGGGCGCCGATGACGGTGCCGATGCTGAACGCTGCGTGGAAGCGGGCCATGATCGAACGCTCGATGCCCTGTTCGACGGCCGCTCCTTCGACGTTCTGGGCGACGTCCCATTGGCCGGCACCGAATCCGGCGATGAACAACCCGATCGCGACCATCGGCGTGCCGACTCGCGTACCGATCGCGACGGTCGCAAGTCCGATCGCCCACGTCACCGACATCACCATCGCGGTCCGAGCCGAGCCGAATCGGTACACGACGGAACCGGCGAGAGGGAGCGAGACGAGAGAGCCGATCGCTGCCACGAGCAGCAGCAGGCCGAGGGGGCCAGGGCGGAGGTGCAGTGCGTCGCGGATCTGAGGGACCCGTGACAGCATCGATGCCGCGCCGGCGCCGTTGAGGAGGAAGCTGGCGTACACGGCGCGCACGGCGCGTTGGTTCGCGTTCACGACTGGTGCTCCCGCGCGGTCAGACAATGTGCACCTCGATGCCCATCCCCTCCAACGCGCTGATCGCGTTGCGCGGTGCGTCCTCGTCGGTGATCACGACGTCGACCTCATCGAGCTGGCAGACGACCGCCAGCGCCGTCCTCGCGAACTTGGCGCCCTCCGCGACCAACATCGTGCGCGACGCCGCCTTCACCGCGGCACGTTTGACGGCTGCCTCCTGGAGGTCATGGGCCGTCACCCCGCCTGCCACCGACACACCGCAGCATGTCAACACCACCGTGTCGAACCGCAACGACGCGATGTTCGCCTCGGTCAACGGGCCCACGAGCGACCCCTCGCCAAACCGGGTCGAGCCTCCCGGTAGGAGCAGCGAGATCGACGCCTCGCCACTCAGCACCGTCGCGGCCTGCAACGACAACGGCATGACCGTCAACCTCCGGCCGCCGAGGGCGCGGGCAACCGCCAACCCCGTCGTCCCGCTGTCGACGACGATCGCCTCACCGTCCCGCACCAGCGACGCGGCCACTTCGGCGATCCGCTCCTTCGCATCCGCACCGTCGAGCTCGCGCATCGAGAACGGGAGTTCCTCCCCGCGCTTCAACTGGCTGACTGCCCCGCCACGGATCCGCAGCAGCACCCCGGACTCCGCCAGCACGTCGAGATCCCGACGGACCGTGACCTCCGAGGTCTCCAGCTGAAGGGACAGTTCTGTCACCGCGACCCGGCCGTCGCGCCGGATCCGCTCGACGATCTCTCGCCTTCGATCGGCACCATCCATACTTACGATCGTACATGATCGCCTTACGAATGAAAGGATTCGGTGATCGAAACGACAACCTGTGCCGTGGAAGCCGGGCGGCTGCGGAAGGCGCTACTCGTCGAGCTCGCGGTGCCGGGGGTCGACGACGCAGAACTCGTTGTCATCGGGATCGGCCATGAACACCCGGCTCGCTTCGCCGGGATCGAGCTCGGCTCGCGTTGCTCCCAGCGCAACGAGGCGGTCGACTTCGGTTCGCTGATCCGTGCGGCCGATCGGCACCACCTCGAGATGGAGGCGGTTCTTCCCGAGCTTGGGCATGAGCGGCGGACCGCTCCATGTGATGAGCGGCCCGGCGAGGTCGGGCGCGCGAATCGCAGTCTCCTCGTCCTGGTCCCACACCAACGGCCACCCCAGCGCCTCGCTCCAGAACACACCGACCCGGCGCGTGCCGTCGCAGTTGATCGCCCCGAGACGTCCGGCGTTGGCGAGGAACGAGTTGCCCGGTTCGAGCACGCAGAGCTCGTTGCCCTCGGGATCGGCGAGCACCACATGACCCTCGTCGGTGCGCTGCCCGATGTCGACGTGGCAGCCGCCGCGCTCGAGCAACCTCGCAACCGTCGCCAGCTGGTCGTCGACGGATTCGGTCGTCAGGTCGAGATGGATCCGGTTCTGCAAGGTCTTCGTGTTCGGGACCGGCCGGAACACGATCCGGAAGCGGGTGCCATCCGTCGGCAGCAGACCTATCTCGCCGCCGGCCTCGCCGCGGGACTCGGAATCGACCTCCCAACGCAACGCCTCCGCCCAGAAGCGCGCCAGTCGCAGCGGGTCGTTCGCATCGAAGCAGAGGGCGACGAGCCGAGACGTCACTTCACGCTCGTCGCAGCGTCGAGGATCAGTCGTGTCGGTGCCACGGCGCCACTGTGTCACACGACGCAGGATCACACGACGCCGGATCAGCGACGCCGGCGGTGCACGAGATGGTTGATCGTCATCGCCGGATGGTGACCGTCGATCAAGCCCGCCGGCCCCTTCGGGCTGTCGATCCGCTGCGTCCCATAGATGCTGCGGTGCGACGAGAAGATGTACGACACGACGCAGGCGATCGCGAACAGGGCGACGCCTCCGCCGCCGAACAGCTCGACCCCCATCACCGTGCACGCCAGTGGCGTGTTCGCCGCGCCGGCGAACACGGCGACGAAACCGATCGCCGCCATCACCGGGATGGGCACACCCAACAGACGACCCATCGTCACGCCGAGCGTCGCGCCAATGACGAACAACGGGGTCACCTCGCCACCGGGGAACCCGGCGCCGAGGGTGACGGCGGTGAACAGCAGCTTCAACGCGAACGCGGCTCCGATGATGCCGGCCCCGCCGGCGGTGGCCTTGGTGATCAACGGGAGCGAGAGGCCGAGGTAGTCGCGGTTGCCGACCAGGGCGACGAGACCGATCACTCCGAGCCCGCCGATCATCGGACGGGCGGGTGGCCACCCGACGAACGACCCGAACGCCCGCTTGATCCCATGCGTCAGTTCGGAGAACGCGATGCTCGCCAGCCCGAACGCGAGGCCTGCGAGCGCCACCTTCAGCGCGAGCTCCGCGGTGAGGTGGATGTCGCCGAGCTGCGGCTGCAATGCGTGCTTCACCCCGACCGCGCGCACCACCAGGTCGCCGACCAACGACGCCGACAGCGCCGGAACCAGCGCGTCGTAACGCATCCGGCCGACGGCCTGCACCTCCAGCCCGAACACGCAGCCCGCGATGGGCACGCCGAAGACCGCACCGAACCCACCCGCCAACGCCGCGATGAGCATCAATCGACGGTCGTCCGGATCGAGGCGGACGAGACGCGAGAACGCGTCGGTCAAGCTCCCGGACATCTGGATCGCAGTTCCTTCACGACCGGCCGACCCTCCGAACAGGTGGGTGATCACCGTGCCGACGAACACCAGCGGGGCCATCCGCTTGGGCACCCACGCCGACGGATCGTGGATCTCGTCGATGATCAACGAGTTCCCGTCACCAGAGCTCCCGCCGATGTAGTGGTATGCGAGCCCGACCACCAACCCGGCGGCCGGCAGCAGGAACAACATCCACCCGTGCTCCACACGGAGCTTCGTGGCCCAGGTGAGGGACTGCAGGAACGCCGCCGACGACAACCCGGCGAGCACCCCCACAACCGCGCCGAGCACCACCCACCGCAGGAGGTGCAGGATGAGCCGCAACTGCTCGAGGCCATCGACGCGCAGCACCGCACGCCATCGGGCACCGACGTTCTCTTGTCGACGCTGCGACGACTCCGGACTCGACACGACCAACCTCCGCCCCAGGCGTGGCGTGCTGTCGACCGGACTGCACGCCCCGGGAACACGGGCAGCCCATACCGCGACGAACAGCACTCTCTCGTCTTGTTGGGTAGGGGCTATCAGCGCGACCGGGGTCGGGCGGTTGTGGCGAGCTCCATCGCCGTCGCCGACGAGCATAACGGTTGACGTCCCATGACCATCAGCACATCAGCATCATCGCTGGCGTGTTACTCGAAGGCTGCGACGAGCGGCAATGATGGGGCTCGTGGGGACAAGTTTTGATGACACGATAGGCGAATTGGGTGAGGCGATCGAGGCGGCCCGGCGAGCCAAACACCGGGCCGGATACTTCGCTGCTCTGTACTGGCGAACGACCAAGGCGGTGCGCGCCCGGGCAGAGGCCGGACAGTTCGAGGACCGCGACCGCATGGAGCGCTTCGCCAGCACATTCGCCGAGCGATACCTGACCGCGTATCGGGCGTGGCAGACCAAGAAACCGATGACTGCGTCGTGGAAGCTCGCCTTCGACACCGCCTCGCTGCGCCGGCCGATCGTGCTCCAGCACCTGGTGCTCGGGATGAGCGCGCACATCA
>PMCN01000201.1 GCA_003154135.1 Acidimicrobiaceae bacterium
GGCGCGGCGACGGCGAGACGCGGCGAGAGCGTGCGGCCCGCCACCCAGCACGCCACCAGCGCGCCGGCGAGGATCTCGCTGATGCGGGCGGGCGTGGCCCAGTAGGCCGCATCGGGACCCCACACGCGGGCGATGACGGGTGCGGCGACGGCGGCCAGCGCGGTGAGCACCGCCACCAAGCGCAACGGCTTGGTGCGCCAGCGGCGGGCGAGCACCACCAGGCCCAGGAACGCCAGCGGCCACATCCAGTAGAACTGCTCCTCGATGGCGAGCGACCAGTAGTGGTCGAGCGGCTTGCGGAAGCCCGCCTGCGACGAGGTGAGGTCGGCGTAGCTCTCGCCCGCGCCGAGCTTCACCCAGTTGAACACCTGGAACAGGGCGCCGAGCACGTCGCGGCGCAGGTTGGTGACGCCCTTGAACCAGCCCGCGGCCGCCAGCAGGCACACGCCCACGAGGCAGGTGAGGCTGGCCGGCAGCAAGCGGCGTGCGCGCCGCGCGTAGAACGCCTTGGCGTCGACCGATCCGTGGCGTTCGTGCTCGGCCAGCAGCAGCGACGTGATGAGGAACCCGCTGAGCGTGAAGAACACCGACACACCGAGGTAGCCACCGCTCATCCAGCCGATTCCGCCGTGGAACAGCAGCACGGCCGACACCGCCAGCGCACGCACGCCGTCGAGCGCGGGCTGATAACGGATCGACTGGCGACTCACTCGGGCGATGGTAGGTGATGGCGCTGCCCGAGCGCCCAAGCATCCGCGGGTTACTCTCGTCGCAATGCACCGCACCGTCGAGCGACCCCGATGGGTCGCGTCGCCGGCACGGCTGCTCCTGTTCGGCCTGCTGGTGGTGCTGTACCTGGCCCCGTTCCAGTGGTTGGCCGTGCCCGTGGTCGCGCTCGGGCTGGTGCAGGCCACTCGCGCCCTCGGCGCGTCACGTGCTCCACGGATCGCGATGGCCGGCGCGCTCGTCACGGACTTCGCCATCGCGCAGGTCGGCCGGTGGCACACGTACCCCTCCGACATCAACGTCGTACGTGGCATCGCCATCGGCCACGACATCCTGCAACGGCTGCCGTCACTGCCTGCCGATCGACAGTACGTGCTGGTGGAGCTCGAGTACTGGACCTTCGTGGCCGTGCAGGCCGGCAGCGACGACAGCGATCGCATCGGCTTCGACAGGTCCGCTCGACCTCCTGCACCGGCCGGGCACGTCGTCGCTCAGCGACCCGCGCGTCTTGGCCGACTGCATGCACAGCGACGTCGGCCTCATCGTCGTCACCTCCCCCGCGCCGGTGCAACAGGTGGTGGCTGCGAGCGGCACGCTCCTGCCGGGCGACGTACGTGGCTACCGCTCGCTCGTCCCTCCTCCTGGCGACAGCTGGCACGACTGCCCGCTGCACCACGTGCGCGTGGAGGACGTCGACTGACGCGGTGCGTCAGCCCGCCACGACGGGAAGGCCGGCGGCCGTCCACGCCGTGATGCCACCCGCCACATCGTACAAATGGGTGAACCCCGCCGCGATCATGGCTGCCGTGGCGATGGCACTGCGGCGGCCGGTGTGGCAGTAGACGAGGTAGGTGGCCGAGCGGTTCAGCGTGGCGATGTCGGCGCTGAACTGCCCACCCTCGAGGTCGAGGTTGACGGCACCCCTCACGTGACCGGCGGCGAACTCGGCCGGGGTGCGCACGTCGATGACGGTGAGCACGCTGCCCATGGAATCGATCATGCGATTGCCCTCTGCGGGGGTGACCCGCACGAGTCCCTTGGGCAGCGTGGTGTCGGCAGCGGCCGACGACGTGGTGGTCGTCGCTGCACTGCCCGACGTCGAGGTGCTGCTGCACGCCGACATGCCGAGGGGAAGCGCAGCGACCAGGACCAGACCGAGCTTCACAGCGAGGCGACGTGTCATGCCATCAGGTTAGTACCCCCTGGGGTATGGGACCAACGCGGACGTGCTGCCTGGATGGTTGCCGTGGAAGAATCCGCCCATGCGCGTGAAGGCGGTGCTCGTGTCGGTGGCCCTCGTGGCCGGCGCGCTCGCGGTCACAGTGCCGACGACCCCCGTGGAGGCTGCGGCGCCCGCGGGCTGCCGGTTGGCCAGCAACGGCTACGTGGAGCTGTGCGACCAGGTCGGTGGGGTCGCCGGCACCCGCGGCTCCATCGGCATGTTGGGCGACTCGGTGATGCTCGGCTCGGCAACCGGGATGAGCACACCCAGTCTCCCCACCATGCTCGTGTCGGCGGGATGGGGCCCCATCCGCCTCACGGCGTCGCTGGGCATGGCCACCTACTGGTCCACCACCTCCAAGCGCGACGTATCGGCCTTCCACTGGATCGACCGCTGGAAGGCAGCCGGCTTCAGCCCCGACGTCATCGCCGTCAACATCGGGGCGAACGAGGGCTGCGCCAGCGTCGCGTCGTGCAAGGCGCGCATGGATCTGCTGCTCGACGAGATCAAGGTGCAGTACCCGAAGGCCACCGTGTGGTGGGCGAAGATCGTGCACACCTACCTCACCACTCCCAGCCCGCCGTACATGAACACATGGAACGCGGCGCTCGACGCAGAGGCCGCTGCTCGCCCCAACATGGTGCTGTGGGACTGGCCGAGTGCGCTCGCAACCGCCAGTCCCCCGATCTCGATGGACCTGGGCAGCATCCATCCCCGCACTCCGGCCGGCTACGTCACGCGCTCGACCATGATGGCCGCCCACATCAACCGCTACAGGGCCTACTACGCAGGCCCGCGGGTGGCGCTTCCCGCAGCCTCGACGCCGTCGCTGTACTTCTCGCCGGCACCCGCCGCCACCGTCTACGACACCACCACCGACCTCGTGCGGGGCGCGTTCGCTGCCGAGGAGACCCGCGAGATCGATCTCAGCGGCGCGCCCGGGGTGGCGGCCGGAGCCACGGCGTTGGCGCTCACCGTCACCACCCGCAACACGGCCGCCACCGGCTTCCTCACGCTCTACCCGTGCGACACGCGGCCGGCCACCTCGAACGTCAACGATGCTCCCGGCCGTGTGCGCACCGCGCAGGTGCTCACCCGGGTGACCGCCGGCCAGCACGTCTGCGTCTACTCGCAGTCGGCAACCGACGTCAGCATCGGCATCCAGGGCAGCTTCGTCGCCGCCGCGGCCGACTCGCTGGTGCCCGTCACCCCCACCCGGGTGGTCGACACGCGTCCCACCGGCCGCCAACACCTCGTCGCCATCGACCTCGCCGCCAAGGGCGTGCCCACCACGCATGTCGATGCGGTGGCGGTGAACCTCACGTCGGTCGGTGGATCGGCCGGCGGAACCCTCACCGCCTTTCCATGCGACCAGACGCAACCGGAGGTCCCCAACGTCACCTTCGCACCCAACGAGACCATGGCGGGCGCCGCCTATGTACCCATCTCGGCAACCAAGACCCTGTGCGTCGCGGTCGACACCGGCGACACCAACTACACGAACGTGATCATCGACGTGACGGGCGTGTTCACCTCTGACGCCGGGCTCACGTTCGTGCCCGTGACGGCCACCCGCCTGCTCGACACCCGCAGCGGAATCGGCGGCTGGTACAGCCGCCAGGCGCACCTGCAGGTGCTCGACATTCCAGCGGCTCCCGCGGGCGCATCGGCTGTGAGCGGCACGGTGACGATGGTGAGGCCGCTGACCACCGGCTTCCTCACCGCCTACCAGTGCGACACACCGGTCCCGGTCACCTCGGTGGCCAACGCGACGGCGGGCAACGTCGCCGCCAACACCGCCACCGTGGCGGTCGACACCGTGGGGCACGCCGTGTGTCTCTACAGTTGGGGCAACACCGATACGTTGTTCGACGTTGTCGGATGGTGGATCGGGGCATCATGAGGAAGACCTTCGACGCGGCTTTCGCCGCGCTGCTCATCACGATCGGGGCGCTGGCCGCGCCGGTGCACGTCGCGCCGGCGGGCGCAACCGTGGTGCCCGCGTCGCAGAAGCTCTTCATGGTGAGCGATTCGGTGGGCCTCGGCGTGAAGAGCGTGCTGCCCGGCTACTTCCCCGGTTGGCAGCTCACCATCACGGGCAAGCCCGGCATCTTCACGGAGCAGTTGGAGAGCGGCTACGTCGCGCCGCTGCCGCCGTCGTCGTTCGGCGACAACGCGGTGGTGGCCGCCGGCTACAACTACCCGTACTGGGACCCCGCTCGCTTCGACCGGGCCGTCGACCACATGGTGAACACGTTGCTCGCCAAGGGCGTGAAGCACATCTACTGGGTCACGTTCCGCGAGGTGAAGCCGCAGTACTTCTCCGGTTGGTCGAAGCTCACCACCGCCTACCGCACCCTCTACCTCGCCTACCCGAAGGCCAACGGGCAGCTGCGTGCGGCTCTCGGTCGCCACCCCGAGCTCACGCTCATCGACTGGGCCGCCGTCTCGGACCAGACGGGCCTCACCTACGACGCCATCCACCTCAACCCCACCGGCGCCGCTCGCTACTCCAACCTGGTGAGCGCCACGGTGCGCAACAGCCTCACGCGCAAACCGGCCGGCACCGTCTCCGAGATCACCGCTGCCGGGGCGAACGGGGTGCCGGCTGACGCGGCTGCGGTGTCGCTGAACCTCACCGTCGTGTACCCGCGCACCGCAGGCTTCCTCACCGTGTACCCGTGTGGCGGCGACGTGCCGAACGTGAGCAACCTCAACTTCCGGCCGAGTGAGACTGTGGCGAGCGCTGCCGTGGTGCCCATCGGCGTCGACGGCAAGATCTGCGTCTACCAGTCGGCCGACGCGCACGTGCTGGTCGACCTCAACGGCGCGTTCGGGGCGACGAGCGGCTTCCTGCCCATCGCGCCGCAACGGGCCGACGACACTCGTAAGACGGGTGGGCCACCGCCGGGCCTGACCGTCCACAGGGTGCATCTGGCCCCGTTGATCGGGGCGCCGACCGGCGCCTTCGAAGCGCTCGTCAACCTCACCACGCTCGCCGGCGCGGGGCCGGTCGACGTGTGGCTCTACACGTGCGGCGACTTCGTGCCGCCGCAGCCCACGCGCACCGTGGAGGCGGGCGTCATCCGCAACCTGGTGCAGCTCGTGCCCACCGATGCGGCCGGCGACGTCTGCGTCATCACGACGGGCGGGGCCAACATCCTCGTCGACCTGTTCGGCGCGTTCCCCACCACGGCCGACATCCACAGCATCCTGCCCCAGCGCGTCGTCGACACGCTCGCCGTCGGAGTGGCCCTGGTCGGTGGAACGTCCATGCAGATCCACCTTCCGGGGCTCGCATCGTTGCCAGCGGATACCACGCCTGCCGGCGTCATCATCACGCTGACGGCGGTGCTCCCTCAGGGGATCGGCTTTGGCAGCGTCACACAATGCGACCACGGGCCCCTGAGCACGTCGACGATCAACGTTGTACCCAACCACACGGCCACCAATTCCGCGATCTCGGCACCCGACGGTGCGGGCGATGTGTGCGTGTGGGTGAGCGTCACCAGTCATGTGCAGGTCGACTTGTCGGGCTGGTTTGGCACGTCGCTGCTGCCCCTGCCCCTCGCCCGACTCCTCGACACTCGATACTGAGTCACGGCGGAAGACCTGGCCAAGTGAGCGGCCGACCTGGCCACGTGAGCGGCCGACCTGACGGCCGAGCGGTTACCCGCCGGTAGCGGTGGCAGACTGCTCGCCATGATCTTCGACGGTTACGTCAATCAGCTCCCCGACACCGACCCCGGCGAAACAGAAGAGTGGCTCGACAGCCTCGATGCCGTCATCGACGTGCACGGCAAGACACGCGCCCGGTACCTGCTCAGCAAGCTGCTCGAGCGTGCCCGCGAGTCGCAGGTGAGCTTCCCCGCCACGGTGAGCACCCCCTACATCAACACCATCCCCCGCGAGTCGGAGCCGTGGTTCCCGGGCGACGAGTTCATCGAGAAGCGCATCCGCCGCTTCGTCCGTTGGAACGCCGCGGTGTCGGTGGTGCGGGCCAACAAGCACGCCGACGGCATCGGCGGCCACCTCAGCACCTTCGCCAGCTCGGCCAGCCTCTACGAGATCGGTTTCAACCACTTCTTCCGCGGCAAGGACGACGGTCTCGCCGGCGACCACGTGTACTTCCAGGGCCACGCCGCGCCCGGCGTGTACGCCCGGGCCTTCCTCGAGCGGCGACTCAACGAGGACGATCTCGATCACTTCCGCCGCGAGATCGGCCGCGACGGCAAGGGCCTGTCGAGCTACCCGCACCCGCGCCTCATGCC
>PMCN01000184.1:0-4575 GCA_003154135.1 Acidimicrobiaceae bacterium
GGCCGCGTCGAGCGCTTCAACAAGCGCTACGGCGAGCGCAAGACCAAGTGACATCCGGCGCCTCGGCGCCACCCAACACTCGTCCCACCACCCGGCTCTCTGGCCGGGTGGTGGTCGTTTTGACAGCATCATGACGCTCTCGTCCTTCAGTGTCGGCTGCAGGATGGCGATAACCGAGGTGGACGCCTGAACCCGCTGGAGGAGTCGCCCGTGGATCCTGTGCAACTCGCCCATCTGCTGCGCCGTACCGAGTACGTCGCCAAGCCCGACCGCATGACCCAGCTCGCAGCCGCCACACGGGCCGAGGCCGTCGACAACATCCTGGCCGCGTCGCCCACGCCGGTGCCGCTGCCGTCGGGACTCGACCACGACATCGACGGCCAGGGCTACCAGCAGTGGGTCGACGCGGTGCAGTGGTGGATCGACCGCATGGTCGACTCACCGACGCCGGTGCAGGAGAAGATGACCATGTTCTGGCACGGCCACTTCTGCAGCAGCTGGGAGAAGGTGAACAGCGCCCGGCTGATGATGAACCAGAACAAGCTCTTCCGCGACAGCGCGTTCGGGAACTTCCGCGCTCTCACGCATGCGATGTCGATGCAGCCGGCGATGCTGCTGTACCTCGACAACGTCGACAACGAGGCCTCGTCGCCCAACCAGAACTTCGCCCGCGAGCTGATGGAGCTGTTCACCCTCGGCGTGGGCAACTACAGCGAGGACGATGTCACCTCGGCGGCCCGCGCGTGGACCGGTCACGGCATCGACTGGAACACCTACGACTACCTGTTCCGGTCGTACGAGCACGACAGCACCGCGAAGGTGTTCATGACCGTCTCGCGCAACTGGGACGGCCCCGACATCATCGACTTCATCCTGCAGGAGAACACCGCCAAGAAGCTCGTCGCGTGCAAGTTCCTCACCAAGAAGCTGTGGGAGTTCTTCGCCTGCCAGAGCCCCGCGCAACCGCTCGTCGACGAGCTCGCCCAGGTGCTGTTCGACAACGACATGGCCATCCTGCCGTGGGTGCGGGCGATGCTCGTGCACGACGAGTTCTACTCGACCGCCACGATGCAGGGCCTGGTGCGCTCACCTGTCGATTTCGTGGTCGCGGTCGAGTACTTCACCGGCTACCGGTCGGCCGACATCGATCCGCAGTGGTACGTGGAGGACATGGGTCAGGTGCCCTACAACCCGCCGAACGTCGCCGGTTGGAAGACCAACGGGTACTGGGTGAACACCAGCGTGTTCGGCGCCCGTGCCGAGTTCGCCCGCAACGTCACCTGGAACCTGCGTTCCAACGACGGCCACGCGATCAGCGACGGCCTCACTCCCGACCAAGCGGTCGACGCGCTGGCCCAGATGTTCGGGCTGAACATGAGCACACCCACCCGCACCGCCCTGGTGGCGTTCGTGACGCTGCAGCGCCAGAACGAGCCCTGGGTGGGCTGGTGGGAAGCCACCAACCTGTTGACCATGGGGATGATGACCCCCGAGATGCACGTGGCCTGAAGGACGACGAACGATGATCGATCCAGACATCTCCGGTCGCGACGCACGGCGTCTGCTGAGCGTTCCCGACGACCACCCGAGCGGCATCGATCGGCGCCGCTTCCTGCAGCTCATGGGCTGGGGCGTGGGAGCCGGAGCGATGATGGGCGGCCTGGGCGAACTGGTGCTGCCCGAGATGGTGCCGTCGCGGTTGCGTGAGGCGTTCGCCTCCACTCCGGTGGGCGACAGCGAAGGCATCGTGGTGCTCGTCGGCATGGTCGGTGGCATGGACGGCCTCAACGTCGTGGTGCCGTACACCAACTCGCTCTACTACCAGCAGCACGGCGCGATCGCCGTGCCCGCCAACAAGGTGCTGGCGCTCAACTCGGCGGTGGGCCTGCACCCCAACCTGCCGTTCGTGAAGGGCCTCTTCGACCGCGGCGAGGTGGCCGTCGTGCAGGGCGTCGGCTACCCCAACCCCGACCTCAGCCACTTCTCGTCGATGGCCAACTGGATGTACGGCAAGGCGGGCAACGGCTACCCCAGCACCGGTTGGGTGGGCCGCTGGCTCGACGGCCTGTCGGGCGACGACCTGTTCCGCGCCGCCACGGTGGGTTCGGGCCTGCCGCTGCACCTGATCGGCGAGAACAAGCGGGGCACGGCCATCCCCGAGTGGGGTGTGGGATTCGCGGGCGGCACCGATGTGCACGACCAGTGGATGTACAACGCGATGAGCGCGTTCTCGAGCAGTTCGGCCGGGCGTGGANNCTGCCCGACGCCGACCTCGAGAAGAAGATGACGGTCGTGGCCCGGCTGATCAACGCCGACCTCGGGCTGCGCGTGATCGACACGAGCTACGACGGCTTCGACAACCACAGCGGCGAGCCGGTCGATCTCGGCGACCGGATGACCGATTTCGACAACGCGATGCGGGCGTTCTTCACCACCCTCGACGACCGCTTCCGGTCGCGGGTGGTCATCGTCACCTACAGCGAGTTCGGTCGCACGAGCTACTCGAACGACAGCTCGGGCACCGACCACGGCACGGCGAACAACCACTTCGTGATCGGCCGCGGCGTGAAGGGCGGCCTCGTCGGCGCCCAGCCGAGTCTCGCCGGTCTCGACCGTTGGGACCGCATGGCGTTCAACGTCGACTTCCGTTCGATGTACGCCACGGTGCTCGACAACTGGTTGGGCGGCGGGTCCACCACGGTGCTCGGTGCCACGTACCCGAACCTGGGGCTGTTCAAGCAGGGTCCCGGCGTGGGCGTCGCCACCGGCTCCGTGCCTGCCAGCTCGCTCGGTGACTTCGTCGGCCTCACCCCGGCACGGCTGTGTGACACCCGCAACTCCGGCCGTCTCATGCCGCTCGGCGCGGGCACCACCGGCGAGGTGCAGGTGCTCGGTGTGGGGGGCGTGCCGGCGAGTGGCGTGACCGCGGTGGCTCTCAACGTGACCGCCGCCAACGCCACCTCGAAGAGCTCGTTCACCGTGTGGTCGGCGGGCGACGTGAAACCAGACATCGAGAACGTCATCATGCCGCCGAGCCGACCGGTCCCCGGTCTGGTGATCGTGAAACCGGGCAAGGGTGGACGTGTGTCGATCCAGAACGACCAGGGCGCCACGCAGTGCATCGTCGACGTCGTGGGGTACTTCTCCGTCGCGACGGCGAACCGCCTGCACCCGCTCACGCCGTTCCGCGCGCTCGACACGCGCAACGGCATCGGCGGNNCCCCACCGCGCAGGGCTACCTCACCGTCTGGCCGTCGGGTCAGACGCGACCCAACGCGTCGTGCGTCAACTTCGTCGCCGGGCTCACCGTGCCCAACCTGGTGATCGCCAAGGTGGGGACGAACAACAAGATCAGCATCTTCAACGCGTTCGGCAACACGCAGGTGATCGTCGACATCCTCGGCTACATGGCCGCGGGCACGACCGGTCGCCACTACCCGGTGCCCGCGGCACGCGTGTTCGACACGACGCCCGACAACGTCGCACCGCTCGCCGTCAACTCGAACACCACCATCACCGTGCTCGGCAAGGGAGGCGTGCCGGCGACCGGTGTGTCCGCGGTGGCGCTCAACCTGTCGGCACGCAACCCCACGGGCAACACGTTCCTCACCGTGTGGCCGAACGGCGAAGCACGACCGAACGCGTCGAACCTCAACCCGCGTACCGGTTCCGACGTGTCGAACCTGGTCATCGTGAAGGTCGGTACGGCCGGCGCCGTGCAGGTGTACAACAGCGTCGGCACGGTCGATCTTCTCGTCGACGTCGTCGGCTACTTCACCGGGTAGGCACCGCCGGCCGTAACGTTGCGGTGATGAACGACCCTGCCCGCCTCGCGCAGCTCAACGCGCTGAAGCTGGCCGTCCTGGTGCGCGAGCACGTGGGCGGCGAGCCGGTGCTGGTGTCCAGCGACTACGCCGGCGGGGCAGCCCTGCGCCACGGCGACGAGGCGTGGGTGCTGCTCGCCGACCGGCCCGCGCGGGGTCTCGGTGCTGCACTGGCGTGGGCGCTTCGTCAGGGCGCGTCGCAGCTGCACATCGTGGCCGAGTCGGGCACCGGCACGCTGGCCCGCCGCGCCGCCGGTCTCGCGCTGCCGGTGACGGTGTGGCACGCCGAGGGCAGGGTGCTGCTCCCGGCCGTCGCCGAGCCGTTGCCGTCGCCCGGTGAGGTGCCCGCCACCCACCGACCGTTCGCTGCCGACATCGCCGGCGCCGGCGCGGTGGCGCGGGTCGAGCACGGCGTGCTGTTCGGTGAGGTCGACGGGTTGGAGGTGTGCCGCGTGGTCGACGACCCGTACACGGGGGCCGTGCGCCTCGAGGTCGGTGTGGGTGCGCACGACCGCGAGGCGTTCCAGATGTTGCACGGCGATCGCCCCACTGCCGACGCGCTCGCCGACGTGGTGCGCGCTGTCGCCGACCACCGCAGCTCGTCCAGCGGTGCTCGCGGCAACGGCCACCCGCTGAGCCGCCTGGCGAAGGAACGGGCGCTGCGGGCTCGGCTGGTCGAACATCCCGCCGTCGTCGGCGCCACCGAGGTGGTGCCCGTCGAGCCGCCCATCCCGCGCGTCAACGTGAAGGA
>PMCN01000184.1:4597-18146 GCA_003154135.1 Acidimicrobiaceae bacterium
TGCCGCCCCTCGTCATCGTTCCCGTCGACTGACCCCCTAGCCTGGCGCGCCGGTGTTCGATCGATTGCAGTCCCTGGAAGACGAGTTCGTCTCGCTCGAGGCAAGCCTGTCCGACCCCGAGATCGGCAACGATCAGGCGCGCCTGCGCGAGGTGACGCGCCGGTACAAAGACCTCACACCGGTCGTCGACTGCATGCGCCGCTACACGGCATGCCGCGCCGACGCCGAGGCGGCCCGCGAGCTGCTGGCGGTGGCCACCGAGGCCGAGCGCGAGCCGCTGAAGGCCGAGCTGGCCGCGAGCGAGGCCGAGCTCGAGCGCCTCGCCGAGGAGCTGCGCCTGCTGCTGCTGCCCAAGGACCCCAACGACGGCAGGGCGGTCATCATGGAGCTCCGCGGCGCCGAGGGCGGCGAGGAGGCCAACCTCTTCGCCGGCGACCTCTACGACATGTACCGGGCGTACGCGGCGGCGAAGGGCTGGCAGGTGGAGGTGCTGTCGGAGGACCGCAGCGATCTGGGGGGCATCAACCTCGTGACGATGGTGGTGCGCGGCGACACCGTGTGGAGTCGGATGAAGTTCGAGGGTGGAACGCACCGCGTGCAACGTGTGCCGGTCACCGAGAGCCAGGGCCGCATCCACACGTCGTCGGCCACGGTGCTGGTGCTGCCCGAGGCCGAAGACGTCGAGGTGGAGATCGACGACAAGGACCTCGACGTCGACGTCTACCGCAGCAGCGGCGCGGGCGGCCAGCACGTCAACACCACCGACTCGGCGGTGCGCATCACGCACCGGCCGACGGGCATCGTGGTGACCATGCAGGACGAGCGCAGCCAGTTGCAGAACCGGGCGCGGGCGATGACCGTGCTGCGTGCACGACTGCTGAAGCTGGCCCAGGACCAGCAGAACGCGGCGATGTCGGTCGAGCGCCGTTCGCAGGTGGGCGGGGGCGGGCGCGGCGAGAAGATCCGCACCTACAACTTCAAGGAGAACCGCCTCACCGACCACCGCATCGGCTTCACGATCTATCGCCTGCACGACGTGCTCGCCGGCGACCTCGACGAGGTGGTCGACGCGCTCGCCGCCGAGGAGCGTGCCCGCCAGCTGGCCGGGCAGGAGAGCCAGGCGTGAGCGAAGGCGACGGCACCATCACATGGCGCCAGATCTGGCACGACACGTCGGCGCTGCACACGCGGGTGCAGGCTCGCTGGCTGTGCGAGGAGGCCAGCGGCGCATTCGGCGAAGAGTTCGACGAGGTGCTCGACCTGCCGGTCACCGAGAGGTCCGTCGGTCACCTCGACGCCATGCTCGCCCGCCTGCGCACCGGCGAGCCGCTCCAGTACGTGCTGGGCCACTGGTCGTTCCGCCACCTCGACCTGCTCGTCGACCGGCGGGTGCTCATCCCGCGCCCCGAGACCGAGTGGGTGGCGGAAGTGGCGCTGCAACTGGCTGCAACGATGCCACGGCCGTGCCGGTGTGCCGACCTCGGCACCGGGTCGGGAGCGCTCGGGCTCTCGCTGCTGCACGAACTGCCCCGCGGCGCCGCCGAGGTGTGGCTCACCGATCTCGACAGCGATGCGCTCGACGTGGCGCGGGCCAACGCGGCCGGCATCGGCATCGCCGGTGCGGGTGCCCGCTTCGGCCTGGGGTCGTGGTGGGCGGCGCTGCCCGCCGACCTCCGCGGCACGTTCTCGTTGGTGGTCTCGAACCCGCCCTACATCGCCGACGACGACCCTGCCGTCGAGCCCGCAGTTCGCGACTGGGAGCCCGCTCGCGCGCTGTACGCGGGCGCCGACGGGCTGCACGCGGTGCGTGCCGTCGCAGCAGGGGCAGGTGAGTGGCTCGCGCCCGGCGGATGGCTCGTGCTCGAGATCGGCACCGGCCAGGGCCAGGCCGTGCACGCGCTGCTCGAGGCGGCCGGCCTCCGCGACGTCGAGGTCCGCCCCGACCTCGCCGGCCACGACCGAGTCGCCCTCGCCCGCCGCTGACACGGATTCTGGGCGCGCGTTACGCCACATCACCTTCTGGGGTGATTTGGTGCCGGATTCCGTCAGTGTCGTCGCCCAGAATCGATGGTCGGCGGCGCCGAATCAGTCGAAGCGGGCGGCGATCTGGCCGAGGAGCGATTCCTCGGCGGGGTCGATGTCGTGGTCGATGTCGGCCACGTCGCGCGCTGCACTGAACAGCGCGGCGCGCAGGAGGTGGTTGCTCACGCGACCGTCGATGTCGTCGAGCAGCGCCTCGACGGTGTGGTCGGCCAGTGCGGCGCGCACCTTGGCCATCGCCGGGCCGAAGTACTGGTCGAACGAGAACGTCTGCGTCTCCCAGCCCGAGTCGTCGCTGATGTGGCGGATCTCGTCGACCTCGTCGTCGCTGATGTGGTGGTCGCTCACCATCACCAGCAGCAGCAGCTCCACCGCCGCCTCGTGCTCGCGGTCGGCCGTGGCGTGCACGGACACGTGGCTGTAGAGATCTTTCACACGCTGGTTCATGATGCCCTGCAACCTAGTTCGTCAGCGGTCGCCGAGGTACTGGTCGAACCAGGCGAGCATGCGGGCTCGGGCGTCGGCGGCGATCTCGGCGTGGTACACCGCCGGCCGGTCGTCGCAGTGGAAGCCGTGCAGGCCCTCGGCGTAGCGCACCACCTCGGTGGGCACGGCGGCGTTCGATGCGATGTCGCGCAGCTGCTCGACGTCGGCGAACGGGATGCCCTGATCGAGGTCGCCGTAGAGCCCGAGCCACGGCACCTGCAGCCGTGCGCCCAGCTCGAGGCCTGGCGGGAAGCCGAACCGCCCTTGCGCGATGCCACCGCCGTAGAACGTGACGGCCGCGCCGAACGGTCGCGTGGCCGCCGCGTACAGCGCGACGCTGCCGCCCATGCAGAAGCCGACGATGCCGATGTGGTCGGGCGTGAACCCTGCCCCGGCGAGGTGTGCGACGGTGGCGTCGAGGTCGGTGTCGATGCCGGTCATGGTGAGCGACTGCATGACGGGCATCACCGAGGCGAGGTCGTCGTAGGCGAAGGTCTGCACCTGCGCCCGGTGGAACAGCGCCGGTGCGACGGTGAGCCAACCCTGCGCCGCGATCACCTCGCACACGTGCTGGATGTGAGTGGTGACACCGAACGCCTCCTGCACGACGACGACGGCCCCGCGGGGCGTGCCGGTGGGTCGGGCGACGAAGAGGTTCATGGCGCCGTCGGGCGTGTCGACGACGATCGGGGTCATGACGCCCGTTCTACTGCATCGCGAGGCCGGCGCGGGCCTCGCCCGCGGGGTCGCGGAACGGCGCTCCGACGGCTTCCACGACGACGTGGTCGAGCACGCCGTCGGGCAGTCGGTCGATGTGCTCGAGCTGCGGCGCCACGGGCGTCATGCGCTGCTCGCAGAGGAAGAACGGGTCGACGCCGTAGGTGATGGGCGTCGTGCGCGCGATGGCGCCACGCCCCATCGGCACGTCGCCGTACCAGAGCTCGAGGTCGCCCCGGAAGCGTCCGGTGGGATGGAACGTCGCGCGCACCAGCACCTCGCCGGCCGGCAGCTCCTCCGCTGCCGACACGGTGGTGACCTCGGCGCCGAGCAGGTTGTTGACGTAGTGCAGCCGCCGGCCCTGCACGTAGAGCGCATATCCGCCGGAGTGGCCGCCATGGCCGACGATGACGCCGTCGCAGGGGCCATCGGCGGGCACGTGCAGCGCCGCCGCGATCTGGAACTCGCGGTTGCGCAGGTTGGGTGCCATCAGCTCGGGGATCGACGAGATGCCGGGGTGGTAGACGTAGCGGTCGCGGCGCATGCGCCGGTCGTTGAAGCGGCCCGGCTGGTTGTTGAGCGGCAGCACCTGGTTGCGTTCGGCTTCGCTCCACCACATCGCCTGCAGTTCGGCCAGCTTGTCGGGGAACTGCACGGCGACGTCGTGGCACTCGGAGAAGTCGTCGGCCACGTGGTACAGCTCCCAGATGTCGTCGTCGAACGAGCGCCGGCCGGCGTCGGTGCCGTCGTAGGCCATCATCGCCGGCGGGTGGAACACCACTGCCTTCCACCCGTCGTGGTAGAGCGCTCGCGAGCCGAGCATCTCGTAGTACTGGGTGAGGTGCGCCGTCGGGCTGTCGCTGTCGGTGAGCGCCTCGTGGAAGCTCACGCCGTCGAACGGTGCCTGCGCGACGCCGGCGATCTCGGTGGGCGCCACGATGCCGATGAGCGACAGCAACGTGGGCGTGACGTCGATGGTGTGCACGTACTGGCCGCGGGTCTCGCCCGGACTGCCGAGGCGAGCCGGCCAGTGCACGATGAGCGGGTCCGTGACGCCGCCCTCGTGCGTGTCGCGCTTGAACCGCTTGAGCGGNNAGGTTCTCCTCCAGGCTCTCGGGCACGAAGTTGAAGAAGTACTGCTCGTTCACCGAACCCTGCGGCCCGCCCTCGGCCGATGCGCCGTTGTCGCTCATGATGAGCACGACCGTGTTGTCGAGCTCGCCCATCCGCTCGACGAAGTCGAGGACGCGGCCCACCTGCGCGTCGGTGTGCGTCAGGAAGCCGGCATACACCTCCATCATCCGCGCGTAGAGGCGGCGCTGGTCGGGCGACAGCGAGTCCCATGCCGGTACCCATGTCGGCCGCCCGGACAGCTCGGTGCCGGTGGGCAGCAGGCCCGACGCGGTCTGCCGCGCGAAGACCTCTTCGCGCCACGCATCCCAGCCGTGGTCGAACCGGCCGCGGTAGGGCTCGATGTACGACGCCGGCGCCTGGTGCGGTGCATGGCACGCCCCCGGCGCGACGTAGAGGAAGAACGGCTTGTCGGCCGAGTAGGCGCGCAGGTCCTTCAGGTAGCCGATGGCGTGATCGGCGAGATCTTCGGTGAGGTGGTAGCCCTCGTCGGGCGTGCGCGGCACGGGCACCTGGTGGTTGTCGTCGATGAGGTCGGGCCGGTACTGGTCGGTCTCGCCGGCGAGGAAGCCGTAGAAGCGCTCGAAGCCCTTGCCCAGCGGCCAGTGGTGGCGCGGGCCGCCCAGGTGCATCTCGGTGGCGGGCGCGAGGTGCCACTTGCCGACGGCGAACGTGGCGTACCCGTTGCGCACCAGCGTCTCGGAGATGAAGCCGTTCTGCGGTGGGATGGTGGCGTCGTAGCCGGGGAAGCCCGACGCGAACTCGACGATGCGCGCCATGCCGTTGGCGTGGTGGTTGCGACCGGTCATGAGACAGGCGCGGGTGGGGGAGCACAGCGCCGTGGTGTGGAAGTTGCTGAATCGCAGACCGCCGGCGGCCATGCGATCGAAGGTGGGGGTCGCGATGTCGCTGCCGTAGCATCCGAACTGCGCGTAGCCGACGTCGTCGAGCAGCACCATCACGACGTTCGGGGCACCCTCCGGTGCGCGCTCGAGCGGCGGCCACCACGGCGTCGACTCGTCGAAGGTGCGCCCGATGACGCCCTCGAACTCCTTGCGCTGCTGTGCCCCCACGGCAGAACCCCCTTCGTGCGCGGTCCCCGCACACTATTCGCAGCGGTGTCGGACTTCCCGGCCGGGAGGACCCCGCGACCTATCGCGCCGACACGCAGTACTCAGCGAGCGGGGCGAACCCGTTGAAGCCCACCGAGCTGTACGTGGTGGTGTAGGCGCCCGCCGACAGGATGTCGACGTGGTCGCCCTCGGCCAGGGCGAGCGGCAGGTGGTAGGCGTTCTTCTCGTAGAGCACGTCGGCCGAGTCGCACGTGGGCCCGGCCAGTGCCACCGGGCCGGTGGCGGTGCCGTCGTGCGGGGTGCGCAGGCGGTAGCGGATCGCTTCGTCCATCGTCTCGGCCAGACCGTGGAAGCGGCCGCAGTCGAGGTACACCCAGCGCTCGAGGTCGTCGGGCGAGCGGCGTGACACCAGCACCACCTCGGTGCGCAGCACTCCGGCATCGGCGGCCAGGTAGCGGCCTGGTTCGATCATCAGCTCCTGAACGCCCTGCGGGAACCACTTCTGCAACGCGGCGCGCACCGCGCGGCCGTAGGTGGGGATGGAGGGCACGGCGTCGACGTATGCGCCGGGGAACCCACCGCCGAGGTTGAGGAAGTGCAGCGCGGCGCCGCCTTCGTGCGCGCGTTCGACGATGCCCGCGACCACCTCCAGCGTGGTGTCCCACGCGGTGAGGTCGCGCTGTTGCGAGCCGACGTGGAACGACACGCCGGTGCGCATGCCGGCCTGCGCGGCGAGCACCATCAGCTGGGCCACCTCGGGTGCCTCGCAGCCGAACTTGCGCGAGAGCGGCCAGTCGGCGCCGCCGCAGTCGTGGCGCAGTCGCACGCACACCTCGGCATCGGCCACAACGTCGGCGACCTTCTCCAGCTCGGGCACGGCGTCGATGGTGAAGCGGCGCACGCCGCACGACGCCGCATACGCGATGTCGCGGCGCTTCTTGATGGTGTTGCCGTACGAGATCTGCGACGGCGCGGCGCCCACTTCGAGGCAGCGGTCGATCTCGGCGGGGCTGGCCACGTCGAACGACGACCCGATGTCGTTCAGCCGCTGCAGCAGGGGCAGCGCAGGGTTCGCCTTGACGGCGTAGAACACGCCGGCCGCGGGCAGTTCGGCGACGAGCTGGTGGTAGCGCTGCTCGACGAGGTCGACATCGACGACGACGTACGGCGTCTCGACGTCGGTGCGTGCGAGGAACGCCTCGAGCGCGGGCGAGAGGGGGGCGACGAGGTTCTTGGCTTCGGGCACGAGGGGCGACCATACGGCGCAGTGAGCTGCTCTGCTACTGCCGGGTGCGCCAGTCAACGGGCCTGCCAGGTCAGTCAGCGGGACTGGCCAGTCGGTCAGCGGGCATGCACGCCGGTGTTAGGTTCCGCGTCATGGTTGTGCCCCAGGTCGGGTTGTGCTTCGACCGCACCTTTCCCCCCTCCGCCGTGGTCGAGTTCGCCGAGCATGCCGACCGCACCGGCCTCGATCAGCTGTGGGTGATCGAGGACTGCTTCTTCACCGCCGCTGTCTCGCTGGCGGCGACCGCGCTAGCCCGCTCTGAGCGCCTCACCGTCGGTCTCGGCATCCTGCCGGCCGTGGCACGCAACCCCGCGATCACGGCGATGGAGATCGCGACGCTCGCCAACCTGGCCCCCGGTCGCGTGATCGCCGGGATCGGGCACGGGGTGCAGAGCTGGATGGAGCAGATGGGAGCGCGCACCCCGAGTCCGCTCACGACGCTCGACGAAGTGATCTCCGTGGTCCGTCGCCTCCTGCACGGCGAGCGGGTCACCTTCGACGGCCGCGAGGTGCACCTCACCGACGTGCAGCTGGCACAGCCGCCCGAGGTGGTGCCTCCTGTGGTGGCCGGTGTGCGCGGTCCCAGGTCGCTCGCCCTCGCCGGCAGGGTGGCCGACGGCGTGGTGCTGGTGGAGGGCGCCGGGCCGGCGTACGTGCGCGCGGCCGTGCAGCAGGCCGGCGCACCGGCGGGGTTCCGGGTGAGCGTGTTCTCGTCGATCTGCGTGGAGGACGACGCCCGCGCTGCGCACCGCGTCATGGCTCCCGTGCTCGCCGATTGGCTGTCGTCGCCGAACCCCGCCCTCGATGCCCATCCGCATGCCGACGAGCTGCGCGAGCGGCTCGCTGCGGGCGGCGCCGAGGCGCTCGCGTCGATGCCACGCGAGTGGTGGATCGAGGTCGGCGCCATCGGCACCTTCGACGACGCGGTCGAGCACGTCGCGTCGCTGGGTGAGGCGGGTGCGCACGACGTGGCGATCTACACCTGTCCCGAGCTGGCGGTCGCCCGAGAGCAACTCGACGACGTGACCCGGCTCGCGAGGGCGGTGCGTCAGCGCTGATCGGTGCCGAGCCCCAGCGCGCGGCGCAGGAAGTCGAGCTGGTGGAGCAGCAGGTTCTCGGCCACCACCTCCTGCGGCGTCATGTGGGTGACGCCCACCAACGGCAGCACCTCGTGCGGCTTGCCCGCGGCCAGCAACGCACTGGAGAGCTGCAGCGTGTGCGCCGCCACCACGTTGTCGTCGGCCAGCCCGTGCACCAGCAGCAGCGGGCGGGTGAGCTCGTCGGCCAGCGGCAGCAGGCTCGACACTGCGTACGGCGTGTCGTCGATGCTGGGGTCGCCGAGGTAGCGCTCGGTGTAGTGCGTGTCGTAGAGGCGCCACTCGGTGACCGGNNAGGTAGCCGCCGAAGCTCCAGCCGCGGATGGCGACGCGAGCGAGGTCGAGTGGATGCTCGGCGGCTGCGGCCTGCAATGCCTCCACCTGGTCGTCGAGCACCGGCGACGCCAGGTCGTGGAGCACGGCCCGTTCGTACTCGGACCCACGACCGGGTGTGCCGCGGCCGTCGATGATCACCACGGCGAAGCCCTGGTCGGCGAACCACTGCGAGGTGAGGTAGCCGTTGTGCGCGGCCAGCACCCGCTGCGCGTGCGGTCCGCCGTACGGGTCGAGGAGCACCGGCAGAGGTGAGCCGTCGTGATGGTGAGGGAGCAGCACCGCTGTGGCCGACGCACGGCTGCCGTACCGATGCAGGGTGACGTTGGGTCGAGCCAGCGGCTGCTGCGCGTGCGAGGCGATGACGGGCCCGCCCACCACGCGGGTGACGGTGCCGGGCGTGTGCAACGTGGCCGAGCGCACCACCACCGTGTCGCCCCCCACCGTGGCCGAGTGCACGCCGGCGTCGGCAGTGAGCGCGGTGAGCACACCGTCGCTGGTGTAGCGCCACACGTGAGCGACCGTCGGGTCGGCGATCGGGTTGGCGGTGAAGTACACCTCGTCGCCCTGCGCGCACAGCACCGACCGCACCTGCTGGTCGACGGGTGTGACCGGCCGGCCGTCGACGAGCAACCGGCGTGCGCCGTCGCGATCGCCGGCGGTGACGAGCTGCCCGTCGGCGATGGTCGCGGGTGTGCCGGGCACGAGCTCGACCCACGCCGTGTCGCCGTCGGCGAACATCGGCTCCGTGGCCCCGGTGGCCGCATCGCCCTCCAGCACCATGAGGCTGCGTTGGTCGCGCGACTGCACGGTGAGGAGCAGCCGGTCGGCGGCGGTCCACTGCACATCGGTGAGGTAGGGGTATCCGGCGTGGTCCCAGAGCACCTCGGTGGCGCCGCCGTCGAGCGCGAGCACGTGCAGCGTGACGGTGGCGTTTGCGGTGCCCGCTGCTGGGTAGCGCACCTCGGTGGCGGGTTCGTCAGGACTGGCCGGGTCGGAGATGTACCAACGCTGCACCTCGCCGACGTCGACCCGCGTGGCGGCCACCGCAGCGCCGTCGGGACTCCACCAGTAGCCGCGGAAGCGGTGGATCTCCTCGGCCGCGATGAACTCGGCGCTGCCCCAGCTGATGTCGGGCGACTCGTCACCGGCGAGCTCCCAGTTGTGGCCGTCGAGCTCGGCGACGCGCAGGGTGCGGCCGCTGACGTAGGCGACGCGGGTGGCCACGGGATCGGGCCGCGGATCGAACACCGGCCCATCGACGGCCAGCTCGCGCGCCTTGCCGCTGACCAGTCCGGCGACGAACAGGCGCCCGGCCAGCGCGAATGCGCAGACGGCGACGGCGCGATCGGTGGCGTACGCGGTGACGCCACCGGCGCCCTCGCGCATGCGCTCGCGGCGGAGCCGCTCCTCGACGGGCAGGCCGTCGGTGTCATCGACCTCGAGCAGTTCGAGCGGATCGGCGATGAGCCGTTCGCCACCACCGGGGAGGTCGAGCACCCACAGGCAGTTCACGGGGTCGTCGCCGGCGCGGCTGCGCGCGAACACCACGCGCCCGCCGTCGGGGGAGACCACGACGTTGCGCGGCTCGCCGAGGCTGAGCCGTTGCGTGCGGGCGTACTGGCGAGGAAACGTGTCGCTCATCGTCCGGCAGTCTGCCAGGCGAACGCGGGCTCAGCTGCCGGGCACCACCAGGATCTTGGCGTGGGCCTCGGGGTTGGCGAGATCGTCGAACGCCTGCGGCACACCGTCGACCGACACGGTGCCGGTGAGCCACGGCTGGAGGTCGATCGCTCCGTCGGCGATCGCCGTGAGCGAGGCCGCGAACTCGTGCGGCTCGTAGCCCAGCGCGAACTGGATGTTGAGCTCCTTGCCGATGCCGAGCATCGGGTGGATGACGTCCTGCTGCATGCACGCGCCCACCACCAACACCCGACTGTGCCGCGGCGCGATGGCCATGGTCTGCGAGATCATCCCGGGCACGCCGACGGCCTCGAAGATCACCAGCGGCTTCTGGCCGTCGATGCGCCTCCAGGCGTCGATGGCGGTGGTGTCGCGCGGGTCGACCACCTCGTCGGCACCGAGCCGGGCAGCCAGCTCGCGACGCTTGGCCGAGTAGTCGGCCACCACGATGGGGCCGATGCCCTTCATGCGCAGCTCGGCGATGCACGCCAGACCCACCGGCCCGGCCCCGAGCACGATGGCGGCCTCGCCCTTCTCGATGCGGCTCTTGGCCACCGCGTGCACGCCCACGGCGAGCGGCTCGGTGAGCGCGGCCATGGGTGCCGGCAGCCCGTCGGGCACCTTCATGCCGAGCAGTTCGTTGAGCACCATCAACTCGGCGTAGCCGCCGTTGTAGCGGTTGCTGTAGCCCAAGGCGTGCATGCCCTCGGCGTCGAACGCGACGGGCATGCCGACCACCACGTCGCCCACCTTCAGGTTGTCGACGCCCGGCCCGAGATCGACGACCTCGCAACAGAACTCGTGACCCATCACGGTGTCGTGGTCCGGTTCGAACGACTTCGGCGACATGGGGTCGGGCGGCGCGTCGCCCTGCAGCTCCGACATCAGCCGGCGCACCTCGGCGCCGTGGCGCAGCATGTGCAGGTCGCTCCCGCAGATGCCGCAGGCGAGCACCTTGGTGAGCACCTGGCCGGGGCCAGGGGTGGGGTCGGGCACGTCGTCGACCCGGAGTTGCCAATCACGCATCACGGCTGCACGCATGCCGCGCAGCGTAGGTGGCGCACCCACGGGCGCCCGAGCCGGGCGGTCAGCGGCCGCAGTCAGTGGCCGCAGTCATTGGCCGCAGAGGGTCAGTGCGAGAAGTGGGTGATGGCGTCGACGATGACCTGCCAGCCGGCGTCGGCGTCGATGCCGGTGAGCCAGTCGCAGTTGGGCTCGGGCACTTCGCGCAGAGCGCGCTGATCGATGACCGTCATGCCCGCGGTGCGGGTGCCGTGGATCTCGACCTCGACGTGCGCGAACTTGCGTTGGAACAGGTGCGGGTGGGTGAGCGCCATCACCGCGCACGGATCGTGCACTGCGGCGCCGCCGATGCCGTGGTGGCGCGAGCGGTAGGTGCCGCTGAAGAAGTCGAGCAGGTCGGCGAGCACCACAGCGAGATGGCCAGGCAGCGCGCGCACCATCTCGACGCGCGCCGGGACGGCCTGGAACTGATGGGTGAGGTCGAGCCCGGCCATGATGAGCGGCCCGCCGTAGGAGAACACGATGTCGGCGGCCTCGGGGTCGCACAGGATGTTGAACTCTGCTGCAGCCGTGGAGTTGCCGAACGTGCCGCCGCCCATCAGCGAGATGCCGGCGATGCGTGCGGCGAGATCGGGTGCCGACCTCAGGGCCAGCGCGATGTTGGTGAGGGGACCGGTGGGCACCAGCCACACGCCCTCCTGCGCGCGGCAGGTGTCGATGATGAAGCCCACCGCGTCGCGACTCGCGGGAGGGCCGCTCGGCTCGGGCAGGTCGGCGCCGTCCATGCCGCTCTTGCCGTGCACGTAGGCGGCGTGGCGCGCGGGGCGCACCAGCGGCACCTCGGCGCCGGCGTGCACGGGCGCGCTCATGCCGAGCAGGTCGCGCATGATGATGGCGTTGCGGGTGGTGGCGCTCAGGGGAGCGTTTCCCGACACGGTGGTGATGCCGAGCACCTCGGTGTGGCGGGCCGCGACGACGATGGCGATGGCATCGTCGTGCCCCGGGTCGCAGTCGAGGATGATGGGGAGCGGTGCGGTCGACATCCCCCGAGCTTGCCACCCCGCAACTTTGGCGCTGGCACGGGCCGCAGGCCCGGCTCAGCGCCAAAGGTGGCGGGGGTCAGGCGGACGTGGCCCGGTACGCCTCGGTGAGCAGGTCGCAGAACGCGTCGTCGAGGTCGGCCGGGTCGGCGACGTTGGCGACGTGCCAGTAGCGGCCGTTGTACTCGGTCACCTTCCGCGTGATGGTGCGGTGGCGTGCCTGGCGGCGCAGGGCGAACGACACCGACACCCAGCGTTGCATGGGCCGCAGCTCGGCGAACTTGTGAGGGTTCTTGAGGAAGATGCCGACGGAGACGATGTCTGCGTGCACCGGGCCAACGGTGCCGAGGTGCCGCATCGCGGCGTCGAACACCGGGCGCTCGTGCGGAGGCCCGGTCGCGAAGTAGTCGTCGAGCGAGAGACCGGGGGCGCAGTCGTGCGACTGCCGCGACCGTTCGAAGAACCGCCCGCACCCAGGGCACGTCCACCCACGCATCCCCACATCCTCGCACGACCGACCAACTTTGGCGCTGGCACGGGCCGGAGGCCCGGCTCACCGCCAAAGTTCGAAGAAGGGGAGGGTCAGAGGCGGGCGCGCATGGTGTCGACGCCTTGACCGTTGAGGTCGGCGAGACCATCGGCGCGACCGGCGAGCGCCATCAACACAGCCTCACCGGAACCCGACACGCCGAGCGCGTTCGGGTCGCCCCGCTGCCACCCGAAGTCGAGCGCGCGCAGGTAGAGCCCCTCGGCGCGCCGCTTGCCGGGGAGGATGCCGGCCGACGTGCCGATCACCTCGTCGAGCGCGATGGTCACCCGTGCCGGGTCGAGCGTGCGCGGCAGGTGCAGCGCGCGCCGGATGTCCTGCTGGTGGATGAGCTCGCCCGACAACACGCCCGTGGGCTTCACCCCGGGGAGCGCGCGGCGCACGCCGACGAGGGCGCGCACCTGGGCGCAGAGCTGCTCGGGCGTGGCGGACGAGCCGCGGCGGACGGCCTGGCGCTCGATCATCGTGTTGACGCGGAACCCGTACCTGACCAGCGTGCCGAGGAAGGCGAGGCCGCTCTGCGTCGCCACCTGCACGACGTGGGCCGTGACATCGCGCACCCGCCACTGGCTGCACAGGCTCGGTGCATCCCACTGCTCGAGGGTGAGCGAATCGCACAGATCGGCCAACTCGAGGCGCTCGGCATCGATCATCTCCCAGGTGTCCATGATCGTCCCTCTCGGTGTGGAGGGTCACCCTATCCCGGTCGCCGGTGACCAGGCCGGNNGCGGCCACCGTGGTGTCACTCGCCGTGCCCCATGCGCGGCGCCCGTCGGCGAGCAGCAGCGACGCAATGGCGGTCTCCGGGCTGCCGTCGCGGTTGTGCATCACCGTGTACGACTCGATGGTGGCAGTGCCCGCTGCCTGCTCCGGCAGTGCCAGCTCGCGGCTCGGCATGGCGTCGATCTCGTCCTGGGGATGCGCGTGCCGGAACGGGGTGACAGGCGGGTTCGCGCTGTACACACCGAACGCGTGCTTGGTGGTGTAGCCGCCGTTCGCCCACACGAGACCCGTGCTGCCGATGCCCTCGCGCAGGTCGCCCATCACGGTGGCGATGGCGTGCATGACGTAGTTGTTCCAGGGGCCGCCGGCGA
>PMCN01000184.1:18298-21364 GCA_003154135.1 Acidimicrobiaceae bacterium
GTCGTTGTTGGAGTTCATGTACTTCGTGTACGGCAGCCCGACCATGCGGTTGCCGGCACTGGGTGTGCGGATCTCCTCGGCGGACAGCGCGGTTCGGATCCACGCATTCGGGTTGTCGGCGGCAACGGCGCTGAATCGTGACCACAGCTCGCTGATGGTCGCGAGGTGGTCGGCGGGCGAGCGGCCGGCGCGGGCGCGAATGGCCGTCTCGAACATCGGGTACACCTGGACCGGCATGGTGATGTGACGCGCCTTCTCGGCGTCGTGGTTCATCACCAGTTCCTCACCCAGCACGCGCGGCGCGGTGTCGTCGGGCGCCACGGGCCACTGCGGTTCGATGCCGGCCTTGCGAGCCTTCATGCGCGTGCGCCACGCCTCGCCGCCGGTGAGGATGGCGATGTCGAGGTCGCCGCGGAGGATGTCGAGCGCCGTGCTGTTCACGAGGGTCTGCGGGCTGTTGCCACCCATGGTGCTCACGGCCGTCTCGCGCGGCGACACCCCCAGCTGCTGCGCCACCACCCAGGCGGGATTGCCGTAGCGCCAGCTCAGCAACCCCACCACGCGGATGGCATCGGGCGACGGCACGGAGCCGAGGCCGGCGTCGATGGCCGCGGCACGGATGGCCTCCACCATGAGCGCCGAGGCGTCGAGAGCGTCGTCGAGGCCGGCGGCGCGGTGCAGGTACTGGCCTGCGCCGATGAGCACAGGGGTTCGGGGGTCGATCGGCATGAAGGCCAAGGGTAGGAACAACGCCTGGTCGCCGACGAACCAGCCGCGTTGACACGCGGTACAGCGGACTGTGCCGGGTGCGCCTCGCCACCTACACTCGCCGCGATGTCACGGATCGCGATCGGCTCCGACCATGCCGGCTACGAACTCAAGCAGCACATCATCGGTGTGCTGGCGCGAGATGGTCACGAGGTGCTCGACCACGGCACCCACAGCACCGAGCCCGTCGACTACCCGCCCATCTGTGCCGCGGTTGCCCGCACCGTGCGCGACGGCGGTGCCGACCTCGGCATCGTCATCGGTGGCAGCGGCCAGGGCGAGCAACTCGCCGCCAACAAGGTGCACGGCGTGCGCGCCGCGCTGTGCAACGACCTCTACACCGCCCGCATGGCNNAGCACAACGACGCCAACGTGCTCAGCATGGGCGGCCGCGTGGTGGGCGTGGGTCTCGCCGAGGAGATCCTCGCCATCTTCCTCGGCACGCCGTTCGAAGGCGGGCGCCATGCCCGCCGCGTCGAGCAGCTGATGCAGATCGAACTCGACGAATCAACACCTGGAGCCTGACCCATGCCCTTCCCCAGCGACACCACTCCCGACACGGTGCTCTTCGACCTCATCGACCGCGAGGTCGAGCGCCAGTGCACCGGACTGCAGCTCATCGCCAGCGAGAACTTCACCTCGCCCGCGGTGATGCGCGCGGTGGGCAGCGCGCTCACCAACAAGTACGCGGAGGGCTACCC
This sequence comes from Acidimicrobiaceae bacterium, assembly GCA_003154135.1. Taxonomy (GTDB): domain Bacteria; phylum Actinomycetota; class Acidimicrobiia; order Acidimicrobiales; family Ilumatobacteraceae; genus UBA668. The sequence continues at coordinate 19,768 of PMCN01000184.1, forward strand.
CGGCAAGCGCTACTANNCCGACCACGCCAACGTGCAGCCGCACAGCGGTGCCAACGCCAACATGTGTGCCTACCAGGCCATCCTCGACTACGGCGACACAGTGCTCGGCCTCAGCCTCGACCACGGCGGGCACCTCACGCACGGCTCGCCGGTGAACGCCAGCGGCAAGCTCTACAGGTTCGTGCCGTACAAGGTGACGCCGGGCGACGAGCGCATCGACATGAACCAGGTGCGCGACCTCGCGCTCGAGCACCGCCCGAAGCTCATCGTCGCGGGCACCACGAGCTACCCGCGCCGGCTCGACCCGGCGGCGTTCAAGGCCATCGCCGACGAGGTGGGCGCGATGTTCCTGTTCGACGCAGCACACCTCGCCGGCCTCATCGCCGGCGGCGTGTACCCCAGCCCGGTGCCGTACGCCGACATCGTCACGTTCACCACCCACAAGACCCTGCGCGGGCCGCGCGGCGGGTGCATCCTCAGCAAGTCCGAGTACGCGGCTGCCATCGACAAGGCCGTGTTCCCGGGTTGGCAGGGCGGCCCGCTCGAGCACGTCATCGCCGGCAAGGCCGTGGCGTTCTTCGAGGCGTCGCAGCCGAGCTTCGCCGACTACGCGCGGCAGATCCTGCTCAACGCCGACGCCCTCGCCGAGGCCCTCGTGCAGCAAGGCTTCCGCCTCGTCAGCGGCGGCACCGACAGCCATCTGATGGTGGTCGACCTGCGTCCGTTCGACGCCGACCTCACGGGCAAGGAAGCGCAGAGCGTGCTCGACGCCGGCGGCATCACGTTGAACAAGAACAGCATCCCCGACGACCCGCGCAGCCCGTTCGTCACGTCGGGCGTGCGCATCGGCACCCCGTCGGTCACCACGCAGGGCATGAAGGAGCCGGAGATGGTGCAGATCGCCGAGCTCATCGCGCGGGTCCTGCGACACCGCACCGACACCTCTGCCATCGCCGCCGCCAAGGCCGAGGTGGCGGCCCTGTGCGCTCAGTTCCCCGCATACGCCTGATCGCTACAGTTCATCGTCATGATCACCGACGCTGACGTGGGCAACGACGCACACGTGAGCAACGACGCAGACCGGCCGGGCTGATGCCCGGTACGGGTGAGTACCTCGTCATCGGCGCCATCGCGGCCGTCACCACGTTCGCCGTGACGCCACTCGTCGCCATCGTCGCCCGTCGCTTCGGCTGGGTGGTCGCGCCCGACGCACGCCGCATCCACAAGGTGCCCACGCCCGACGTCGGCGGCATCGCGATGATCATCGGGTTCGTCGTCGCGTTCGGCGTGGCGCGGGTGTGGGACGTGTTCGGTCCGCTGTTCGCCCGCAACTCCGAGCCCAAGGGCGTGCTGTTCGCCGCGCTGCTGATGTTCTTCGTCGGCTTCGTCGACGATGTGCGCGAGCTGTCGGCGCCGGCGAAGGTGATGGGCACCGTGCTGGTGGGCGTGGTGCTCGTCGTGTACGGCGTCACGATGTTCTACTTCCGCGTGCCGTTCGTCGACGTGTACATCCTCAGCGACGACTGGGTGCCCCTCGTCACCGTGGTGTGGCTGCTGGGCATGACCCAGGCCATCAACCTCATCGACGGCCTCGACG
>PMCN01000290.1 GCA_003154135.1 Acidimicrobiaceae bacterium
ACTACTGGATCTACCCGGGCATCATGATCGCGTTCACCGCGACGTTGTTCGGGTACATCTACTCGACTGTCGCCCATCACACGCTCACGTACGTGCCGCTCGCCGCATCGGCGGTGGTGTTCTCGGCACTGGTCGGTTACGTGGCCTACCGCGGCGTGTCCGGGTCGACGATGGCGGCGATCATCGTGAACGTGATCCAGATCACGATGCTGGTCGCGTTGAGCACCTACTTCATCATCTACCGCTTCGCGCACAGTTCGAAGGCGTTCGAGCTGGTCAACGCCAAGGCGGTCGTGGTGCCGCACAGCTTCATGCACGTCCTCTACCAGTCCACCATCGCCATTCTGCTACCTGCTGCAGTACTTCGCTGCGAACTTCGCTGTCGGCGCTGCGACCATCTCGTCGACCGCGGCGGACGGGACGAAGCTCACCGGCTACAGCGCGGCGGCGGTGGACCCGGCGCCCATCGGCTCGATGATCAAGTCGATGGCCGGGAAGGCGGGAACGTCACTGTCGCTCATCGTGGCGTTCGTCGTGCTCCTCGCGTTGCTCGGAACCACGCTCGCCTGCCTCAACNNGAGATGCCGAGCATCCTCGGCCTCCTGCACGGCAAGTTCGCGACGCCTCATGCAGGCATCTGGGTCCTCGTCGCCGTATCGGCGTTGTTCGGCATCTACGGCGTCCAGCCGGCGCAGGTGGACAACATCACGCAGATCACGCTGGCGTCGAATGCCGGCACGTTCTTCGTCTACGGCTTCACCTGCATCGTGGCCATCGTGGCGTTCAGCCATCGACACGACAAGCACTACGTGAAGCACTACATCGTGCCGGCTGTCGGGGCACTGATGAACCTGGCGATGCTCGTGGCCATCGTCGTCCTTGCGCTCAAGGCCGGCGGATCGGCTGCCAAGGATGCCTACAAGGCGTTGGCGATCGTGGGCGTCTGGGTCGTCATCGGCGCTCTGTGGATGGTCTTCAATCCCGCCAAGCGAGGTCACAAGATGATCGACATCGAAGCGGAGCGAAAGGTCACGGCCAGCGTCTGAAGGGACATCCAGCCGTCGATCAGGGTGGATGTCAACCCTGATCGTCGGCTGGATCAACGTCGCGTCTGACGACGCGCTGCAATGATTGCACCCCGAAGGAAGAACCCACCGACACCGATGCACGCGATTCCGACCGCGATGTGCCAGGACGCAGTGAAGGCGAACAGCATGACGAGACCGACGACGAGCCACATCAGGCCAGACAACAACGGAACCGTCGGATTCGGCGGCCGCCGACCCACCTGCGGCGGCGGCGCGGACGAGTCGCGCGGTCGGGAACTGGCCATCGGGGCAAGCGTAGCCTGCAGTCATGTTGGTTGAGCGCGGCCCGGACATGGACATCGCGCCCGGGAACGGCCATCTCCTCGACGGGAGGACCTCCGACTACCTCGATTGGGGTTTGTGCTCCGACCAGGGACCGACCCGCGACCACAACGAGGACTTCGCCGTCGCGGTCGCCGAGGTGGATGGCGAGGATCAACACGACGGCCGGGCGTCGCGTCCTCCGCTCTTCGTCGTCGCGGACGGGCTGGGTGGTCACGCGGCCGGCGAGGTGGCGAGTCGCACCGCCGGTGAGACCGCTCTGCGCCAGTGGGTCAGCGGTTCGTTCGACGATCCGCCCAAGGCGTTGCGCGCCGCGGTGCGCGCCGCGAACACCGCGGTCCACATCGCTTCCTTCGACGCCGGCTGCGCGGGAATGGGCTCCACGCTGACGGCGCTCACCCTCACGGGTGACGAAGCGATCGTTGCGCATGTCGGCGACAGCCGTGCATACCTCATCCGGGGCGACGCCTGCCTGCAGCTGACCAGCGACCACTCACGCGTCGGGGAGATGCTGCGAATGAAGCTCATCTCTCCCGAGCAAGCTGCCGCACACCCGGCTCGGAGCCAGTTGACCCGCTCGCTCGGGAGCACTCCGGGTCTGCAGGTCGACCTCGTGCGGCACGATGTCGAGCCTGGTGATGTGTTCATCCTCTGCACCGATGGCCTGTGGGGCGATGTCGCCCAGCAGGAACTGCTCGAAGCCTCTCGGTCTCTCGGTAGCGGGCTCGTCGACGGCGTCGGCGCAGCGACCGGATTGGTCGCTCTCGCAGTGTCGAGAGAGGCCGCTGATAACATCACGGCTGTCGTCGTCCACGTCCGAGCGGAACTTCCGGGCGGCGCGTTGCAGCAACGTCGCTCGTTGTTCCGTTGGAGGCGTTGAGAGATGCGTTGGTCACCGGGAACCATCGTCGACCGCTACGAGATCATCGAGCCGCTGGGCGCCGGGGCGTATGCGGAGACGTATCTCGCACGGTGTCATGACGGTGACAGAGACGATGCAGCTGATGGCCGACTCGTCGTCATCAAGTCGCCGAATCCGGCGCTGCTCGCCGACGTCTCCATCTTCCAGCGGTACCAGCGTGAGGCCGCGATCGCCCGATCGCTGTCGCACCCTCATGTCCAAGGAGCCGTCGACGACGCTGCCCACCGTTCGGAGCACTACCTCGTGCTCGAGTACGTGGAGGGCGGCAACCTTCGTCAACGTGAGCGAGCGCTCGATCCTCATCATCGAGGCGTTCCCCTCGACACGGCGGTCGAGTGGGGCCGTGAACTCGCGCTCGGTCTGTCGTACCTTCATTCTCGCGGTGTCGTGCACCGTGACTTGAAACCTGAGAACGTGCTCGTCGGCACCGACGGCCGCCTCAAGATCGCCGACTTCGGCACCGCACTCGTCGACGGCGCGAAGCGGCTCACGTGGAAGCACCTCACCGAAGGACTCGGAACACCCGATTACATGAGCCCGGAACAGATCCAGGGGAGCAGAGGCGACCACAGGAGCGATCTCTACGCCTGGGGCGTCATCATGTACGAACTGATCACGGGCCATGCCCCGTTCAAAGGAGACAACTGGATGGCCACGATGGCTGGACACCTCACTCAGTCTCCGCCGCCGCCTCTCACCCGCCGTCGCGACTGTCCCCCTGCGCTGTCGGCCGTGGTCATGCATGCGATGCGGCGGTGGCCGGACAACCGCTACCAGCACGCCGACGAGCTGCTGGCCGACCTCGATCGGCTCGATGGTGTCGACCCGCCATCGTTCGACGACGAGCCCGAGGAACCAATGGGCGGGATGTCCACGGCTTCCACTTCGCGACGCGTGTGGCTCCTCGCACTCGCCGTGTCCGCCGGCTTCCTTGCTGCATGCGCACTCGTCATCGTCCTCGCGTTGGTGCTTTCGTGAACGATCTGCGCTGGATCCGACTTTCGTTCACCGACGTGTTCGGGCAATCGAACTCGATGCAGATCCCAGGCTCCCTCTGGGAGCAGGTCGTCGAGAACGGCGTCGTGTTCGACGGCTCGGCGCTCGAAGGGCGAGCGCGCCTGTTCGAGACCGACATGGTGCTCAAGCCTGTTCCGTCGACGTTGGTCGATCTCGGAGAAGGACTCGGCCGAGTGGTCTGCGAGGTGCTCACCACCGCACAGACAGCCTGGCCGGGTGACCCGCGTACGGCGCTGCGGCTGGTGACCGAGCGACTCGGTGAGATGGCCTCGGTGTGGACGGGCACCGCCGAGCTCGAGTTCTACGTCATCGACGACCTCGGCAAACCGGTCGACAGCGGCTTCTACTTCGACGACGTGCTCGGCCCGGCCATCGACGTGGTGTTCGCTGCCGCGGAACTGCTCGGTGCTCATCGTTGTCCGGTTCTGTCGGCGCACCACGAGGCCGGACCAGGTCAGTACGAGCTCGACATCGGACCGCTGCCCGCGCTCGAACTGGCTGATGCACTGGTACTTGCCAAACAGGCTGTGCGACACACTGCTCGGCGTGCGGGGTTGCAGGTGACGTACATGCCGCGGCCCTTCGACGACGTGCCAGGGTCGGGGTTGCACGTCCACCAACACGTCGCAGGGCTCCTCGACGGAAGCTCTCTCACCGAGGATGGCCGCGCGTTCGTCGGCGGCCAACTCGACCACGCCGAGGGCATGTGCGCCTTGTTCGCTCCCACCGTCAACTCCTACAAGCGACTGCACGCCACCGCCGAGGCTCCGTCGTCCATCATGTGGAGCCATCGTCACCGGGCGTCCCTCGTTCGTGTCAGTTCCACCGGCATCGAGTTCCGGGGTGCAGATCCAACCGCGAACCCGTACCTCTTCGTCGCGGCGCTGCTGCTGTCGGGCGCCGACGGACTGTCGAACGACACCGACCCTGGCCCGCCCGAGGACGAGAGTCAGGGTGGATACGAGGGCCACGTCGTCGAGTCGCGCTACCGGCCGCTCCCGCGGAGCCTGGACGAGGCGATCGATCTCTTGCTCACCGACGACGTGTTGATCGACGGTCTCGACACGGTGCTCGTGGAGAGATTGGTCGACGGACGTCGTAGTGAGGCCGATGAGGCACGTCGGCACGTCACGCCGTGGGAACGCAGCCGCTACCTCCACGACGGCTGATCAGCTGTGCAGACGCGAACGAGGGGCGGCTGCGTCGTTGCGACACAACCGCCCCTCGNNGTCGACGGTCTTCCTGGAGCCCTCGAGGTCGAGGTGCGGGAGGATGCGCTCCAGCCATGCGGGCAGCCACCAGTTGGCACGGCCGAGCAGGCTCATCGTGGCGGGCACGAGCACCATGCGCACGAGCGTGGCGTCGAGGAGCACGGCCACCGCGAGGCCGACACCGAACAGCTTGCCGGTCGGATCGTCGCCGAGCACGAAGGCGGCGAACACGCTCATCATGATCAGTGCGGCCGATGTGATGACCCTCGCCGTGCCCGACAGACCGGTGACCACCGACTGGTGGCTGTCGCCCGTCGCCACGTACTCCTCACGGATGCGGGACAGCAGGAACACCTCGTAGTCCATGGAGAGCCCGAACAGGATGGCGAACATCATCAGCGGTGCGAAGGGGTTGATCGGCATGGTGTGGTGCAGGCCGATGAGGCTGTTGCCCCAGCCCCACTGGAACACGGCGACGATCACGCCGTAGGCCGCTGCGATGGAGAGCAGGTTCATCAGTGCAGCCTTCAGCGGCACGAGGATCGAGCGGAACACGATCATCAGCAGCACGAACGACATCGCCACGATGGCTGCGATGAAGAGGGGAAGGCGGTTGGTGATGCGCTCGGTGAGGTCGGTCACCATTGCCTGGCCGGTGAGCATCGCCGTCGCGTTGGTGCCGGCCACAGCCGCGGGGAGCACGTCGGAGCGCAGGTGGTGCACGAGCGTCTCGGTGTTCTTGTCCTGAGGAGCCGTGGTGGGGTTGACCGTCATCATCGCGGTGTCGTCGGTCGCATTGAAGGACGGTGCTGTGACGGCGGCCACGCCGGGATCGGCCTGCAGCGCATCGTGGATGCGACCCACGGCAGCCTGATCGGCGGCCGCGGGGACATCGATGACCACCACGATCGGGCCGTTGAAGCCCTTGCCGAACCCATCGGCCAGGAGGTCGAAGCCCCGGCGCTGCGTGGTGTTGGTGCCGGCGTTGCCGTCGTCGGGCGTGCCGATGCGCATGCCGAGCGCCGGTGTGGCGATGGCGCAGAGCGTGACGAAGCCGAGGATGGCGTAGCGAACCGGGTGGCTGCCCACGTGGTGGGCCCAGCGGCCCGAGACCGTCGCATGTGCCGGCTTGGTGACGTGCGACTTGCGGTGGATGGAGAGCTTGTCGATCCTCGTGCCGGCCAGCCCGAGCAACCCGGGCAGCAGCGTGATGGCGGCAGCCATCGAGACCGTCACGACCAACGCCACGGAGACGCCCATCGACGTCATCGCCGGGAGACCGGCGAGGAACAGGCCGAGGATGGCGATGACCACGGTGGTGCCGGCGAACAGCACGGCGAGACCGGCGGTGGCGTTGGCCGTGCCGGCCGAGTCCTCGACGCTCATGCCCTCGTGGAGGTGCTGGCGGTGGCGGGTGACGATGAACAGCGAGTAGTCGATGCCCACGCCGAGGCCGACCATCATGCACAGCACCAACGAGAACTCGGGCACGTCCATCACGGCCGACAGCACGCCGACGCCGGCGGCGCCGACGAAGAGGCCCATCAGGGCGGTGAGGATGGGCAGGCCCATGGCGACCACCGAGCCGAAGGCGATCAGCAGCACGATGATCGCGACTCCGATGCCGATGAGCTCGCTGCTCGGATCGTGCTTGGCGAGCTGAGCGAGCGCCCCGGTGAACTCGGTCTGCACGCCGCCCGCCTTTGCGCTGTCGGCTGCTGCCGTCGCGTCGTGGAGCTGTGTGGCGCCGAGCTTGTCGAGGGTGTACGCCACATCGACGTAGGCAGTCTTCCCATCGGGGCTCAGTGCCGCCGATTGGGCGGCGAACGGATCGGTGACACCGGCGACGCCGTGGCCGCTCGCCAGCTGCAGACGGGCCTGGTCGATGGTCGGTCGGTGAGCGGCGTCGTCGAGGCGGCCGTCGGCCACGTGAACGACAATGCGGGCCGTCTGGCCCGAGTGGCTGGGGAAGCGGGCCTTCAGCAGATCGGCAGCTCGCTGCGACTCGACACCGGGGACACGGAAGCTGTCGTTGAAGCGACCGCCGGCGGCGCCTTGCAACGCGACGATGGCGATCGCCGCCAGCAGCCAGAGGCCGACGACGCGGAACGGGTGGCGGGCGCAGCTGCGGCCGAGACGGAAGAGAAGTGCACTCACGGGGTCCTCCTGGGGTGTGCCCGCCGAGTGCGGGATGACGCCACCATCCAGGAGTGCGCTGACGTGTGGCTGTGCTGCGGCTGAACTCACCGGCCGCGACGGCGTCAGAACCTGCTCAGCCCCTGCTCAACCCCTGCTTCGACTGGGCACGAGGGCCACTTCGTGGGCGAGCCGGCCGTGGCGTCCCAGCTCGAGCTCGCGCTCGAACGCGTCGGCGCCGAGCAGTGTGACCACGTGTGCACGGGTGCGATCGAGGTCGTCGCACAGGAACGTGGGCACCGTGCCGCCGGCCTCCGTGCGGAGGTGGTCGGCGTGTCCCAGAAGACGTGCCGCCCACTCGCCGTCACCTGCGTCGGCTGCAACCATGGCGAGCACGACGCAGCACACCTCGGCACCGGCGAGCACGTCGGCCCGCGGGTCGATGCGGTTGGCGAGCCGGCGTGGCGCTCCGGCGAGGTAGAGGTGGAGCGCTTCGCCGCACGTCTCGGTGGCCGCGGCTGTGCGCCCGTGTCGCTGGTGGATGACGGCCAGACCGGTGAGCGCGAGGAAGACAACGGGCGTGTTGCCGAGCCGGCGAGCGACCTCGAGCGCGCGGCGGTACGCGAGTTCGGCACGCGCCCCGTCGCCGTCCTGCAGCAGCGCCCATCCCAGCCGGGCGAGCAACGAAGTGTTGAAGCCTCGCAGCCCGAGCGATTCGTTGATCGCGATCGCATCCTCGAGCTCGACGATCGCCGCCGGGTAGTGGCCGAGGCGCTCGTCGAAGTCGGCCACCATGCCCAGGCACATGGCGCGCATCATCGGCCGGTCGACCCGAGCGAATCCGTCGGCGGCCTCCCGGTAGTAGCGCTCGCCCGCGGCGAGGTCTCCGTCGAGGACGCCGAGCTTCGCCCGCGAGTACGCACGCGCAGCAACGACGAACAGATCGTCGGGCATCGCGAGGTAGAAGTCGAGCACTTGGTGCCGACGCCGTCGCCCCTCCTCCACGTCTCCACGAGCGGCTGCAACTTCCGCATAGAACGAATAGGTGAGGGCGATCGATGCCATGTCGTCGAGATCGCGGAAGATCGACAGCGCAGCGCCGAGGTCGGCGTCGACACCTGCGTGTGCGCCGAGCTGGAAGTCGATCAACCCGCGGCCGGTCAACGCCAGCGCGCGCGGGCGGTCGGTCGCGTCGCCGGCGCAGCGGAAGGCGTCGTCGAGCCAACGCTTGGCCTCGACAGAGGTGCCCGCCAGCCAGTGCGGCCAGCTCGCGCCACCGGCGATGGTGAGCGCGGTCTCGGCGTCGTCGTTGGCGACGGCCCACTCCAGCGCGCCGCGGATGTTGTCCTGCTCCTGGTCGATTGCCATCAACCAGGCCCTCTGTCCGTCGCCGACGAACGCAGCCGCAGAGCCAGCGCACAGCAAGGCGTAGTGCGCCGCCATCGCGTCGCGGATCCGCTCGGAGTCGCCACGTTCGGCGAGCTTCTCCCGGCCGTACTGCGCGAGCGTCTGCAGCTGCGTGAAGCGGAGCTGGTCTCCCGTGGGCACCGCGATGACGAGCGACTTGTCGACGAGTGCGTGGATGATGTCGCCGAGGTCGGTGGCCTCGATCGCGTCGTCGGCGCAGACCACCTCGGCGGTGGCCAGATCGCAGCCGCCCGGGAACACCGACAGTCGTTCGAAGACGCGCTGCTCGTCGTCGAACAGCAGCTCGTAGCTCCAGTCGACCACTGCCCGCAAGGTCTGCTGGCGCGGCAACGCGGTGCGCGACCCGCCCGTCAGGAGACGGAAGCGGTCGTTCAGCCGCGACGAGATCTGCTGGATGGGAAACGCTCGCGTGCGAGCGGCGGCGAGCTCGATCGCCAGCGGCAGGCCGTCGAGACGCACGCAGATCTCGGAGACGGCCGTGAGCAGTGCGTCCGAGACCACCGGCGGCGAACCTGCGGCCCGCGCTCGGGTGAGGAACAGCTCGACCGCATCGTCGGTGGCCAATGGCGGCACGGGCCAGATGGATTCGCCACCGACGCGCAGTCCCTCGCGGCTCGTCGCCAGCAGGCGCAGACCCGGGCAGCGTCGCAGCAGGTCCTCGGCCACCTCGGCGGCCATGGCGATGACGTGCTCGCAGTTGTCGAGCACGATCAGCAGGTCGCGGCTGCCGATCATCTCTGCCAGGCGGGTCGGGTCGGGCTGATCGAGTGCGGACGCGATCGCGCCACGTACGCCTGCCGGCACGCCGACCGGTGCGAGCTCGACGAGACACGCGCCGTGGCTCAGGCGCGCGGCGAGATCGCGGGCCACCTCCAGCGCCAGCCTGGTCTTACCCACCCCGCCCGGCCCGACGAGCGTGACGAAGCGATGATCCTCGAACAGCCCGACGAGGTCGCGCACCTCCCGGTCGCGGCCGACCAACGGTGTCAACGACTCGGGAACGGTCGAGCGCTGCTCGGTCGGCGAGGCCGCACCTGGGCCGGCGGCCGCGGGCGCATCGAGCGACGGGTCCTGGGCGAGGATCGCCGCCTCCAGCTGGCGCAGCTCGGGCCCGGGATCGAGGCCGAGCTCCTCGCCGAGGATGTGGCGCCCCTCCTGGAAGGTGCGCAGGGCATCGGCCTGTCGCCCGGCGCGGTAGAGCGCGATCATCAGCAGACCCCGCGGGCGCTCGCGCAGCGGGTGGGCGGCGACCATCGCCTCCAGTTCTCCGATCGCACCCCGGTGACCACCCAGTTGCAGCTCGATGTCGAGCCGCTCCTCGACTGCAGCGAGGCGCAGTTCGACGAGGCGGCTGACGTGCGGCGCGGCGAACTCCTCGTACGCGAACTCGGCGAGCGCGTCGCCGCGCCACAACGAGTCGGCTTCGGCCAGCAGCTCGATCGCGCCCTCGGGGTTGCCGCCGGCCGCTGCCGCGCGTCCCGCGCCGACCAGCTGCTCGAAGCGATGCACGTCGACCGCTTCCGGCGGCACTTCCAGCACGTAGCCGGCTCCACGCATGGTGACCAGGCTCGAGCCGAGCGCGCGGCGCAGCTTCGACACGAGGCCCTGCAGGCCGTTGCGTGCTGCGGCCGGAGGCTCCTCGCCCCACAGTGCGTCGACGAGCTGCTCGGCGGACACCGCCCTCCCGGCGTGCAGGGCCAGCACCGCGAGCAGCGTCCGCAGCTTCGCGCCGGTGATCGCGACGGCGGCCTGGTGGTCGTCGAGAACCTCGAGCTCGCCGAGCAGCGCGATCTGCATGGGTCGACAGTATCGGGGGCGGTCGGGGAGCGTTCGTGGCCGGACGATCCCGGTCGGCAGTCAGCGGTACGACGCGCGCAGCTCGACAAAGCGGTTCCGCGCCCGCTCGGTCACTGCTGGGTGCCGGGTGGCCTCGGCGAGCACGTCGATGATGTCGTCGTCGCGTCCGAAGCAGGCAAAGTGTTCGAAGGCGAGGTCGACCGCTCGGCTCACCGCGCCGCAGCGGCACAGGTCGTGGAGCTCGTCGAGTTGTCGTTGCCGGCGGGACATGCTGCCACTGTCGCCCCGCGCGCTGACTCGCCGCTGCACTGCGACTGAAGCGGATCCGCCATGCGGCTCGATCGCTCAGAGATCGCCGGAGCGCTGCAGGGCGATCATCGCTCCCCAGCCGGGGAACAACGGGATCCAGAAGGTCGCCAGGCGGAAGAGGATGACGGCGGCGATAGCGGTGGTGCTGGGCATCCCCGCCGAGGTGAGACCGGCGATCAGTGCAGCTTCGACCGCTCCGATGCCGCCGGGGGTGGGGGCGATCGACGACACGGCGGCGCCCACGAGGTAGACGACGGCGATGGAGGTGAACGCCGGACCCGTGCCGGTGAAGGCTGCCACCGACACCTCCAGCGCGAGGATGTAGCCCATCGTGATGGCCAGCGAGCCACCGAACAGTTCGATCATCTTCGCCGGCTGCCGAGCGATCTCGCCGACGCCGGAGAGCGACCGCCGAGTTGCGGGCAGCAGGCGGGTGGCGAGCAGCGAGCGACTCCACGGCACCGCCACGCCGATCATCGCGACCACGGCCACGCCGGCGCCGATGAGCCCGACGGTGGTCCACGACGGCCTGCCGAACGTCTGCAGTCCTGACGAGCCGGCGAGGGCGAAGAAGAGCGCCGTCAGCGTGGCGTGCACGATCACGCCGGCGACGATGTCGACGCCCACCGCCGCAACTGCTGTCGGGGTGTCGATGCCTCGCTTCTGCAGGAACCGCGTGGTGAGCGCGAGACCACCGCCCGGCGCCGCCACACCGATGAACGACGTGGCCAGCTGCACGCCCATGTTGGGGGCGATCGGCAGTCGCTCCGACACCGAACCGTCGAGTGCGATGGCTGCGGCGAGATAGGTGAAGGCCGAGAGCGCGAGGGCAGCCGCAGCCCACCACCAGTTGGCCGAGCGCAGTTGGCCCCACACCGAGCCCAGGCCGAGGAACTGGGGCACCAGCGTCGCCAGCGCGATGGCAACGGTGACGATGGTGACGATGGTGCGCGTCTTGATGCGCTCGAGCTCGGCGATCGGCGTCGCATCGGTGCCGGTGACGCGCTGCACCTCGTCGCGCAGCTCGTCGAGACAGCCGGCGGCCTTCACCGCGGCCCGCGTCGGAGGCGTGAGCGCGAGCGGTTGCAGGCGGGCCAGCGCAGCGGCGACCGCGGCCGGCCCCACGCCGGCCACGGCGGCGCGCACGGCGGTCTCGGCGCCCAGGGGTGCGGCCGTGGCGGCCAGCACCTCGGCGACGTCGGTGGAGAGCGCCGAGCCCACCACGCCCAGCGATGCCGACGAGAACTCGACGAGCACCACGTTGTTGTCGTCGTCGATGAACAGCGCATCGGCGTTGAGGCGGCGGTGCACCGTGTGGCTGCGCTGCAGCCTGTCGACGATCGCCCACACCGAACCGAGCAGCTCGGGTGTGCGGCGCGCGGGGTCGAGGTCGCGCAACGACTGGAACGGGCGTGAGTCGAACGCCATCATCATTGCGTCGAGGGGGAACTCGCTGACCACAGCCAGCCGGGCAGTGGGCACGCCGTCGGAGTGGGCCTTCAACGCGCACAGTGCCTCGTGCTCGACGATGGAGCGCAACGACTGGAACGGCCGGTCCTGGCCCACGTCGCGGAATCGCGCGGCGCGATAGAGGCGCACCGGCAGCAGCGCGGCCCACGAATCGCGGCTGACGATCTTCACGAACAGCTGGCGGCCGTCGTCGAGGAACACCCTGAACCCGGCGAACCCGCGGAACCCACCGAACTGCTCCACCGACGACACCGGGTAGCCGAGCCGTCCGAGGATGGTGCCGACGTCGAGCGCCCGCGGTCGCACGTTCGGCGCGCCGAGCACCAGCTGCACCAACGACGACGCAGCTGCCGCCATCGCGACCGTGGTGACGATCATCGCCGGATTGGCGAAGCTCACGCCGAGGTGGGCGGCGGCTCCGACCAGCAGGACGACACGACCGATGCGCCGCCAGCGGCTCGCCCAGTGACCTCGGTCGATGAACATCCAGGCGGCGATCATGCCGAGGTCGATCGTGGTGGGGAACACGGCACCGATGCCGTACCGCGGACGACCGTTGTCGAGACCCGGCACTGCGATGCCGTGGTGGTGACGGCCGGGCCGCAACGGGAATCCCGCGGAACCGACGAGCTTCGACATCAGCACCAGCCCTGCCACGGTGACCACACCCGCGAGCAGCATGCGCCCCAGGCGGGCGAAGCGTCGCATGACGAGCAGCCCGACGAAGCCCAGCGCGGCGGGGATGAGGAACGCGATCTGGCAGAAGCCGACGATGACCGACACCAGCCAGCGACTGGTGCCGGAGAGCAGGTCGGCGAAGTTCGTCGCGAAGTTGCCGCCCTTCGCGCCGAGGAGGGCGAAGTACATGATGACGAGCAGCACCAGCGCAGTGAGCAGTCGGAACGACGTGACCGGCGAGCGAACGTAGGCCCGCTCCTCCGGTTCTGTCACCGAGAACCGGTGCTGTGCTGTGCTCACCGTCTCAGCATGCCCGATCGGCGAGGGCACGTCGTCGGTCGGCGCTGAGTGCTGTGGAGTAGTCCCCATCTCGGGTGTCCCGATGGGCAAGGCTCTGGGTCGGTCAAGGCGAACGTGTCTCGAACCGATGATCTCTGGTCAACACATCCGACGGGAGCAAGCAAGGTGGGCACATCGAAGGGATCCGCGGGCGGATCTGCGGAGAACGGGGAGCGATGATGGGCAGGCGCGCCCAGCAGGCCCAGCAGGAAGCGGCGCGCCAGCGAGCGGTCGCGGCAGCCCTCGACACCCTGCCCGCCTCGTACTTCGTGCTCCACGGCCTCGACGTGCCGAACTCGACGGCCAGCGTCGACCACCTCGTCATCGGCCCGGGAGGTGCGTGGGCGATCAAGACCGAGGCGTTCGGCGGACCACTCGTCGAGGCACCCGGCACGTTGCTGTGGCGCGGCAAGCCGATCAACGACGAGAGTGCAGTCGCCGCCGACGACGCCGAGACGATCGGAGGTTGGCTCGGGTATCCGGTCGCGGCGGTGATGTGCGTCGTCGACAGCGAGCTCCCCAAGGCCGTGCACTACCTGCCGACCGTCACGGTGTGCTCGCCCGATTCGATCGTCCGGTATCTGAGCTCGAAGGGCAACACCCTGTTCGAGGCGCAGACGCGCGGCCTGTACGAGCGTGCACTTCCGCTGGTGCGCGCGGCCGGTGCCGCGTCGCCGACCCGCACCGCCAAGCCCCGCTCAGCTCCGAAGCAGCGCTCGGTGGCGCGTCGCATCCTTCCCGCGTCGATCGCGCTGTGTGCGCTCGTGGCCCTCATCGTCGCCCTCCCGAAGGTCTCGCACTGGTTCTCGAAGAGCGATGCGCAGACCACGACACCGACGTCGACCGTCTCGCCGACGACCACCGTGCCGCTGGGCTCCTTACCGGCCACCACGGCGTCGAGCGCCGGCGTCGACGCGCCGCCGACCATCGCATTCGTGTGCCCCAGCCCATTGCAGCACTGGACCATCACGCTCGCGCCGACGAAGTACGTCGCCGACCCGGTGGGCTACAACGTCTGGTTTCAAGCACCCGACGGCAGCTGGCCCTACTGGGGCCTGTTCAAGTCGGGCATCTCCACCCCCGCCGGCCTCACCGGCATCGAGCCGGGGCGCATCGTGATCGCCCGCTACGACCGCCACTACCTGCCCGACGGCAGCAAGGCGGTCGGCGTGTTGCAGTTCACCGCGGCCCCCGGCTGCTGAACGACCCGGCTGCTGAACGGCCCGGCTGCTNNACGGCCCGGCTGCTGAACGGCCCGGCGTACGATCGGCGCATGCCCACGCTCGACGACTTCGCCCGGTTGCTCTCGCGGGAGGGCGGGCTGTGCGTCGTCACGACGCTGCGGCCCGACCTCACGATGCAGTCGTCGGTGGTGAACGCCGGCGTCATGGATCATCCGTCGACGGAAGCACAGGTGGTTGCGATCGTGGCGCGGAGCTCGTCGCGCAAGCTGGTGCACCTGCGCGAACGGCCACAGATCACGATCGTGATGCGCGTCGGGTGGGAGTGGCTGGCGGTCGAAGGCACCGCTCAGCTCGTCGGGCCCGACGACCCGTCGCCGCAGTTCGATGCCGACTACGTGCGTGTGCTGCTGCGTGAGGCGTTCAGCGCCGCCGGTGGCGAGCACGACGACTGGGACGAGTACGACCGTGTGATGGCCGCCGAGCGGCGCACCGTGGTGTTCGTGACGCCCACCCGCCTCTACTCCAACGGCTGAGCCGGGCCGTCGCTCCGGCGGGTCGACAGCCCCCGGCGAGCCTGACAGACTCGCGGGGTGAGCTCCGGACCGTTGCTTCGCCTCACCGGCCTGACGAAGCGCTACCCCGGCGTCACTGCGCTCGACGGCCTCACGCTCGAGCTGCCCCACGGGCGCATCGGGCTGGTGGGCGCGAACGGGGCCGGCAAGTCGACGCTCTTCCGCCTGCTGCTCGGCCTCGCACATCCCACAGAGGGACACGTGGAGGTGTGCGGCATCGACGTGGCGGCCGACCCGATCGGTGTGCGATCGCGCCTCGGCTACATGCCCGAGCACGACTGNNGCCATCCGCCACGTCGTCGGCTACATGCCCGAGCACGACTGCCTCCCACTCGACCAGACCGCCGCCGACGTGGTGTCGACCTTCGGTGAGCTGAGCGGGCTGCCGGCGCGCGCCGCTCGCCAGCGGGCCTCCGACATCCTCGACCTCGTGGGGCTCGACGAAGCGCGCTTTCGTGCGATCGGCGGCTTCTCCACCGGCATGCGCCAGCGCACCAAGCTGGCCCAGGCGTTGGTGGGCGATCCCGAACTGGTGCTGCTCGACGAGCCCACCGCGGGCCTCGATCCACTCGGCCGCGAAGAGATGCTCGCGCTGGTGGAGCGGCTCGGCTCGTTCGGCATCTCGGTGCTCATGGCCACGCACCTCCTCGACGACGTGCAGCAGGTGTGCGACCACGTCGTGATGATCGACGCCGGCCGGCTGGTGGTGTCGGGCCAGACCGACTCGTTGCTCGAACGCACTGGCGTCGTGACCGTCGACGTCGGCCGCCACACCGACACGCTGGTCGCCGGACTGGCGCGGATCGGGCTGGCCGCCACCGCGATCGACGGTGTGGTGGAGGTGACCGTCGAGGGCGACGAGCACATGGACGAACTGCGCGACGTGGTCGCCGATCTCGGGCTCCCGCTGTTCCGCCTCTCCACCCGGCTCACGTCGCTCGACGAGGTGTTCGTGCGCCGCAGTGGCGGACTGTCATGAGCGCCGTGCCCGGCTCGGCCGACGCCCGAGGTGGCGCGGTCTACGACCGCGGCTATCGCCCGTACGACGGCCCTCGCGGCCGACGGGGCGCGGCCACGTTCGCGCTGTACAAGGCGTCGATCCGGCGAGCGCTCGGACTGCGCCGCACCTGGCGCCAGAAGGTGGCGCCGTTCGTGCTGCTGGGCGTGGTGACCATCCCGGCGGTCGTGAACGTGGGCATCGGCTACGTCACCCGCGACCGAGCCAACAGCACCTTCCAGATCATCACCTACCGTGAGTACGTCGGCGTGTCGTCGGCCCTGCTGCTGTTCGTCGCGCTCGTCGCACCCGACGTGATGTGCCCCGACCGTCGACAACGGGTGCTGCCGCTGATGTTCGCCCGACCGCTCATCGGCTTCGACTACGTGCTCGCCAAGGTCGGCTCCATCGCCACCATCGTGTTCGCGTTCTCCTTCCTGCCGCAGGTGGTGCTCTTCATCGGCAACATGCTCGTCAGCGACAGTGCGCTCGACTACTTCACCGGACATCTCGGCGTGTTGTGGAAGGTGCCCCTCGCGGTGCTCATCCTGGCCATCCACTACGCCGTCATCGGCTGCGCGATCGCGTCGCTCACCGATCGCCGGATCGTGGCCGGGTCGTCGGTGATCGGGCTGTTCCTCCTCACCTCCATCGCGTCGAGCGTGATGGTGGGAGACTGGTCGATCACCGGTGGGTCGTACGCGGGTCTGCTCAACGTGCTCGGGTTGCCCCTCTATCTGCGTGACGTGATCTTCCTCGGGCACACGCTCCCCGACTCGCCACTCGGTGGCGTGAACGGCGGCGGTTGGCTCGCGCTGGCGAGCTTCCTCGCCATCGTGATCGGAGGGCTCGGTGTGCTCTGGCGTCGCTACCGGTGGGTGGAGCGATGACGGCTGACGACCCGGCCATGCCCAACGACCCGGCACTCGCACACGATGCAACGGTCGCGGTGAACGGCGTCTCGGTGTGGTTCGGACCAAAGGTGGCGCTGTCGGAGCTCACCTGCTCGTTCGGGCCCGGCGTGAGCGGTCT
The DNA here is from genome assembly GCA_003154135.1 of Acidimicrobiaceae bacterium. GTDB lineage: Bacteria > Actinomycetota > Acidimicrobiia > Acidimicrobiales > Ilumatobacteraceae > UBA668. The sequence continues at coordinate 16,463 of PMCN01000290.1, forward strand.
GCTCGGACCCAACGGCGCGGGCAAGACCACGTTGATGCGTGCCATCACGGGCCTCGTCGGCGTCAACGAGGGCACGGTCACGGTCACCGGACGCAACCCGCGGCGCGACCGCTCGGTGCACGCCTCGATGGCGCTCGTACCCGAGGACGAGGCAGTGCCCGCAGGGCTCACCGCGCGGCAGTTCGTGCACTACGTGGCCGACCTCCATCGCATCACCGACCGCGAGGCGCCCGAACACGCGCTGCACGCCGTCGACCTGCTCGACGTCGCCGACCGCCGCGTCGACAACTTCAGCAAGGGCATGCGTCAACGCGCCAAGATCGCCGCCGCATTGGTGAAGGACCCCGACGTGCTGGTGCTCGACGAGCCGCTCAACGGCGCCGACCCAGTGCAGCGCGCGCAGCTGATCGCGCTGTTCAAGCGGCTCGGCGCGAACGGCCGCACCGTCATCGTCAGCTCGCACGTCTTGAACGAAGTGGAGCGCCTCGCCGAACGGGTCATCGTGCTCGTGCACGGTCGCCTCGCCGCCGCGGGTGGCCACCGCGCCATCCGCGACGCAATGGACGACACGCCGCGTCATGTGCTGGTGCGCTGCGACGACTCGCGCCGCCTCGCAGCGGGCCTCGTCGGGCTCGACTCGGTGACCGGAGTGACGTTCGATGCCAAGCGCGACGAGCTCATCGTGTCCACACTGCAGGCGCGCGACCTCGCGGTCGCCCTTCCTCGTCTGGCCAGGAGCGCCGCCGTCCGATTGCTCGAGGTGCGCGCCCTCGACGACTCGTTGGAGAGCTTGTTCCGGGAGCTCGTGCGATGAACGCGCCCGTCGCCCCCGCGGTCGGTCGCCCGTGGCGTCCACGCCCACGCCTGCTGGCCATCCTCGCCTACACGTGGCGTTCGTGCTTCCCGCCCAAGCGTTGGGCAGCCATCCTGCTGCCGTGCGCCGGTGCCATGCTGTTCGGGCTGCTCTCGCACGCCGTCAACAACACACGTGACCATGCGTTCGCCAACGTTGCCGCCGAAGGCATCTTCGGGCTCGTCGTGCCCATCGCCGCGCTGGTCATCGGCGATTCCGTGCTCGGTGCCGAGATCCGCGCCGGCTCGTTCCACTTCACCTGGCTGTCGCCGACACCCACGTGGCAGATCGTGCTCGGCCGATGGATCGGCGGTTCGCTCGTCGCGCTGGTCACCATCGCCCCATCGGCCGCGCTCGCCGCCTTCATCGCCGACAGTCCGTCGAGCGCCGGCCCCGCCTTCCTGGCTGCGGCGGTGGGCAGCACCTCCTACGTCGCGATCTTCATCCTCATCGGGTCGATCACGCGGCGCACCGCGGTCTGGTCGCTCGCCTTCGTGTTCCTGGTCGAACGGCTGCTCGGCGCCGCGCTCACCGGCATCGCTCAGCTGTCGCCCACCTGGGAGTCGCGGGCGATCTTCGTCGGCCTCGTCAACGACCCTCCCAGCCGGCTCGTTCGCGCCGGCATCCCCGATGGCGGTGCGGCGGTGGTGCGGCTCCTCATCGTGACCGTCGTCGCGTTCGCGCTGGCCGATTGGCGGATGCGCCGACTGCGCCTGTCGGGTGCCGCCGACTGATACCGACGGTCTTGACAACTGGGGTTAGCGATGTGCTTACTGTTGCAAGCACTACGAGATCGGCAGGTGAGCGATGCGAGGCGAGGAGATCCGTGACGCCGGGGCGTTGGCCGGCTCCGTGTTGGGCGGCGGTGTGGGGCTCGTCGAAGAACTGCATCGGGCGATCGCAGACAGATCGTTCGCAGCCGCCGGTCAGGGCGCGCACGCGAATCGTGAGAGGCACGATCGCATCGCACTCGCCGGCTACGGAACCGTCGCGGCCCTGCTGCGCACCGCGCCGAGGGTGCTCGCCGCGATCGGGGCGGTGGTCATCCCGAAGGTCGACTCCCAGCCGCTCGACGCCACCCTCACCGGCAACGCCGCCCTCGGCGCGATGAACGGGCTGTGGGGCGATCGTCTCGCCGACGCGGGCAACGCCTTCGCAGTGGGGATGTCGGTGCGCCACGACCGTGCCGACCTCGTACTGACGGTCGACTCGGTGGCGGCGGCCTTTCCCCACCCGACGAGCCGGCTCGCCGTGTTCGTGCACGGCCTGTGCGAGACCGACGATTCGTGGCGCCCCTCCGACCGCAAGCGGCGCAGCGTGGGCGCGTTCGACTTCGGCGAGCGCCTCGGCACCGACACCGACTACACACCGGTGTACGTGCGCTACAACTCGGGCCTTCACGTGTCCGACAACGGTGCCGCGCTCGACCGCCTGCTCGACGAGCTGTCCGCCGTGTGGCCCGTGGCAGTGACCGAGGTTGCGTTGCTGGGCCACTCGATGGGCGGGCTCGTCGTGCGCAGTGCATGCCACCAGGCCGACGAGCGCGGTGCCCAGTGGGTCAGGCGTGTGCGTCACGTGGTGTGCCTGGGCACACCGCACCTCGGCGCGCCGTTGGAGAAGGGCACCAACGCGCTGTCGTGGGTACTCGACCGCGTCCCCGAGACGAGGGGTTTGGCGCGAGTGCTCAACGCCCGCAGCGTGGGTGTGAAGGACCTGCGCTACGGCTCGCTGGTGGAAGCCGATTGGGAGGGCGTCGACCTCGACGAGTTCCTCACCGATCGCTGCAACGAGGTGCCCTTCCTGCCCTACGCCGGCTACTACTTCGTCGGCGTCACGGTCACGCAGGATCGCCGCCACCCGGTCGGCATGCTGGTCGGCGATCTGCTGGTCCAACTGCCCAGTGCCTCCGGCAAGGGTCGCCGGCGCGAGATCCCGTTCGACCTCGACAAGGGCCGCCACATCGGTGGCCTCACCCACTTCGACCTGCTGTCGCACCCCGATGTCTACGCCCAGGTGGAGCACTGGCTCGCGCCCACTGTCGCCAGGTGATCGCGATGATCGCTGGCGCCGCCGGCCGGGGTGGGAGAGGATCAACGGGTGGACGACGTCGATGCCGAGGCAGTGCGAGGGGCCGATGAGGCCGAGCGGGCGCGCATCTGGGTCCGGTGGGTCGACGAGCTGGGTCAGCCCGAGGCGTCGCGCCGTTGGCTGGCCATCTTCGCTGCCACCGACGCCCCGCGAACGGGTTAGCGGGCGAACTGGATCGCCAGCCACTCCTCCATGTCGGACACGCAGCGCCTGGCCACCGTGCTGCCCGGCATGAGGCTGTCGAACCCGTGCGGTGCGCCGTCGTACACATGCAGCTCGGCGGGCACCCCCGCATGGCGCAGGCGCACGGCGTAGTCGATGTCCTCGTCGCTGAAGCCGTCGAGCGCGCCGACGCAGATGAACGCCGGCGGTAGGTGCGAGAGATCGACGGCTCGAGCGGCCGCGGCGTAGATCGGCACATCCGGCCCACCCTTCGCCGCGCCGAGGTACGCGGTCCAACCGTAGGTGTTGGCGCTCGGCGGCCAGATGGGGTCGGCCCACGTGCTCGACACCGTGGTCTGGCGGTCGTCGATCATCGGGTAGATGAGCAACTGGTAAGCCAACGCGAGCTCGGAGCGGTCGCGAGCCAGCAGTGCGAGGCCTGCGGCGAGACCTCCGCCCGCGCTCGCGCCACCGATGCCCACACGGGCGGGGTCGACACCGAGCGTTGCCGCGTTGTCGTGCACCCACTGCAACGCCGCGTAGCAATCCTCCAGCGGGCCCGGGTACTTCGTCTCCGGCGCCAGCCGGTACTCGACCGCCACGCCCACGATGCCGAACAGCTGACACCAGCGGTCGAAGCGTGCGTCGTCACCTGCCGCAGTGCCGATGACCAATCCGCCGCCGTGGATCCACACCATGCACGGCCGAACGCCCTCCGCATCGACGGGGCGGTGCACGCGCACGGTGACGCCGTCGGTGCCGGGGAGGTCGTGCCACGTGCGGTCGACCTGATCGGACAGCTCGGGTGGCGGCGCCGCCGACCACATCGAACGAACCGATGCGACCGTGTCGTCGGTGAGCGAGCCGAGCAACGCGCCCACATCGAACGGAATGGCCGCGAGCGCGGCCTTCACATCGGGGTCGAGCAACGCGGCGGTATCGAGCGGACCGTTCGACTGCATGGCAGGACCCCCAGAGTGACAGCGAGACGTCACTCGATGCTACGAGGTCGTGGGACGAGTCCCAGCGGTCAGCTCCCCGGAGCGGGTGCGAACCCGTCGATCAGGGCGGCGAGCTCGACGGGCCGATCGCCCTGCACGCTGTGACCGGCACCATCGACGTGGACGACCTGTGCCGACGGCAGGCGGCGCAACAACTCGTCCTCGTGCGCGTCGCGCAGCACCGACTGCGACTCCATCCCGCGCACCAGCAGCAGCGGTACGCGGAGGTGCTCGACGACCTGCCACAGCGCCTCGGTGCGTGCAGCCGATTCGGCGGCCGCGTCGAGCGCGGTGTCGGCGGTCGCGACGGAAGGGACGGCGTCGGCCTCGTCGCGCGTGCGCGAATGGCGCCACACCCACGAGCCGTCGGGTTGCTGCACCGCGTTGTGCAGGATGCCGCGCCGCAACGACGTCACCGACCGAGTGGGGTTGAACTCGATGGTGCGGGTGAGCAGCACGTCGAAGTCGGCGAACGATGGAGGGCCGTTGATGAACGCCCCGATGACAGCGCTGGCGGCGTCGTCGCGCGACGGCAGCACGTCGACGAGCACGATCCTGCCGACGAGGTCGGGCGCCGCCTTGCTGAGTGCGAGCGTGGTGAGGCCGCCGAGCGACATGCCCACGACGGCGACGGCGCGCGGGGCGAGCGCACGGACGACAGCAGCGATGTCGACGGCCACGTCGTCGAGCGAGAGCGCAGCGCGCATGGTGCCGTCGGAGTGCCCATGCCCGGGCAGATCGATCGCGACCAGCGGGCGTCCGAGGGCCATCGCCACCGTGTCCCACGTGTGTGCGTTCTGGCCGCCGCCGTGCAGCAGCACGAGTTCGGGCTCGGCGTCGCCCCACACGAGCGCGCTCAGCCGGAACCCAGGACGCACCTCGACCGACTCGCGCCGCACGGTGGGTGGAGCATCGAACGGCAGGCCGAACTCGGCAGCGTTCTCGTGGAACAGGCTGAACTCGTCGTACTCGATGATGCCCATCAACCCGACACTACCGAGGCCACGCCGAGCGCCGGCGAGTGGTGATGGCGGTGGCGGAACAGCACCTTGTCGAGGATGACGAACTGTGCGATCCACACCGTGCCGAAGGCCGAGAGGTTCGCCGCTTGCACGGCGAGCGTGCGCCACGTGGTGTCCAGGCCGTGCGCGTCGGCCCACCGGGAGGTTCCCCACACGGCCAGCGTCGACAGCGCGAGCCCGGTCGCGGACAGCAGCACGAAGGGCACGATCTCCTTGGCCACCGATCGGCGACCGGTCCTGCCCCACACCCATCGACGGTTCAGCTCGAACGAGGGCACCACGCCGGCCATGGTGGCGATCACGTTCGCCGTGGCTGCGCCCGTCGTTCGCGTGGCCACCAGCGAGGCGAGGATGATCTGGCTGAGGCCGGTGGCCACGCAGCTGACGGCGGCGTAGCGGAACAGTTGGCGCACGCGCTGGACGAGTGTCATCGCGTCAGGCCGCCGCGCGCAGCTGGGCCACGACCTGCATCGCGTGGTCGATGGTGATGGCGAAGCCGATGTTCTCGGCGTTCACGCTCTGCGAGCTGGTGGCGCCGGCCGAGTTCATGCCGATCACCTGGCCGGCGGCGTTCACCAGCGGTCCGCCCGAGTTCCCGGAGCTGATCGCGGCGTCGGTCTGCAGCAGCCCGGTGAGGTGCTCGTTCTCGACATCGATGGTGCGGTTGAGCGCGGAGACGATGCCGCGGGTGACGCTCACGCCACCTTCCAGGTCGAGCGCGTTGCCGATGGCCACCACGTCCTGACCGACCACGACATCGGCGCTGTCGCCGATGGTGGCCGGGGTGAGCCCGCTGACACCACTGATCCGCAGGAGCGCCACGTCGTTGGCCGAATCGGAGCCGATGAGCGTCGCGTTGCGCGCCGTGGTCTCGCCGTCGAGCGTGACCGTGATGCTCGTCGCCCCGGCGACGACGTGCGCGTTGGTGAGCACCTCACCGTCGGCCGTGAGGATGATGCCCGTCCCGGCCGCGGAGCCGGTGACGGTGCGGCCGAACTGCTGCTGGGTGATCTGGACCGCGATGGTCACCACCGACGGTTCGACCGCCTTCACCACCGCGGCGGCGTCGAGCGCGCCGCCCGCGTACGCGAGCGGGCTGACCACGGCGCTGGTGGTCGCCGTCGCGCTCGACGTGGTGTGGCGCAATGATGCCGTCACGTAGCCGGCGCCACCGCCGACGAGCGCGGCCATCGCCACGGAGGTGACGAGCAGTCGCGCGCCGCGCCGGCGGGCGGGCCTGGGCGGTTGGCCGAAGTCGGTCTTGTGCTCGGGAGGGTCGATCGGCGGGGTGCTGGGCGGGTCCCACGTGTCGTGCAGGTCACGGTCGTTCATGTCACGGTCGTTCATGTCACGGTCAAGGGTGCTGGGTGCGTACATCGACGTCTCCTTCGGGGCTCTCGCTCCTGACCCCATCATCGGCGCCGACGCTGAAGATGCGCTGCAGATGTCCTGGGAGTTCCCTGTGAAGCCGACGATTTAGGCTGAGGGCATGCCCGACGTCCACCGTCCGCACGTGGTGGTCATCGGCGCGGGCTTCGGCGGCACGCGGGTGGTCCGTGCGCTGCGCGACGCCGATGTGCGCATCACCCTCGTCGATCGGCACAACTTCCACACGTTCCAGCCGCTGCTCTACCAGGTGGCCACCGCTGGTCTCGACGTCGGCGACGTCACCTTCCCGGTGCGCACGTTGCTGCGCCGGCACCGGTCGGCGTCGTTCGTGATGGGCACCGTCACCGCCGTCGACCTCGCCGCGCAGACCGTCACCGTCGATCACGGCCTCACCCTCGCCTACGACTTCCTCGTGGTCGCGGCCGGGAGCGTGTCGCACTCGTTCGGAGTGCCCGGTGTCGACGAGCACGCGCTGGCGCTGAAGGACGTCGACGACGCAGTGCTCCTGCGCAACCGGCTCATCGGCGACCTCGAGCGGGCCAGTCGGGGCGTGCTGCGCGGTGAACCGCGACCAGAACTGGGCATCGTCGTCGTCGGCGGAGGCCCCACGGGCGTGGAGACTGCAGGCGGCATGCGCGAACTGCTCGACAAGGTGCTCGCCAAGGACTACCCCGAGCTCGCGCTCGAGCATCTGCCGATCACGGTGGTCGAGGCCGGCTCGCGCCTGCTCGCCGCCTTCGACACTCGTTCGTCGCACAGCGCGGCCGAGGCACTGCGTGGACGCGGCATCGACGTGCGGCTCGACGCCGGCGTCGACCACGTCGAGGAGCACTCGGTGCACCTGCGCGACGGCTCCAAGCTCGATGCAGGTCTCGTCGTGTGGGCAGCGGGCGTCGCCGCGTCACCCCTCGCTGCTGCCGTCGGCACCGAGTTGCAGCGCGGCCGGCTGCGCGTGGAGGCCAACCTGTCGCTGCCCGGCCATCCGAACGTCTTCGCTGTCGGCGACATCGCGGCGGTGCCCGGCGCCGATGGCGCGCCACTGCCGCAGGTGGCGCAGCCGGCGATTCAAGCCGGGCGGCACGTCGCGGGTGAGATCGTCGCGGCCATCGCCGGCCGACCGGGCACGCCGTTCCGCTACCACGACAAGGGCTCGATGGCCACCATCGGCCGCAACCAGGCCGTCGTGGAGTTCCCCAACGGCATGCGCTTCCATGGCTGGATCGGCTGGGTGCTGTGGCTCGGCCTGCACATCCTGTACCTGATGGGCTTCCGCAACCGCGCGAGCACGCTGGTCAACTGGTCGTGGAACTACCTCACCTACGACCGCGGCGCTCGCGTGCTTGCCCGCACGATCGCCGACAGGCCCGACTGAGCGAGGTCAGCGATTGGGATTCGGCCAGTTCGGCATCGACTGGCGGCGCGCCATGCGGCGGGCCATCAGCTCCTTGCGGCGGCCGCGCATGCTGACGATCATGGCCAGACGCATGACGGCCATTGCGCAGAGGATGCCGCCGATCACCACGTTGCCGTTGACGATGAGGGCGACGCCGAGTGCTGCGCCCAGTGCGATGAGGACGAAACGGAGAACGAGTGCAGTGCGCATGCCCAGATGGTGCACGGCAGATGTGAGGAGTTCATGATGCGTGCACGGCATCGTCGGCCCACCTCGCACGGCCGGGTCCGCGGGGTCGCCTAGAGTTCGGCGATGCAGAGGTCCGATCGACCGAACGCGTCGCTGCTCGGGGTGCTGGCGGCGGGCACAACCGCCGTCGTGGGCGGTGTGCTGCTGCGCTGCACGACGTCGTCCGGGCTGCGGCTGCTCGCCGAGAAGTGGCTGCCGCTCGTGCTCGTCGTGGCGGCGATGGGTGTGTGGTTGCTGGGCAGCACGTTCAACTGGGAAGACGGTCGCGGAGTCGGAGCCATCCTGCTCGCGCTCTTCGCCGTGGTTGCCGCGACCCAGTCGCTGGTGCAGCCGTTCGACGGTGACTGGCTCTGGTTGCAGTTCCTCGTCATCACGGCCATCGTGCTGTTGGCCCTCACGTTGGTTGCCATCGAGTGGTCGCAGAACGGGCTCTTCGTCGGTTGCGTCGTGCTCGCCTCGCTGCTCGCCGGCTTCGTCGTACGGGTGGGCTACACGGCGCAACGGGCCGACGCGTTGCGCACGCCGATCTCGGCTGCGATCCGCGACAAGCCCGTGTTGACCGCGTCGGCCGCGACCGCCGCAGCCGACACCGACGCGAAGGCCGCGAAGGCCTTCCAGGGCTCCCTCGCCACGCTGGCCGCCACGCTGCCCACAGCACCGGGCGACTTCCGCACGTACGGCAGCAGGATCTGGGCATCGCTGTCGATGACGATGCCCGACACCACCGCCGCCGAGGGTGATCTGGCGCTGTTGCTCGCCCTGCCCGTCCCCACCGAGCTCACGGTGCAGGCCATCGGTCTGCGCGATGCAGCGTCAGCCGCCTTCGGTGCCGTGCCGTCCGGGCCGACCCGGCCACCGTCGACGAAGGCGCTCGATGCAGCCATCGCCGATGCGTGCGCGCTGGCACACGACGCCCGTGTCAGCGTCGACGGCTGCACCCCCCCAGCGTCCCCTGGCGCGGGCCTCATCGATGCTTCGGCCGTGCTCCACCGCCTCGATGTCGCGATGGCGTTCTACCGCGCGGCGGTGAGCCCGTCCGACGCCACCAAGGCCGCCGCCGCAGCTGCCGCGGCAGCAGCACCGAAGCGCCTCGACACCACCCTGGCAGGTGCCGCAGCAGCCGGGCCTTCGGCCATCGTCTCGTCGATCGACCCGCACAACCCGCTTCGGCCGATCCCGGGCCCGCTCGGTTGGTTGCTGCTCGGATTGGTCGCCTTGAGCGTGCTTCGCGGCCTCCTCGAGCTCAACGCCCGGCAGATGCCCGGCCCCGTCACGATCAACTACACCGGCGATCAGTCGGCCGACCTTCGTCTCGCGGTGCTGAAGAACCTGCGCACTCCTGCCGCCACCCCGGGCTCCGCCATCACGCAGTCGGTCACCGACCTGTCGGCACTGGCCGGCCCGGAGGTGGGCATGGTTGCCAAGGTGGTGGCGGCCATCAACACGGTGCTCGCCCGCGACCGCGGCTATGCCATCGATGCCGACGTCGTGCCTCCATCGACAACTGGTTCGGCACCGGCGGTCACCTCGGTGCTCGTGCGCGTGTCGTCGGCTGGTTCGAAGCAGTCGTTGGGCTCCGCCTCGTTCGAGCACGCATCGCCCGAGACTGCGCTGCGATCTGCGGGCTACTGGGCCGCGGGGTTCCTGCTCGCGCGCAGCACGCGCATCCCCACGTGGGCGAGCTGGAACGAGCAGACCGCCGAGGCGCTCGGTGCCGCGACGGCGGGCTCGCCCACGCTCGCGCAGCTCGAGACCGCCGCTCGCACCGCACCGACCAGCGGATGGATCCTGCACCTCTACGGCAACGAGCTGGAGCTGAACGGCCGCGAACGAGAGGCGGTCGCGGTGTACGCGCGGGCAGTCGTGTCGCACCCCCGGTACCTCTTGGCCCGCTACCGCCTCGCCGTGTCGGTGGGGATGCTGGGCCGCAACGTGGCGAAGAGCTGGGCGGGAGTGTCGCTCGCGGAACGAGACTCGCTGTGCCTGCTCCTCACCCAGGCGTTCGAGCGCCTCGGCCTCGACACCACCGAGGTGCGCTCGCTCGCCGCACCGGGCACCACGTCGGGCGGGTTCTTCCAGTTGAGCGAGCAGCTGCTGGGCACCATCGCCGACGACACCTCGTTCCTGCGTCGCACTGCGGCGGCACTGCGCAAGTCCGATCGCGATGCCACGTGGCTGTCGTGGTGGCGGGGACGGGGAATGTCGAGCAAGGACCTCATGTGGCTGGCGACGTCGGCCCGGTTGGTCTATCGCTCGTCGCCCTCCGCCGGCGACCTCACGGCGATGAGCAAGGTCGCCGATCGGCCCGACAGCTCGTGGCAGGTCTCGTACAACTTGGCCTGCGCCTACGCGCGAACCAACACCGGCGTTGCCGTGGAATGGCTCGAGCACTGCCTGCTGCGGCCGGGTGCGCAGGAGCTCCGGTCGCAATGGGTGCAGCTCGACCCCGATCTCGAACCCATCGCCAGCACGGCCCGGTTTGCACGCTTCTGCGAGCGGCTCGACCAAAGGAGAAGTCAATGACATCGCGGCTCAACGAGCTGGTGGAGGCTGCCTGGCCGACGGTCGACGCAGCGCTGACGACCGGGCTGAAGGAACCTGACGGGAACGCCCTCGGCAAGCTGGTCGCCCTCGTCGATCGCCCCGCCGACCTGATGGCGCACGTGACGTTCAGATGGACCGGCCATCATGTCAGCGCCGGGTTCGAGCAGAAGGAGCTCACCGTCGACGTCGGCACCATCCACGAACTGCGGTCGCACGAGAACGTCGCCAGGGACGAGCTCGACCCTGCTGCGGGCCCGGCGCTCGGCGACCGGATGGCCGAGTGGGCCACGGCGACCCGGGCTGGCGAGCGTCAGTGGATGCTCCGCCAGCTGGTGGATCAGAGCGCTGAGTCGCCGACTGCCTTCGACGTCGAGGCGCTGCACGGGCTCCGTCGCGGTTCACGCGTGGTCGCGTTCGCATCGATCGACGGACTCGACAAGGCGTGCAAGGCCGCCGGCGTCGACCTCGTCGATTGCACGCATGCGCTCGGCGCGCCTGGGGCGAGGCTGCTGTCGTTCCCCATCGACGAGGTGGTGGCCAGCCGTCTCGAAGACCTCACGGCGTCATGGGACCTCGGCGACCACGGCATGGTGGTGCGCCTCACCGAACGCATCGAGCTCCGCTTCTCCAAGGCCACCGCGCACGGCCACCTTCGGCGCTACTCGGCCGTCGGACCGTTCCCGACCTGAGTGACCCGGCGGCGCGTCCACCAGTCGTGGAAGTGCGCCACGCCGGCTTCCAGCGTCGCGTCGCCAGAGAGGTTGACGTGGTAGCGCTCGATGTCGAGTCCGAGCGACGACGCAGCGCGAAGACCCTCGGAGCGCCGTTCGACCAGCGCCCGGTCTTCGATGACGGTCTCGTCGTACGCGGCGATGATGGCCGCGGGGAGCCCGGGCACCAGTCGCTCCATGTCGTCGGGCACGCAGTAGTGCACGCGGTTGACGAACTCGTCGGGGCCGACGGGCACCACCACCGACAGCACCTTGAGACCGTTGTACACCTCGAACATCAGGTTGGGGTAGATGCCCACCCAACCGACGGCCATGCGTGGCGCGGGGTCGCCGCGTCGCGCGTAGTACCTCTGCAACCCGTCGCTCCACTCGCTGTAGTGGCTCGAGCGCCGGCCCTGCTCGTCGGACAGCTCGAGGAACTGCGCGTGGAAGTTGTCGCCGAAGGTCCACTCGATGGAGCCGCAGTCGACGAACGACGCCAGCCCTGGGTGGTAGGGCGGCACGTGGTAGCAGTCGCCGAACACCTCCACGAAGGCCTTCCAGTCGCCGCGGTACGGGTCGTCGTGCGCGGCCGCGGTGGTCCAACCGTCGAGGTCGAGCCAGTCGCCGATGCCGCGTGCTTCGAAGTCGTCGTCGATGCGTGCCAGGTCGGTGCGATACGCGTCGATGTGCGCCGAGTCGACGCCGAAGTGGAAGCCGCGCCACGACAGCAGGTCGAACGACGGCAAGGCAAGCGCGTGCTTGGCCACGTCACCCTCGACCCCCTCGCCGAAGTCGATGTTGCCGCCGCCGATGAGCGAGCCGTCGCCACGGAACGACCAGTCGTGGTAGGGGCAGCGGATCCAGGTGTGCGACACGGCGCGGTCGTCGTCGACCAACGGCCGGCAGGCGTGCGTGCACACGTTGGCCAGTGCGGTGACGGCGTCGCCGTCGCGGGTGAGCACGATGCGGGGATCGGAGTCGGCCCTCTGATGGCCCCTCGGGGGGAGCAGCAGGTCGTGGCTCAGGTAGACGAGGCCGGCATCGGGAGCGAACAGGTGGCGCATCTCAGCGGCGAACACCACCGGGTCGGAGTACACCTCGGCGGGCAGCGCCGGCGCTGCAGCAGCATCGAACTCGTGGCCTGGACGTCGCCAGACGGTGGGCATGCCTTCAACCTACTGGCGAGTCGACCGGTCAGGCCAGCGCCAGCTCGGCGAACTGCAGCTCGCCGATGCGGCCGATGTGCGAGGTGGCCGGGCGGTCGACGCCGAACAGGCGCACGGTGGCCTCGGGGGTGGTGGCGAGGTTGGCCACCCAGTGCGAATCGCGACGTACGGTCGAGACGAACACCGAGTCGCCGAACCGCACCGAGAGCAGCGGCACACGGCGCGGCGAGCCACTGGTGCGGCCGGTGGTCTCGACCACCACCGGCCCGACGCCGATCGGCCATGGGTTGCCGAGGCCGCGATCGACCAACGGGACGACGACGGCGTTGAGCGAGCGGAATGCGAGGCGGGTGATGTTCAGCACGTCTGCTTGCAACAGCAAGCACCCCGCATACATTCCCAAGCACTCCGGACGGCCCTCGGCGACCCCGCGTAGAGTGTGCGCGACCACGAGGCAGAGGACGCGCAGACACGATGGAACCGACAGAGGGAGCTCGATCGTTCCTGACGTCGGGCGACGCCTACGACCGCTACATGGGCCGGTACTCGCGCACGCTCGCCGTCGCGTTCGCCGACGAGGCGGGCATCGACACCGGCCGCACCGTGCTCGATGTGGGCTGTGGCCCCGGCGCACTCACCGGTGAGCTGGTCGGCCGTCTCGGCGCCGCCGCGGTGTCGGCGTTCGATCCGTCGCCGCCGTTCGTCGAGGCGTGCGCGGGGCGTCACCCGGGAGTCGACGTGCGGCTCGGACGCGCCGAGGCCATCCCGTTCGACGACGGTCGCTTCGACGCCGCAATGGCGCAACTGGTGCTGCACTTCGTCTCCGACCCGTCGAAGGCGATGCACGAGCTGCGGCGCGTGGTGCGCCCGGGCGGCACCGTTGCTGCATGCGTGTGGGACTTCGCGGAGGGCATGGAGATGCTGCGCGCGTTCTGGGACGCAGCGCTGCTGGTCGACGCTGCCGCACCCGACGAGGCGCGAGCCTTGCGCTTCGGTGGTCCGGGCGAGATCGCGGCGTTGCTCCTCGAGGCCGGCTACGACGACGTCGCCGAGTCCACTCTGCGGGTGTCGTCGCACTACTCGGGCTTCGACGAGCTGTGGTCGGGTTTCATGGCCGGCATCGGGCCTGCCGGCACGTACTGCATGTCGTTGCCCGACGAGCAGCGGGCGGCGTTGCACCACGCGCTCTTCCAGCGTCTCGGTGAGCCGGTCGGGCCGTTCTCGCTCGCCGCCCTGGCCCGCTACGCCAGCGGCCGTACACCCGGCTGAGGTGGTCGGGCGCGAAAGGTCCGAGATCCGAGTCACAACCCACCCACGGGGTCGATTCGTCCCGGATTTGGGACGAATCGGACCCGTGGGCGCGAAAGGTGTCAGCGGGTGTCAGCGGGTGCCGCGCTCGGGGGCGCAGCGGCGGAACGCAAGAGCGCCGACCGGCTCACGTCTTCGGGGCCATTGCATCGCCGGGCAACCGGCCGTCGGGGTGCAACGCCGATTGGAAGCGGCGCATGCCGGCGAGCCAGCGGTCGCGATCGGTGGCCTTGCGCTCCATGTAGGTGGCCACCTCCGGGTGGGGGAGCACGAGGAAGCGCTCGTGGCGGATGGCGTCGATGCACAGCGCGGCAACATCGGCCGGCTCCAGCACACCGTCGCCACCGGCGACGCCACCCTCGAATCGGCCGTTGCTGTCGACGACCGCGTCGAGCCCCGGGAAGTCGGGGCTGTTCTGGATGATGTTGGTGCGCACTGCCTGCGGGCACAGCACCGACACACGGATGCCCTGGTGATGGTGGGTGATCGACAGCCACTCGGCCAGCGACACGGCGGCTGCTTTGGTGATCGAGTACGACATCGAGCCGATCTGGGTGAGCAGACCGGCGGCCGAGGCCGTGTTGAGCAGGTAGCCCTCGCCGCGTGCGATCATCGACGGCACCACCGCGCGGGCGGCGTAGATGTGCGCCATGCAGTGCACTTCCCACATCTTCTGGATCGACGCGTTCGGGTCTTCGAGCCCTGCAGACGTGACGTAGCCGGCGTTGGAGACGAACACGTCGATGGGCCCGTGCGCGACCTGCGTCGACTCGACGAGCTGCTGGATGGCCGCCTCGTCGCGCACGTCGAGCGCCACGCCGGTGCCCCCGATGGAGTCGGCGACCCGCGCCGCTTGGGCACCGTCGAGGTCGACCACGACGACGTGCCGGGCACCCTCGGCGTGTGCTGCGCGGGCGAGTGCCTCGCCGATCCCTGATCCGCCGCCGGTGATGACGACCACTCTGTCCTTGAGTTCCATGGTCACACCGTAGAGCGCGCGTCAGTACGACACGCCGGCGAGCGACACGCCGTCGGCGAGTGCGCTCAACGCGAACCCAGCGGTGCGGCGGTAGTCGTCGGTGACGTGCCGGATCTCCTCGGGCGCGATCACGTCGGCGATGTCGTCGAAGCCGTCCGGTGCGCGCTCCTCGCAGGACCGTTGGCGTGCTGACTCTAGGGCCGCGGCCCGATGGCGGACGGCTGGAACCAGCGGCCACCGGCCAGCGCCACCACGCTGACCGCGGCGGCCACCACGCCTGCGAGCACCAGCGGCACTCGGCCCGTGCCCGACCACGCAAGCCCCGCCCACACGCTGGCGACGATGGCGCCCACGCCTGCGACAGCGCCCTGCACGCCGATGGCGCGGCCGCGATCGGTGGACGGCACGAGGTCGACGATCCACGCCTTGCTCACGCCGTCGGTGAACGCCGTGTAGAGGCCGTACACAGGGAAGATCACCCACACCCATGTCGAGGTGGTGGCGATGCCGAGCGCGATGTAGGCGAACGCGAACACCACCAGTCCCGTGCCCACCACCAACCGGCGGGGGACGCGATCGGACAGGGCGCCGGCGGGATAGCTCGCCAGCGCGTAGGTGAGGTTATAGAGGCAGTAGACGCCGATGACCGCGCCCACGCCGAGCCCGAGCTGTCGGGCACGCAGGAGGAGCAGCGCGTCGGAGAAGTTCACGAACGCGAACGCTCCGAGCAGCACCACCACCCGCCAGAACTGCTTGGGCAGCGGTGCGTGGGCGGTGGCAGCCGTGGCCGCCTCGACGACGGGTCGCGGGCGCTCGCGCACCAGCGCGACGAGGCTGACGCTCACGATGGCCGGGATGGCCGCCACCCAGAGCAGCGGGCGGATGTGGTGGTGCAGCGTCTCGTAGAGCCCGAGGCCGATCAGTGGCCCGAGCACGGCCCCCCACGTGTCGAGGCTGCGGTGGAAGCCGAACGCCTTGCCGCGGTGCTCTGGCGGTGTGTCGTCGGCGATCAACGCGTCGCGGGGTGCGCCCCGAATTCCCTTGCCCGTGCGGTCGACCACCCGGGCGACGAGCACCATCGGCCACACCACCGCCAGCGCGACCACCACCTTCGCCACGGCGGCCAGGCCGTAGCCGAATGCGACGACGGGCCGGCGGCTGCGCCGGTCGGACCAGCGGCCGGCAACCAGCTTCGTCAGCGCTGCCATGCCGTCGGCCAGCCCCTCCACCAGGCCGACCACTGCCACGGGTGCACCGAGCACGGTGACCAGGAAGATCGGCAGGATGGGGTAGAGCAGCTCCGAGGCAGTGTCCTGGAACAGGCTGACGAGTGACAGCACGCGCAGGTTGTGCGACAACCAGGTACGCCGCTCTTCAGCGCTCACGCATGCAACGTAACGGATCGCGGCCACCATCGCCCGGCCGACCTGCACCAGGGGCGACCGGCCCTAGCGTTCGCCGCCGGCGCGCCCAGAATGGAGGTGGAGCAGGAGGTCGCACGACGTGCACCTCCGTGCGCTGCCACACCGACGAAGGAGTCCGTATGCACACCCTCAGCGAATCGTCCTTCGAGGTCGGCGGGTCGCGGATCGTCTACGAGGTGCACGGCACCGGCGACCGCGTGCTCGTCTACATGCATGGTCTGCTGATGGACAGCCAGATGAACCGGGCGCTCGCCGCCTCGTTGGCCGACCGCGGCAACCGGGTGGTGCTCATCGACCTGCTCGGCCATGGCCGCAGTGACAAACCCCTGCGGGCATCGGAGTACCGCATGGATGCCTACGGTCGCGACGTGGTTGCGCTGCTCGACCACCTGGGTGTCGAGCGAGCTGTCATCGGCGGGGTGTCGCTCGGGGCGGGCGTCAGCTTGCAGGTGGCGGTCGCGGCTCCCCAACGGGTTCAGGGCCTCGTGATCGAGATGCCCGTGCTGGAGTGGGCAGTGCCCGCAGCCGCGTTGCTGTTCACGCCGGTGCTGCTCGTCATGCACTACCTGGCGGTGCCGGCCGGGGTGATGGCGCGGCTCTTCGCTCGCATCCCGCGCACGCCGAACGAGTCGCTCAACAGCGTCCTCGCCACGCTGGCGATGCCGCCCGAGGTCACCAAGGCCGTGTTGCACGGCATCCTCACCGGTCCCGTGGCGCCCACCGAGGAGGAGCGCCGCGGGATCACCGCGCCGACGCTCGTGATCGCCCACGGACGCGACCTGATCCACCCCTTCAGCGATGCGGAGGCACTCGTCGAACTGGTGGCTGACGGCCGGCTCGAATCGGCACGCTCGATCCTCGAACTGCGCGTCTTCCCGCGGCGGCTCACCGAACGGATCGGCGACTTCCTCGACGAGGCGTGGACGTCGAAGCCGGTGTCCGCGTCCGCTTCCGCTTCACGGTCGGCTTCGGCTCGACGGCGTTCTGCGTAGCGAGGTCGAGCAACTCGCGCATGCCGGCCTCGATGCCCGTGGAGAGCACCTCCAGGTCGGGCACGGAATCCCAGTCACCGGTCACCCCGAAGGTGACCTTGCCGTTGTAGCTCATGATGGCCACACCTGTGCGCACCCCCTGCGACAGCGGTACGAACGGGAAGTAGTCGCGCATCTCACGCCCACACGCGTAGAGCGGGATCTGCGGCCCGGGCACGTTGGTGGTCACCGTGTTCACGCTGCGCTGCGCCGTGCGGCGCATCACGCTCATCGCGTTGCGCAGCCCCAGCGAGAGCAGCACGGGCGGTGCGAAGCCGGCGAGCTCGACGAGCGCGCTGCCTGCCACCGCCTGGTGCGACTCCTTCAGGCCTGCCATCTGCTCGTGGATCGACGCCAGTCGTTCGAGCGGATCGGCGATCCCCACAGGTAGTTCGGCGATCATCGCCGACACCTGGTTGTTGTACGAGTGGTCGCCCGACCCGCGCACCGACACCGGCACCAGCGTGCGCACCACCTGGCCGTCGAGTTGCTCGCCGCGCGACACCAGCAGTTCGCGGAAGCCCTTGGTCACCGCGCAGAGCACCACGTCGTTCACCGTGCCGCCGAAGGCCACGCGCACGGCCTTCACGTCGCTGATCGTGGTACGTGCCCACGCCCACCGACGGTGCGGCCCGATGGTGCCCTCGATGGACATCGGGGTGTTCGGGGTGAGCCGCCGGCCGAGGGCGAGCGCGCCGCGGGCCACCTCGTTGGCGCTCGCCATCATCTTCTTGGGCGTGCGCGTCGACGCGCGCACCCAGCGGGCGATCTCGTTCGGGCTGGCGAGCGTTTCGGCGATCGCGGCGCGTACGAGATCGGTGTCGGTGGGCTCCGCGTTCGGCTTCCAGTCGTCGGCGGCCGTGGGCGCCGGTTCGCGCGACACGTCGAGCAGCACGGCCATCATGTCGGTGCCCGAGATGCCGTCGACCATGCAGTGGTGCACCTTGGAGATGAGCGCCCACTCACCCGACGCGAGACCCTCCACCATCCAGGTCTCCCAGAGCGGCCGGTTGCGGTCGAGCTGCTGCGACATCAGCCGACCCATCAGGTTGCGCAACGCGGCGTCGTCGCCGGGCGGCGGCAGCGCGGTGTGACGTACGTGGTAGTCGAGCCGGAAGTGAGGGTCGTCGACCCAGGTCGGCCGTCCGATTCCTCCTGGGGTGAACCGCACCTTCTGCCGGTAGCGGGGCACGAACTGCAGCTTGCTGCGGAACAGTTCCAACAGGTCGGCATACGCAGGCGCCGGTCCTTCGAAGATCGCGCAGGAGGCGATGTGCATGTGCGTCACGCCGTCCTCGATGTGCAGGAACATTGCGTCGAGCGGACTCATCCGGTCCATGTCGTATCCCTCTTCCTCGCAGCCGTCGCCTGCCGTGACGGCGACGGGCCACCCATGTGACGGTACGACGACCGCCTCACCCGGCGCCATGGCCGAACGTCCTTCACAGGGGGATGTCACGAGCGGATCGGGCGACGGCTCGACGGCTCGACGTGGCGTCATGGCCCTTGCGGCGGCCGCGTCGCCTACCATCGATCGATGACCGCCGACCGCATCGCCCTCGCCGTCGTCGGGACCGCCTACCACACGCCCACGCCCGACCGCCTGGAGGTGCTCGACGACGTGGTGTTCGCCGTCACCGCCGAAGGCACGATCGAGGGGGTGCATGCGGTGGGTTCGCCCGCCGCCGAGCAGACCATGGCCGGCGCAGCCGACGTGCACCGCCTCACGTCCACGCAGCGACTCATTCCCGGGCTCGTCGACCTGCACATCCATGCGCCGCAGTGGCCACAGCTGGGTACCGGGCTCGACCTGCCGCTCGAGCGGTGGCTGTTCGAGTACACGTTCCCGCTCGAGTCGACCTATGCCGACGAGCGGTTCGCACGCGAAGTGTGGTCGCACATGGTGCCCACGCTGCTCGCGCACGGCACCACCACTGCGGTCTACTTCGCGTCGGTGCACGAGGCGGCCACGCTGGCACTCGCCGAGCAGTGCGCGGCCAGCGGTCAGCGCGCCTACGTCGGTCGCGTGGCCATGGACCACCCCGTGGGCACTCCCACCTGGTACCGCGACAAGTCTGCGGCGGAGGGCATCGCCGCCTCTCGACGGTCGATCTCGGCCATCCGTGCCATGGGTAGCCCGTTGGTGCAGCCGATCGTGACGCCGCGCTTCGTGCCGGCATGCACCGACCACCTGTTGCGCGGTCTCGCCGCTCTCGCCGAGGAGACCGAGACGCTGGTGCAGACGCACTGCTCGGAGAGCGACTGGGAGCACGGCGCGGTCATCGACCGCTATGGCATCAGCGACACCCGGGCCCTTCGCGCGCTTGGCCTGCTGCGGGCAGGAACGGTGCTCGCCCACGGCAACCACCTGGGCGACGACGATCTCGGCGTCATCCGCGGCGCGGGCGCCGGCATCGCGCACTGCCCCGTCTCGAATGCCTACTTCGCCAACGCGGTCTTCCCGGTGCGCACGGTGATGGCGGCCGGCGTGAAGCTGGGTCTCGGCTCCGACATCGCCGGTGGCGCAGAACCCGGGCTGCTCTCGCAGTGTGCGCACGCCGTGACGGTGTCGCGGGTGCTGCACGACGGAGTGGATCGACGGCTCGACCCCCACCTGCGCGGCGTGGTCGACTCGCGCATCGACGCGGTCACCGCGTTCCACCTCGGCACGGCCGGCGGGGCCGACGTGTTGGCCGCGCCCGTCGGTCGGCTGCAGGTGGGATGTCAGTTCGACGCAGTCGTCGTCGAGACGGCGTCGGCCTCTCCGCTGCGCGCATGGCCGGGCATCGACGACCACGCCCGGGTGTTCGAGAAGATCGTCCACCTCGCCCGTCCGGCCGACATCCGCGAGGTGTGGGTGGCGGGCAGGCGGGTCGATGCGACGCGCATCACGGGGTGAGCGCGCCGCGCCCGGTCGAGGGCGCCTCTGCGGGCATGTTCTGGGCAGGCTCAGCGACCAGATCCGTCGGTGGGTCTTCCCGGAAGTCGATGTGGCGGGAATCCTGCCCAGAAGCCGTGGCGTCGGTGAGGGCGAGCAGGGCGATGGCAGCGGCCACCACCCGGAACACGATGGCGTGGCGGTCCTGGCCGGTGGGGTCGACCAATGCAGCGGCGAGCGCGATCACGGATCCGAGCAGGGCGATCAGTGCCAGTCGCCGGCCTCGCCGACGGAGTGCGCACACGACCAACGCCCCAATCGGCGCCAGCGCGAAGCCGGCGGCGAGCGCTCGATCGATGTCGAGCAACCATCGCTGCTGGAACGGGTACCCGCTCCACACCGACATCGCCCACATGTCGGGCGCGAACCCGCGCTCGATGGCAGGCGGGACGTATCGGGGGTGCCGTACGTGCATGAGGAGGATGTCGAACTGCGACACCCTGTCGACCGCGGCCCACAACCGGGGGCAGTGCTCGAAGTTGACCACCGAGCTGGTGAGGCGGACCGTCTCGAGCGTCATCTGCTGCATGTCCATGCCGCAGGCCGCGGCTTCCACCTTCACCTGCGCCAGGTCGGGTGAGATCTGGTACCAGAACAACGAGGCGACGACGACGCGAAACCGTTCCATCGTGAGCTGGGTGGTGGCGGGTTCGCGCCAGATGACGGTTCCCTCGCGGCTCGAGCACGGCAGCACGACGATCACGAACAACAGCGCCGACGCCAGGAACGCACCGGCCGCCACCCGGGCGTGACGGCGCACCACGAGCACCAGCGCGAGCAGCACGACGACGGCGACCCCCACCTCCTTGGTGGCGGTGATGACGAGGCACAGCGCAACGAGCGTTCCCGAGTGCCAGCGCGACGGGGAGCGCCGCGCGGCCAACGAGAGCCCGAGCAGGGCGAGGCCCACCAGCAGGCTGTCGGGCACCAACCAGTGCTCGTACACGCTGACCGTGGGAATGAGCGAGAACAGGGCGAGTGCGCCGATGACGCCGTACGACCAGCGCCGGCGTTGCGGGTTCCACAACGTGTAGGCCATGGCCACGAAACCAGCCGTCGAGACGATGACCGACAGCACCACGTACGGCGTGTCGCCGAGCCACGACAGCAGCGCCGCGCTGACCGGCGGACGCGTTGCCTGGCCACTCCGGTAGCTCTCGGTGTCGGGCGTCTCGAACGCGTGCGACGACAGCACGAGCGTGATGCGCAGCCAGCAGTATCCCGCTGCGGCCGCCAGGGCGATCCGACGACCACGGCTCGTCGGCATCGTCTGGTTCATTCGCGCAGCTTACGACCGACATCGATCCGGGTCAGGGACACGTTGCGGGCGCACGACGCGTGCGCCAGACTCGGCGCAAGGGGGAGCACGATGAACACAACCTGGCCCGAGGGCTTCATGTGGGGCACCGGTGCATCGTCCACCCAGTGCGAGGGCGCCGCGCCTGCCTCCGACTGGATCGACTGGGAGCGCGATGGTCACGCGCCGCCGTCGGGCGATGGCAACGGCTTCGGCACGCGCTACGCCGACGACTTCGCGCTGCTCGCCGGGCTCGGCCTCACCCACCACCGGCTGTCGATCGAATGGGCGCGCGTCGAGCCCGAGGAAGGGGTGCACGACCCAGTTGCCATCGCGCACTACCGGGCGGTGCTCGCTGCGGCCCGCGACGCCGGCGTGTCGCCCTGGGTGTGCCTGCACCACTTCACCCTGCCGCGCTGGTTCGCGGCGAAGGGCGGCTTCCTCGTCGACGAACTGCGCCGCACCTACTGGAGCCGGCACGTCGCGTTCATCGCCGACACCTTCGGCGACCTCGTGGCCGGGTGGCAACCGGTCAACGAGACCAATCTCTACCCGAGCGTGGGCTACCTCGGCCACGGCTTCGCCCCAGGGCACGACGATCGCGACGAATGGGCCACGGTGTCGGTGCAGATCCAACTGGCGACCGCCGAGGCCGCCGTTCGCCTGCGCCAGACGGGCGCGCCGGTGTCGTCAATCTTCGGCCTGTCGCCGATGGTGTCGCTCGACGACGAGCCCGAGACGCGACAGTTCGCCGAGTGGTACGACGCGTCGAACTGGTCGGCCGGGCTGGGCCTGTTCCGCGAGGGAGTGCTGCGCGTGCCCGGACGCGACCCGATCGAACGACCCGGCCTCGCAGGAGCCTTCGATCTCATCGGCTTCTCGTACTACTGCGCGTTCGGTGCACGGCGAGGCCGCCTCGCCCTCTATCCCGAGGTGGGTGAGCGATCGCCGCTGCGGTACACCATCTGGCCGCAGGGGCTGGGTCTGGTGCTCGACCGCCTGCACACCGAGGTGCCGGGGGTGCCGCTGCTCGTGGCCGAGTACGGGGTGGGCACTCCCGACGATGCACGCCGCGCCGACTACCTGCGCGACGGCCTCGCGATCACCCACGGTGCCATCGAGCGCGGTGTCGACGTGCGTGGCTTCTTCCACTGGACGGCCGTCGACAACTACGAGTGGCTCCACGGCTACGACATGAGCTTCGGTCTCATGGATCGCGACCGCAACGTCCGCGCCAGCGCGGAGGTGCTCCGCCGAGCGGCCCTCGGGTGAGCACTCGGCCACGCCACCATCGGCCACGTCGCGTTCCCGGCCACGCGCTGACGATCACGGGTGGCCCGCTGGCAGTTGGGTGCTCCTCGCTGGCGCGAGCTGCCCGCCCACTTCGCGCTGACCGCGAGGCTCGGGAGGTTACACATCACTCGTTGGGTTCCAGGTAGCTCTCCGGCAGCACCAGCTGCTCGAGCGGCCGCTGGCGGCGCACGGCGATCACGATCACCTGCAATGCGCCGCTGACGGGCACGGCCAGCAGTGCGCCGAGGATGCCGAAGACCTCGACCGCGAGCAGCACGCTGAGCAGGACGAGCAGTGGATTCACCTTCACCTTGCGCGCCATCAGCCATGGGTAGATGACCCCGTTCTCGACCTGCTGGTAGACGACGAAGAAGATCAGTGCGATCAGCCCTGCTGTGGGCGAGTGCAGGTATGCCGCCAACACGCAGACGGCGGCACCGATCGTGGCGCCGACGAGTGGGATGAGGTCGGTGACTGCGATCAGCAGTGCGAGCACCACAGGCGCCGGCACCCCGAGTGCCAACAGGCAGACGAAAGCAGCCGCACCGGCGATGAGGCTGATGAGGAGGTTGGCGATCATGTAGGCGCTGACCGCCGCCGCGGCATCGTTCGCGATCTGGACGGCCTGAGCGCGCCGCCGGTTCGGGAGCAGCCCCTTGGCGGTCGTCGCCATGGCGTTCGATTGCGCGAGGAACAGGAACGTGAGCAACGTGGTGGTGATGAACGCCGCGGCCACCGCGAAGCCGGTCTTCGCGATCTCGAACGACGACCGACTGAGACGGTCGGCCGCCCGGCTGAGCTCGACCTGGTTGTCCTTCACGTACTTCTCGAGGTGCAACTTCTTCACGATGTCGCCCACGGGTCCCTTGCCCTGTGCCGCGCGCGTGACGGTGCCGGGGAGGTCGCTGATGATGCTGATCAGCTGCGTCCGCACCGGCAGCACGAACAGCAGGGCCATGCCGACGACGATCGCGAGCGTCGAGAACACGACGATCCCTGCGGCCAGGCCTCGACGGTCACCCACGTGTCGCTCGAGCACGCGTACGGGCGGTCCGAGGACGAGTGCGATGAAGCCCGCGATCGCCACCCAGGCAAGGACGCGCGCGGTGGCGAGCACGACCACGATCGTGAGGTAGGTGCCGAGCACGACGCCGACCGCGCCGAGGATGGTGTACCACGGCACCTCGGCCCACGACCGCGCGCGTCCACCGGGCAGGCTGTCGGTGTGGGGCGGCGGGTTGGGCATGCCGGCGATCTCGAGGCGATCGGCGGCGGTGCCCGCGTCGTGCCGTCCTGGCTGTTCCAGAGTCATCGGTAACCCATCCGTAGCCCATCGGTAGCTCGTCGGTCGAGAATTGGAGCGGGTCGCGGTGTCGTGCTCGTCGAATACCCGCCCGCGTGACGGTTCAAACCTCGTCGCGACCTGGTCCGGATACCCTGAACGCCGATGGCTCTGCCCCGATCTGCCCCGGACTGGCTGAGCCGTACCCGGGTGCTCGTCGTGGTCGGCAAGGGCGGCGTGGGCACCAGCACCGTGGCTGCCTCGTTGGCCCTGCTCGCCGCGAACGCGGGTGCCGACGTGCTGCTCGTGGCCGTCGATGGCAAGCCGGGCCTCGGTCCGCTGCTCGGGGGAGCATCGCTCGGGCCCACGGAGCAGACGCTGCGCACGATGACTCCCCGCGGCGGGCGTGCGGGCCGCATCCGGGGCCGCACCATCTCGCCGGAGCAGGCGTTCGGCGACTACCTCGAGCTGAAGGGTTTCGGCAGTCTGCTGCGCCGCGCGGCGAGGGCCGCCTCGTTCGACCTGATTGCGGGGTCGACACCCGGCATGAAGCACCTCCTCGTGCTCGGCAAGATCAAGGAGCTCGACAGGGAGCGCGCCGCCGATCTCATCATCGTCGACGTACCACCGGCCGGGCATGCCGCGCCCTTCCTGCGGTCGGCGTCGGCGCTGCAGGCGGCCGCGGCGAGCGGTCCTGTGCGCGATCAGGCCGACGAGGTGTCAGCGCTGCTCGCCGATCACACCCGCTGCCAGTGCGTGATGGTCACCCTGCCGGAGGAGACTCCGGTGAACGAGGTCATCGAGCTCGCCGCCGACCTGGAAGACGACCTGGGCATGGCGCTGGCACCGTTGGTGGTGAACGCCTGCTGGCCGGATCGGCCGGGGCTGTCGATGACCGCCGCCACTGCGGCCAGACGGCAGCAGATCACGCTGCCCGCGGCCACCCGTCGGGCGCTCGACGAGGTGGTTCGCTTCAGCCTTGTGCGCGTCGACGGGCAGCGCGAGCAGTTCGCCCGGCTCGACGACGCGCTGCCGTTGCCGCGCTTGTTGCTCCCGAGGTTGCCGGTGGCGCGTCTGCTGCCGCAGCACCTCGACGTGCTGGCCGCGGCGCTCGCCGCCGAGCCCGTGGTGGGGCGAGTCTCCCGATGACCTCGCTCGAATCGGTGCTGCGCGACGCCTCGCTCCTGGTCACGTGTGGGCCCGGCGGTGTGGGCAAGACCACCACCGCGGCCGCGCTCGCGCTGGCGGCCGCCGAGACGGGTCGACGTGTCATCGTGGTCACCGTCGATCCTGCGCGGCGTCTCGCCGACACGCTGGGCATCGTCGACTCGGCCGGGGCCGACGACCCGTGCGAGGTGATCGGCGCCACCGGCAACCCCGATGGGTCGTTGTGGGCGCAGATGCTCGATGCGGAGTCGACCTTCGATCGCATGATCACCGACCGTGCGCCCGACCAGCAGCGTGCGCAGTCGATCCTGAGCAACCCGATCTACCGCAGCATCGCCGGCTCGCTCGCCGGCGCGCAGGAGTACATGGCGATCGAGCGGCTGCACCAGCTGTCGACCGGTGGCGACTACGACCTGATCGTCATCGACACGCCGCCGTCGCGGCACGCGATCGACCTCCTCGGCGCGCCCGACCGGCTCGTCACGTTCTTCAGCCACCCCGTCTACCGCGTGCTCACCGTGCCCGGCCGGTCACTCGCCCGCGTCACCAACGCCGGGTCCGCCGCGTTCTTGTGGGCCATCCGCCGGCTCGCCGGACCGAAGGTGGTGGAGGACGCCATCGAGTTCTTCCGGGCGTTGTCGGGCATGGAAGCCGGCCTTCGTCAGCGCGCCAGCGAGACAGCGGCCATCCTGCGCGACGAGCGCACGGCCTTCGTGCTCGTGTCGAGCCCGCGCGCGGAGGCGATCGACGAAGCGGCACACCTCGCCGGAGCGTTGCGCGATGGTGGTTACCCGCTGCAGGCGATGGTGATCAACCTGGTGAATCCGACACCACTACCGCTCGGCGTCGAGCTGCCCGATCTCGCGGCCGGACCCCTGGCCGATCAGGTAGAGCTGCATCGTGAGCTGAGCGCGCTCGCTGCCGACGAGGCGAAGGAGATGCTGGCGCTGCGAGCCCTCGCCCACGAGCTGCCGCTGATCGAGGTGCCGTTGCTCGACGACGTGCAGGACCTGGTCGGTCTCGCGGGTCTGAGTCAGTACCTGCTGGAGCGCTGACCGGCGTACCCTGCCCGGCATGACCGCAGTCCGCTCCGTCTCGGCGCTGCTCGCGTTGACCTTGGCGGCGTGCGCGTCGTCGGGTTCGCCGGCTGCCCACACCGGGCCTGCCACGGCGCCGGCGTCGACGGTTGTCGTGTCTGCCGCGAGCACCGTGCCCGGCACCTCACCCACCTCGGTCGACTCGGTGCCCGCTGGCGTGTTCGCCGATGCTTCGGCGCTCGCCCGCGAGCTGTCGGCCGTGGAAGCCGGCATCCGCGTTCCGGGCGTCACGCCGGCACAGCTCGCCGCACTGGGGCGCCGACAGCAGCTCGCCTACCGCGCCGTCGCCCAGCACCCCGAATGGGAGGCGGCCCTGCTGGGCGCCGTCGACCCCGTCGCACGTGGCCCCCTGGGCTTCCACCTCGCGGCACGCAAGGCACTTGCCGATCACGCGGCGAACCGGCCGCCGACGGCTCCGCCCACGACGTTGCCGGCGTGGACCATCGTGGAGCCACTGCCGGTCGAAGAGCTGCGCTCGTACTACGACGCGGCACAGGCCGCCACGGGCGTGCCGTGGCAGTACCTGGCGGCGATCCACTTCCAGGAGACTCGGATGGGACGCGTCGTCGGTGCGTCGGCGTCGGGTGCGGTGGGCCCGATGCAGTTCCTGCCGTCCACGTGGGCTGCGTGCTGCACCGGCGACCCCACCGTGGCCCGCGACGCCATCATGGGCACCGCTCGCTACCTCGTGCAGCTCGGCGCGCTCGTCGACATGCAGCACGCGTTGTTCGGCTACAACCCCAATTCGGGCTACGTGGGTGCCGTCACCGCGTATGCGCAGAACATGATCGCCGACCCGCGTGCGTACCTCGGCTATCACGGCTGGGAGGTGCTGTACGGCACCAGCGCCGGCACCGTGCGGCTGGCGGTCGGGTACTCGCAAGCAGCACCCGTCGAGGTGGCGGCATTCCTGCTCGACCACCCCGACGCGCTGCTGCCCGGCTGACCGGGTCAGCGGGCCTCGGCGGCCCTCGCGTACCGCCGAAGGATTCGTCGCCCGAGGCTCGTCTTGTGCACCTCGTCGGCGCCATCGTAGATGCGGGCGGCGCGCTCGTGGCGGTACCAGTAGGCGAGGATCGTGTCGTCGGTGACACCCAGTGCGCCATGCACCTGGATGGCACGGTCGACGCTCTTCAGCATCGTGTTCGCCACCTCGAACTTGATGGCCGAGATCTCGTCGCGGGCCGCGCTCGCTCCGTGCTGGTCGATCATCCATGCAGCATGCAGCGTCTGCAGGCGAGCACCGCGGATCTCGGCCTCCATCTCTGCCGCCCAGTGCTGGATGACCTGCTTGTCGGCCAGGGTGCCGCCATCGATGTCGACCACCCGCTCGTTGGCGCGCGTGCACATCATGTCGAAGGCGCGACCGGCGATGCCCAGCCACCGCATGCAGTGGTGGATGCGGCCCGGCCCCAGGCGATCCTGGGCGATGAGGAAGCCGCTGCCCTCGGGCCCGAGCAGGTTGGTGCGAGGCACTCGGCACGAATGGTAGATCACCTCGGCGTGGCTGGCGTGCCCTGAACCCGAGTGGCCCATCACGCTCACGTTGCGCACGAGGTTGAACCCGGGTGTGTCGGTGGGGACGATGATCATGCTCGCCCGNNACGATCGCGAACGCCGCGCCGTCGGCCGACGACGTGAACCACTTCTGGCCGTTGATCACGTAGTCGTCGCCATCGGTGACGGCGGTGGTGGCGAGCAGCACCGGGTTCGACCCGGAGGTCTCGGGTTCGGTCATCGAGAAGCAGCTGCGGATCTCGCCGGCCACCAGCGGGCGCAGGAACCGCTCACGCTGCTCGTCGGTCGCGTACTTGTGCAGGATCTCGACGTTGCCCGCGTCGGGTGCCTGGGTGCCGAACACAGTCATGCCCAGCGGGCTGCGCCCGACAGCCTCGGCGAACAGTCCGTGGTCGACCATCGACAACCCGAGTCCGCCGAACTCGACCGGATGGTTCGGCGCCCACAGCCCCATCTGCTGCACCTTCTTCTGAGCAGCCCGCACGCGGACCTCCAGCACCGCCGGGTCACCGTGCAGCATCTCGCCCTCGAGGGGGATCACTTCGCGGTCCATGAACTCGCCGATCATCGCGAGCATCACCGTCATCTTCTCCGACACGTCGAAATCCATGGCGCCTCCTCCGTTCGGGTCAACGGTACGGAGGCGGGTGGGCATCGGCCAGGGCACTTGGTCACGGCCGTTCCGGGGGCGTGTGCTGCCCCACGATGGCTGCTCGACTGCGGCCGCCTGACTCGTCCTCACGGGTCCCGGGAACTCTGTGAGACCCCTGCTGTAGAACTGGGTGCGTAGGCATCAGCGAGCCGCGCACCCCGGGGCGGCAGACTGGTGGTCGTCCCCAGGAGTCCTCGATGCGCATCCTCCACACCAGCGACTGGCACCTCGGGCGCAGCTTCGGCCCGGTGTCGCTCGCTGCCGAACAACAGGCGTTCATCGACTGGCTGGTCGCGCAGACCATCGAGCAGCGCATCGACCTGGTGGTGGTGGCCGGCGATGTGTTCGACCGCTCGGTGGCGCCCATCGACGCCGTGGTGATGTTCCGCGAGGCGCTGATGCGCCTGCTCGAAACCGGCGCGAAGGTGGCCGTCATCACCGGCAACCACGACAGCCCCGACCGCGTGGCCGCGTACGACGACCTGCTCGACCTCAGTGGCGTGTACGTGCGCGGCGGCTACAGCCGGTTCGGTGAGGTGCTGCGCCTGCCGTTCGTCGACGGCCCGCTCGACCTGGTGCTGCTGCCGTTCCTCGATCCGCAGGCCGCGCCCGACGAGCTCGACGAGGGCGGCATCGAGCCCGAACCCGACGACCTGTTCGACACCACGGCCGACGATTCGGTCACCGAGGCGTTCGCCCGCCGGGTGCGGCGCACGCACCGTTCGGTGCTCGCCGCCGCGATCGCCGCGGCGGTGCCCCGGCTGTCGGCCCCCCGATCCCTCGCCGTGGCGCACGCGTTCGTCACCGGCTGCATCACCAGCGAGTCCGAGCGGCAGCTCACCGTCGGCGGCACCGGTGCAGTCGAGGCGGCCCTCTTCAAGCGCTTCTCCTACTCGGCGCTCGGCCACCTCCACCGCCCGCAGGAGGTGTCGGCTCGCCGCACGGTTCGCTATGCAGGCACGCCTCTCGCCTACTCGTTCTCCGAGACCCATGTGAAGTCGATCGTCGTCATCGACATGGCGGCCGACGGTACGTGCGTGGTCCACACGTTGCCCATCCCGGTCGGCCGTGCGGTGCGCATCGTGACCGGAACCATCGACCAGCTGTTGCGCGCCGAGCCCGACGCAGCGCTCGCGGCCTCGTTCGTGCGCGCCGTGGTCACCGATCCCGGTGTGGTGCTCGACGCCAAGCAGCGACTGGCCGTCGTGTACCCGCACGTGGTCGAGATCGTGCTCGACCCGCCCAAGGTGCAAGGCGCCACCCGCACCACCATCGACCAACGCACCATGTCGGCCACCGACGCTGCCGACGCGTTCTGGCTGGCCTCGGTGGGTACGCCACCCACGCCCGACGAAGAGGCCGTGCTGCACGAGGCCATCTTCGCCGCCGACAGCAGGGTGGCCTGATGCGCCCGCTCCGGCTCGAGTTCCAAGCCTTCGGGTCGTACCCCGGCAAGGAGGTCGTCGACTTCGCGGCCCTCGCGCAGCGTGGCATCTT
This sequence comes from Acidimicrobiaceae bacterium, assembly GCA_003154135.1. Taxonomy (GTDB): domain Bacteria; phylum Actinomycetota; class Acidimicrobiia; order Acidimicrobiales; family Ilumatobacteraceae; genus UBA668. The sequence continues at coordinate 46,526 of PMCN01000290.1, forward strand.
CATCGTCAGCGGACCCACGGGTTCCGGCAAGACCACCGTGTTCGACGCCATGGTCTACGCGCTGTTCGGCGCGTTGCCCGGTCGGCGCAGCAGCTACGGCGATCCGCGCTCGCACCACGCCCCGGCCTCCGTCGACACCTACGTGCGGCTCGAGTTCGAGGTCGACGGCGAGCGCTACCTGGTGCACCGAGCGCCCAAGCAGGACCGGCCGAAGCTGCGCGGCACGGGTACCACCGAACGTGCCGCCGAGGCGTTCCTGGCGCGCATGGTGGGTTCGGGCACCGAGTCGATCAGCACGCAGACCACCGCCACCACCAAGGAGTGCGAGCGCCTGGTGGGCCTCGACGCGAAGCAGTTCCAGCGCGTGGTGCTGCTGCCCCAGGGAGAGTTCACCGACTTCCTCATCGCCAGCGATGAAGACCGCGAGCGACTGCTCCGCCAGCTGTTCGGCGGCGAGCTGTTCGAGCAGGCCACGCAGTGGCTGAAGCGGCGCGTGGCCCAACTCGACGACGAGGTGCGTCGGGTCGACAACAAGGTCGAGCACCACCGCAGCAACGCGGTCGAGGCCCTGCGCACGGCGCGGGCCATCTGGGTCGACGATCCGGGCGACGTCGACATCGATGCACTGGGCGACGACGAGCTGGGCGCGTCGATCGACTCGCTCGAGCCCGAGCGCAGGCGGCGCCGCTCCACGCGCGACCGCTTGCAGCGCACCGCCACCACCGCCACCGCGGCCAGTGCTGCGGCGCAGCAAGCCGCCGACCGCTTCGACGAAGCGGGCCGCACCACGGCGCGCCTGTTCGATCTCGAGGCGAGCCGCGACGAGGCAGAGGCACACGCTCTCGCCGTCGACGCATCTCGACGCGCTCGACCCGTCGTCGCCGCGCACGACGAGGCCGAGTCGGCCATGCGCGCCTCCGCCATCGCCGCGTCGGCGCTCGACGTGCTGCGGGCTCAGCTCATTTCGGCGTTCGCTGCGGTCGACCGGCCGATGCCTCGCTTCGACCCGGTCGGCATCGCTGCCGCGGTGGCCCAGATGGGCCACGAGCTCGCCGAGCAGGGTTCTCAACTCGTGGCGGCCGAGCAGGCCACCCGGAAGGCCGATGCCACCGATGCGCAGCTCGCCCAGGCGCGTGAGCTGCTCGCCACGGTCGTTGCCGAGGGCGCCGGACTGCAGTCCGACATCGCCGAGCTCGAGTCGGTGGTGATGGTGCTCGAGCCGGTCGCACTCGAGTCGACCGATCGTCGCGCCCTCCACCTGCGCGCGTGCGAGCGGCAGGGTGCGCGCACGCAGCTGAAGGCGACGCAGCAGCAGCTGCAGCGGGCCGTTGCGGCCGAGGCCAGGTCCAAGTCGGCCTACGAGCAGGTCATGGCGCGCTTCGTGGCCACCCAGGCGCCCCGTCTCGCCGAGCAGCTGCAGCCGGGCGAGCCGTGCCCGGTGTGCGGTTCGCACGACCACCCCCTGCCCGCCCGGCATGCCGAGCTCACCCCGGTCGACCACGACGCGGTCGACCGCGCCCGGGCCGAGTGGTCGTCGTCGGCTGCCACCGTGGCAGCGCGGCTCGCCACCGTCGACTCACTGCGCGAGGCACTCGGCCCCGATGCCGACCGGCCCGTCGCCGAGTTCGACCTTGCCGTCGCCGACGCGGGGGTGTCGCTCGCCGAGGCCGACCTCGCTGTCGGCCAGCTCGCCCGCACGCGCGCCGCGTTGCAGCGACAGCGCACCCTTCGCGACGCCTCGGCCCGGCGCGAACAGCAGCATGGCCTCGACGTGGCGACCCTCGAGGGGCGGGCCGTCGGCGAGCGAGCCGACGCCGACCAGCTGGTGGCTGTCGCGGCGGGCATCGACCACGAACTGGTCGCCACGCACCTCGCGGTCCACTCCGACCTCAGCGCCGTCACGCGCAACGTGGCGGAGCGTTTCGAGGCGCTCACGGCCACGTCCACCGCGGTGCAGGGTGCCCAGCACCACCTGGCCGAGGCGCTCGCAGTCAGCGGCTACCCCGACGTGGTGGTGGCCGGTGCCGCGCTGCTCGACGAGTCGCGCGAGATCGAAATGTCCTCGGGTGTCGAGTCGTGGCGTCAAGCGCTCGCCGATGCCACCACGCGCCTCGCGCAGTTGCACGAGCAGGGTGTACCGCCCGAGCGCCCCGAGGTCGACGTGCTGGCGGCCGCGGCGCACGCCGCCACCATGGCCGCCATCGCCGCGGCCGATGCGTTCACTACGGCATCCAACGCGCTCGAGGCGTCTCACGACGAGCTCAGCCTGGCCCTCGGTGTGGCGGCCGGATCCGCGGGGCTGCGCGACGAGCGCGACACGGCACGGGTGGTGTTCAAAACGTGCAACGGCGAAGCCGGCATGCGCGTGAAGCTCGAGCGTTGGGTGCTCGCGGGCGAGCTGGAACGGGTGACTGCCGCGGCCAACGTGCACCTCGAACTGATGACCAACCACCGCTACACGCTCAGCCGATCGGGCGCGAAGGGTGGCCTCACGCTCGAGGTGTTCGACGCCCACACCGGCCGCCCTCGTTCCACGGCATCGCTGTCGGGCGGCGAGCAGTTCCAGGCGTCCCTGTCGCTCGCGCTCGGGCTGGCCGACGTGGTCAGCCACGGTGGGGCCGCCAGCGGCAAGCGGTTCGAGGCCCTCTTCGTCGACGAAGGCTTCGGTTCGCTCGACCCCGACGCGCTCGACGACGCCATCAGTGCGCTCTCCCAGTTGCACGCGGCCGGCCGCACCGTGGGCGCGATCACCCACGTCGAGGCCATGAAGCAGCGGCTGCACGTGGGCATCGAGGTCACGCCCAACGCCGACGGCAAGGGTTCGTCGCTGCACGTGCACCCCTGACCCGTCGGTCAGGCCCATCACGTCACACCCCTCACGTATCGTTCTCCCTGCGATGCTCCACCTCCACCACGCCGACCACCTCGACCAGCTGCTCGATGCGTTGGCCGAGGTGCTCACCCCGGCACCTGCCGACCCGTTCACGCCCGACCTCGTGGTGGTGCCTGCGGCCGGCATGAGCGATGCCGCCATGGTGGGCCTCGGCCGCCGCCTCGGGGCCAGCGGTCCCGGTGCCGGCGATGGTGTGGTGGCCAACGTCGAGTTCGTCTTCCCCGGCCGGTTCATGGAGCGTGCGCTCGGCGACAGACACGTCGACGGGCACGGCGGCGGCAGGCACGGTGATGTCGACGGCGACCCGTGGCGCCTGCCGCGCCTCACCTGGGCGGTGCTCGACCAGCTCGCCGCCGGCGCCGTGCCCGTTCCGGGGCCGAGCGGCGATGTCGACCGGTGGGTGCTGGCCCGCCGCATCGCCGACCTGTTCGACCGCTACGCCAGCCAGCGCGCCCGCCTGCTGCAGGCCTGGGCAGCCGACATCGACAGCGACGGCACGTTCAACCCCGACGGCTCGCCGTCGCTGCTCGACCCCGCTCACGTCTGGCAGGCGCAGCTGTGGCGAGCCGTGCGTCGCGGGCTCCAGCAACCCAGCGGTCCCGAGCGGCTGCCCGGCCTGCTCGCCGCACTGCGCGCCGGCGAGGTGCAGCCCGAGCTGCCGTCACGGGTGTCGCTGTTCGGCCTCGGCACCATTGCGCCCACCATGCTCACCGTGCTGCGCGCTCTGGGCGAGGTGCGCGACGTGCACGTGTTCCTGCGCCACCCCTCGATGGTGGCGTGGCAGCAGTCGTCGCACCGGCTCGACGGCAGCCTCAACGTGCGGGCCCAGCTCGACGTCACCACGCACACCAAGCATCCGCTGGTCGGCTCCTGGGGCCGCCCTTCGCTCGAGACGTGTGCGCTGGTCGGTGGTGTGACCGAGCTGATCGAGCTTCCCTGCCCCGCCGGCGAGCCGCAACCCGCGTCCACGACAGCGCCGCTCACGCTGCTGCACGCGCTGCAGCAGGGCATCCGCCTCGACCTCGCTCCCACGCTGCAGCCCGGCCTCCATCCCGCCGACGGCTCGTTGCAGGTGCATGCCTGCCACGGTGAGGTGCGCCAGCTGGAGGCACTGCGCGATGCGCTCGGCCATGCCTTCACGGCCGACCCCGCGTTGGCGCCGCACGACGTGCTCGTGCTGTGCCCCGACCTCGAACGGTTTGCCCCCCTCGCCGAGGCCGTGTTCGCCCGCGGCTCGCTGCCGGTGCCGGTGCGCATCGGCGATCGTTCGCTCACCACCGACGACCCCATCGTCGGCGCACTGCAGACCGTGCTCGCGCTCGTCGCCGGTCGCGTCACGCTCTCGGAGGTGCTCGCACTGGTCACCTTCGAGCCTGTGCGCCGGCGCTTCGGCTGGACCCTCGACGACGTCGAGCACCTCGCCGAGTGGTGCAGCTCGCTCGGCACCCGCTGGGGCCTGTCGCCGCACGACCGCACCGAGTGGGGCCTGCCCGCCGACCTGGCCACCGGCACCTGGCAGTCGATGGTCGACAGCCTGCTCGCCGGCGCGGCCATGCCAGCGCCGTCACCGCGCGTCGTGCTGGGCGACGTGGCGCCGTTCGACGACATCGGCGCCGACGACCTGCGCCTCGCGGGCACCGTGGCCGACCTTCTCGCCCGACTCGGTCACCTCCACGAAGTGGTCCGGCAGCAGCGACCGGTGGGGCAGTGGGTCGAGCTGCTGCACGACGTGGTCGACGGGTTCTGCGCCGTCGAGCCCGACGAGGCGTGGCGGCGCCAGGCCGTGCATCGCGACCTCGACGCCATCCTGGTCTCGGCGCGCACCCCGCCGGGCGGCGACCACACGTGCGAGGTGCCCCTCGGGCTCGCCGATGTGCGCGCCATGCTCGCCGACTCGCTGCACGACCGCCCGGGTCGGTTGCCGTTGCGCAGCGGCTCGGTCACCATCAGCTCGCTGCTGCCCCAGCACGGTGTGCCCGCCAAGGTCATCTGCCTGCTCGGCCTCGACGAAGGGTCGTTGCGCGTGGGCACCTTCGACGGCGACGACATCCTCGGCGTCCATCCGTGCGTGGGTGAGCGACACCCCCGCTTCGAAGGTCGCCAGCTGCTGCTCGACATCGTGCTCGCCGCACGCGACCGCCTCATCGTCACCTGCAACGGCGCCGACATCACCACCAACAAGGACACGCCCTTCGTCGTGCCGCTGGTCGAGCTGCTCGACGTGGTGGGCCACCTCACGGGCATCGATCCGCGTGTCGGCGCGCCGGTGGTGGTGCGCCACCCCCGGCACGGGTTCAACGAGCGCGCGTTGCTGCCGGGCGCGCTGCTCGAGGGGTCGCCCTCGCCGTTCACGTTCGATCGCTCGATGCTGGCCGCAGCGGTGGCGCGTCGTGGCGCGCAGGCGCGACAGGCGTCGGCGCCCGTCGAGAGATCTCGGTGGGCCTTGCCGCCGCAGCCGCTCGACATCGTCGACCTCGCCGACATCATCGAGGTGGTGGGCAAGCCGGCCAAGGTGTACTTGCGCGGCCGCCTCGACGTGCGGTTGCCCGGCGAGGCCGAGACCGTCGACGACGGGCTCACCGTGGCGGTCGACCCGCTTGCCGCCAGCCAGCTGGGCAGCAGCCTGCTCCGGGCGCGGCGGATCGGCCACTCGGTCGACGAGTGGGAGGCCGCCACCCGGCTCGACGGCAACCTGCCGCCGCGTGCGCTGGCCGCTCCAGCGCTGGCCGCGGCCGTGCAGGAGGTCACGGTGATCGAGCAGCTCGCAGAGCGCTGGTCGCTGCCGCTCGCCGGTGGTGACGAGCGCCGCGTGCAGCACACGCTCACCGTCCCGGTCGACGGCATCCACCGTGAGATCACCATCGACGGCGTCGTGCGCGGCATCACCACCGGTGCCTCCGGGCCGGTCATCGGCGACGTGCGCTACACCAAGCCGCGCCCGTCGTTCCGCCTTGCTCTGGCGTTGCAGGTGGCGGCGGCCCAGCTGGCCGAGCCCGACCTCGACTGGTCGGCGGTGCTCATCAGCCGTGGGGACAAGTCGATGCCCGTGGCGAGCGGCCTGCGACTGCGCGGCAGTGGCCTCGAGCGCGCTGCGCACGCGTGCACGCTGCTGTCGCTCGGGGTGCAGCTGGTGGCCTGGGCGCGCCGCGACGCAGTGCCGTTGTTCGACCGCACGTCGTACAAGCTGGCCACCGAGTCCACCGCCTCGGCGTTCTCGGTGCTCGACACCGACAGGTTCGACCAGCACCTCACCATGCTCTGGCCCGACCTGTCGATCGAGCGTCTGCTGCACCTCCCCATCCTCCCCGGCGATCCGCCGCAGCTGGCCGGCTACATCGGCCGCGGCGAGCGCGACAGCCGAGCCATGGCGACGGCGCGTTGGGTGTGGCGCACCTACGAGGAGACCGTGGAGGAGTTCGTCGCGCCCGAGGGCTACTCGTTCGACGACGATTCCTTCGACGTCGCCTCGTTCGGTGACGCCTCGTTCGGTGACGGCGAGGGTGCAGCATGAGCACCGAGCTCGACCTCACCGGCCCGCTTCCGTCAGGGCGGCTCGTCATCGAAGCCAGCGCCGGCACCGGCAAGACCTACTCGCTCACAGCGCTGGTGGTGCGCCACGTGGCCGAACGCGACCTGGCGGCCTCCGAGCTGCTGGTGGTCACGTTCACGCGCGCGGCTGCCGCCGAGCTGCGCGACCGCATCCGCCGCGCGCTCGTCGACGCCACGCGTGCGCTGCGCAGTGGTGCGGTGCCGCCCGAGTACCGCTGGATGCGGGTGCTGCTCGACGCCGACGAGGCGCAACGCGCCGAGTACCTCACGCGCCTCGACACCGCCGTCGCCACGTTCGACGACGCCACCATCACCACCATCCACGGCTTCTGCCAGCAGGCGCTGCGGCAGCTGGGCCTGCGGTCGGGCACCGGTCTGCACAGCGAGCTCGCCGACAACACCGCGCTGCTGGTCGACGAGGTGTGCCGCGACCTCGTCGTCGCCGAGCTGCTGCACGATGCGGCTGCGCTCAGCTGGCCGGCCAGCACACCCGTCACCCCCACCAAGGTGCTGAAGGATCTCACGGCTGCAGTGTCGAGCCTGCTCGGCAACCCTGGCGCAGTGGCGGTGCCGCAGCCTTCGGCCGTGCGGGTCGCGTCGGGCGACTCCGTCGAACGCCTCACCCGTTGGGTGCAGCTCGTCAACACCGCCGTCGACGAGGTCGACCGCCGGCGCCGGGCGCGCCACGAGCTCAGCTACGACGACCTGGTCACCGGCCTGTGCAACGCGGTCACGCACCCGCTCGATGGTCCGGCGGTGGTCGCCGCGCTGACCAGCCGATACCACCTCGTGCTCGTCGACGAGTTCCAGGACACCGATCCCGTGCAGTGGCGCATCCTCCACACCGCGTTCACCGGCGACCTGGTCACCGTCGGCGACCCCAAGCAGGCCATCTACCGCTTCCGCGGCGCCGATGTGCACGCCTACCTGTCGGCCACCGAAGGGCAGCCGACGGTGCACCAGAGCACCAACCACCGCAGCGACGCCGACCTCGTGGCGGCCACCAACACGTTGCTCGCGCACATGGAGCTCGGCGATCCGCGCATCGCGGTCGCACCCGTCAGCCCCGCCGAGTCGGCGCCCGCCCGTGGGCTCACGCCCGGCGCGCCGCTGGTGCTTCGTCGCGTGCCCGACGACGCCGGCATCCAGTCGAGCAAGGGCCTGTCGTCGCCGCTCGCGCAACAGGCCATCATCGCCGACCTCGTGCGCACCGTGGTCGACCTGCTCGAGCACCACACCCTCACGATGCGCGAGACGGCGGTCGCTGTGCACCCCGGCCACATCGCCGTGCTCGTGCCGTCGCATGCCACCGCCGACCGGGTGATGACCGCGCTCGGCCGCGCCGGCGTGCCCGCCGTGCGCACTCGCACCGGCAGCGTGTTCGACACCCCGGCCGCTGCCGAGTGGGCGCTCCTGCTGTCGGCGCTCGAGCGCCCGTCGCACGCTCCCACGGTGCGCGCGGCCGCGCTCGGGGTGTTCCTTCACCTGCGACCCGTCGACATCGACCCGGCGGCAACGGGTTCGGCGGCACGGCTCGCCGAGGTCCAGCAGCGCTGCGCGCAGTGGGCCGCTCAGCTCGCCGCCCGCCCGTTCCTCGCCTGGTTCGACCACGTGCGCGCCGACAGCGAGGTGGTGGGCACGCTGCTGGCCGATGGTGCCGGTGAGCGCGACCTCACCGACATCGACCACATCGCCGAGCTGCTCGCGGCCGAGCTCGGCGGCGGCATCGGCACGTCATCCGGCACGTCGTCGGGCACGTCATCCGGCACGACTGCGGCGGCGGCGCGGCGCTGCCTCGACCGGCTCACCGCCGCGGCGACCGACGCCGACGAGCTGGGCCCGCAGATGCGCCGCATCGACTCCGATGCCCAGGCCGTGCAGATCACCACGCTGCACGGCAGCAAGGGGCTCGAGTATCCGATCGTGCTGCTGCCGTTCTCGTGGTCCGCCGCGCCCGCGAAGAGCCTGCTCGTCTACAACGACCAGTCCGGGCAACGACACATCGACATCGCCAGCGGCCAGGGGTGGAACGGCCCCGACGTGCACACCACCCAGGTGGGGCGCAAGTGGCACGCCGACGTCGAGTCGCGTGGCGACCACCTGCGGCTGCTCTACGTGGGTCTCACCCGTGCCCAACACCGCACGGTCGTGTGGTGGGCGCCCACTCCCGACAGTGCGCGATCGGCGCTCAACATCGCGCTGTTCGACCGCGATGCACACGGCGAGCCGCTGCGCACGCCGGCCACGCTCACCGCCGGCAAGAACGGAGGGGTGAAGCCGCGGGTGCCCACGGCCAAGCCGGTCGACGATGCCGACGCGGCTCGCCGTCTCGATCTGCTGGCGCGACTCAGCGAGGGCCGCATCGCCGTCGAGGTGTGCCCGACCGACACCCCGGCGGTGGTGTGGAACCCGCCCGCGCCCGCGAGCGCCCCACCCGAGCTGGCCGTGGCGGCCACCGGCGGGCGTTCCCTCGTCGACCCCTCGTGGCGGCGATGGTCGTTCAGCGCCATCACCCGCACCCTCGACCAGTTCGTCGTCCCACCCCCTCCGGTGATGGGTGGTGCCGACGAGCCGTCCGACGAGCCGTCCGACCTGGCTGGCCCCGCCGTCGGCATGCCGTGGGTCGACCTCGCCGGGGGCACGTCGTTCGGCACGCTCGTGCACGCCGTGCTCGAACGCATCGATCCCACCAGCCCCACCCTCGCGGTCGACCTCCACGATGCCGTGTGGGCGCAGCTGCGCAGCGACCGCCTGCCGGTCGACGCCGACGTGCTCATCGCCGGGCTCACCGCCGCACTGCACACCCCGCTCGGCCCGGCGCTCCACGGTCGCCGGCTCGCCGACCTCGCGGCCGGCGATCGCCTCGCCGAGATGACCTTCGACCTGCCGCTCGCCGGCACCCGCACGCGCTTCTCGTCGCGCCGCATCGGTGAAGTGCTCGTCGGCACCCTGGCGGCCGACGATCCACAGCTGCCCTACGCGCGCTCGCTCGCCGAGGGACGCTTCGACGTGCAGCTGGCGGGCTTCCTGCAGGGCTCCATCGACGCTGTGCTGCGGGTGGGCACGCCTGGCGAGCCCCGCTTCGTGGTGGTCGACTACAAGACCAACCGCCTGCACCAGCGCGGCGTCGCGGCACCGCTCGACGCCTACCACCCCGACCTGTTGCCGGAGGCGATGGCGCACCACGACTACCCGCTCCAGGCCCTGCTCTACAGCGTCGCAGTGCACCGCTACCTGCGCTGGCGGATGCCCGCCTACGACCCGGCGACGCATCTCGGCGGGGTCGCCTACCTGTTCCTGCGCGGCATGGTCGGCGAGCACACGCCCACGCATGCCGGCCAGCCCTACGGGGTGTTCTCGTGGCGCCCTGCTCCGGCCGCCATCGAGGCACTCGATCGACTGCTCGCCACCGGCGGTGTGGCATGACGGGTACTCGGGTGCACATCCCCGACGAGGTCGCCTCGCTCGCGCCGTACGTCGATGCCGGCGCACTGTCGGCCATCGAGGTGCACCTGGCGGCCTGGGTGGCACGCGCGTCGGGCAACCACCATCCGCACGTCGTGCTGGCCACGGCAATGGCCGCGTGGTCGGCCCGCCACGGCCACGTGTGCGCCTCGCTCGACGTGGTGGGCGAGGCCGTGGCCCGAAACCTCGCCGAGCGGTCCGACGCCGCTGGTGTCGACATCACCGGCGCGCCCGACGGCGAGGTGGCGCCGGTCCTCGACTGGCCCGAGCCGCTCCTGTGGGTGCAGTCGCTGACTGCCGCTTCCGGTGTGGTGCGCGTGGTCGACCGGCACGACCGCGTTCCGGTGCTCGATGCCTGCCCGCTGGTGCTCCGCGGCCGGCGGGTGTACCTGCAACGGCACTGGATCGACGAGTGCATCGTCGCCGCGTCGATGCGCGAGCGCGCCACTGCTGCCGATCCCGAGGTCGCTGCCCACGCGACCGCGGCGTTGCAGCACCTGTTGCCGGCCTCCGTCGACGGTGGGGTCGACCTGCAGCGATCCGCCGCCGAGGTGGCCCTGCACCACCGGCTGGCGCTGGTGGTGGGCGGGCCCGGCACCGGCAAGACCTACACGGTGGCCCGCCTGCTCGCCGTGCTGTTGCAGCAGCAACGCCCCGGGGTTGCACCGCTGCGGGTGGCGCTCGCCGCGCCCACCGGCAAGGCTGCGGCTCGACTGCAGGAGTCGGTCGCGCTCGCGCTGGCGCAGCCCGACGTGGTGGAGCACGTTGCTCCGGCCGTGCGTGAACAGCTGGCGGCGGTGGTGCCCACCACCATCCATCGTCTGCTCGGGCCTCTGCCCGAGCAACGCCAGCGCTTCCGTCATCACCGCGGCAACCCGCTGCCCCACGACGTGGTGGTCGTCGACGAGACCTCGATGGTGTCGCTGCCGCTGCTGTCCCGCCTGCTCGAGGCGGTCCACCCCGACGCCCGACTCGTGCTCATCGGCGACCCCGATCAGCTCGAGAGCGTCGAGCTCGGCGCGGTGCTCGGCGATCTCGTGGCGGCCGCCGGTTCGCCCCCGCTCGCCGGACACGTGGTGCGCCTGTTGCGCGGTCACCGCTTCGGGGGCGACTCACCCATCGCCCTCCTGGCCGACGCGGTGCGCGACGGCGATGCCGACGCTGCGGTCGAGTGCCTGCGGCGCGGTGCTGCGGGCGACGCGGCGGGGTCCACACTGCGCTTCGTCGACACCGACGACCCCTCGCTGCCGACCGCGGTGCTCGCCGTGCACGACGTGGTGCAGCCGGTGCTCGCCCGCCTGCGCGTCGCGGCGGAGGCTGGCGACGCGTCCGCTGCGCTGCGCGTCGTGGGCGAGGCTCGCATCCTCTGTGCCCACCGCCATGGGCGCTTCGGCGTGTCGGCGTGGAACGATCTCGGCGAGCGCTGGCTCACCGGCAGGGTGACGGCCGAGGGTTCGCTGGGCAACTGGTACGCCGGTCGCCCGCTGCTGGTCACGCGCAACGATCCGCGGCTCGGCCTGTCCAACGGCGACACCGGTGTCGTCGTGCGCGAGGGCGACGGGCTGGTCGCCGTGTTCGCCGCCGCCGGCGGTTCGCTGCGCTTCGATCCAGCGCAGCTCGAAGGCATCGAGACCGCCTACGCCATCACGGTGCACAAGAGCCAGGGCTCCGAATACCCGGCTGTGGTGCTGGTGCTTCCGCCCGAGCGATCGCCCCTCGTGGGCCGCGAGCTGGTCTACACGGGTGCCACCCGCGCCGAGCGACACCTGCTGGTCGTGGGCAGCGAGGCGTCAGTGCGCCGCTCGGTCGACACGCCGGCCCGACGCATGACCGGCCTCGCCGACGCACTCGGCTCGCAGCCCGAATGAGGTGCGGACTACAGCACACCGTCCCAGAGGGCCAGCTCGGCATCAGCGGGTCGATCGGCGGTGGTGCACACGGTGTCGAACAACATCGTCGTGCGCGTGGCCGGCTCGTACCGGGGCCACGCGGGCAGACCCTCGTGGCCGGGATTCCCAGTGGTCGCGAACGACACCCATGCGCCGTGCATCCTGTCGGCCAACGGCTGCGGCGCCTCGGAGCCGCAGAACATCGATGCCAGCGGGCTCGCCAGCGTGTCGAACACGAACGGCAGCTCCAGCGCGTGGCACGCGCCGAGCATCCCGCCCAGCACAGGGGTGCGCCAGTCGAAGCGGTACATCCACACGTTGGGAGTGTGCGCTGCCTGGGCGTCGGCCAGGCGCACCGCCGGCACGCGGAACATGCGGTCGGTCTCCATTGCGGCGATCGCCTCGTGTCCCGGCTTGTCGGGGCGTGCAGCGCGATACGCGTCGATGACCGCGTTGCCGTGTGCCTCGTCACCGAACAGTGATGCCACGGCCTGGTGCATCTTCTCGTCGCCGAACATCGCCTGCATGGCCACGACGAACACGAGGCTCTCCTCCATCGTCGTACCGGTCAGCACGTCGACGCCGGCAGCCGAGCCGGCCCGGATGGCGTCGATGGGTCGCTGGGGCAGCACCGGGGTGCCGAACGTGGGCTGGAACGGCATCACCGTGGCGCCGACATCGCCGTAGAGGTCGATCTTGCCGGAGGTCATCACCTCGTTGGTGAGCCCCATCTGCGCCTCGAGCAACTGCTCGGCAGTGACGGCGGCGAGCGCGTCGGTGTCGCCGGGCGCCACACCGAGGCGGGCGAGGAGGTCGGCGGCGATGCGCGACGCCGTGGCCGCGGGTACTCCGTTGTGGCCGGCACCGCTCTGCGGGATGGCCTGACGGAAGAGACCTGCCGCTTCGGGGAGCGCGAGCAGCGTCGCCACGCTCATGCCACCCGCCGATTCGCCGGCGATGGTGACCCTGCGCGGATCGCCACCGAACGCCGCAATGTTGGCCTGCACCCAGTGGAGCGCGGCCACCTGGTCGAGGATGCCGAGGTTGCCCGAATCGGGGAACTGCGGGAAGTGGTCGACCAGGTGCAGGAAACCCTGAGCGCCGAGCCGGTAGTTGAGCGTGACGCACACGACCCCGTGGCGCGCGAACGCGCTGCCGTCGTACACGGGCTCGATGCCGCTCCCGGCCTGGAACGCGCCGCCGTGGATCCACACGAGCACCGGCAGGCCCGACGCGCTCGTGTCGGGGGTCCACACGTTGAGGTTGAGGCTGTCGTCGCCGGCCGGTGGCAGTGGACCACCGAAGGGTGGCGGCATCGGCACCTGCGGCTGGATGAGGCCCTCGGCGGTGGCGTCGCGCACGCCGGCCCACGGCTCGGGCGGTTGCGGCCGGAGGAAGCGGTTCGCGCCGCCGACGGGCGCGGCGTACGGGATGCCCTTGAAGACATGGACACCCCCGTCGACCGAACCGAGCAGTTCACCCGTCGAGATGGAAACCGTGCTGTGCATGACACCTCCGAGGTGGAACGTGCGCCGGGGCGCTCGCGGCACGGTAGTCGGCTGCCGCGGTCCTGTCCTCTCGCGTGTCNNCGATGTGGAAAGGTCGGGCATGGCATTCGGTCAAGCATCGGGGTCACCGGCCACCGGCAAGCAGGTGCGCGAGCTGCTCGACCTGCTGCAGGCCGCCGGGCACGACGACTTCCGCGACGCCCGCGGGCCGATGGGCTTCACGCAACGCCAGGCCGGGGGAAAGTTCACGCGCGACGAGGCGCAGGCGTTCATCGACCAGCTCGAGGAAGCCGCACACGGTGAGCCGGCTGCCGAGCAGCGACCCGCGGTCGCGCGAACGGCTCCCGCACCAGCCGCGCCCGCCCGAACGGCTCCCGCCCGAACGGCTCCCGCCCGAACGGCTCCCGCACCAACGACGCCTGCTCGAACGGCGCCCGCTCGAACGGCTCCGGTGCTGCGGCTCACGCCCAACGAGCGTGCTGTTCGCGCAGTCACCGACAAGGAGCTGCTGGCCGAGGTGCGCCGCCGCGGACTCACGCTCGAACCCTGACTACGGTGGCGCCATGACCGACGCCCTGGTGCAGCGCGACCTCCACATCGACACCGGCGAAGGCTCGATGGGCACCTACGTGGTGCACCCGGCCGAACGAGGACCCCATCCCCTCGTGGTGTTCTTGATGGACGCGCCCGGCAAGCGGCCGTTGCTGCACGCGATGGCGGGGCGGTTGGCGAGCGACGGCTACTTCGTGATGCTGCCCAACCTGTATTACCGCGCCACGCCCGAGTTCCAGCTCGACTTCGGCAACCGCCAGTCGTTCGAACGGATGAGCGAGTTGATGTACGGCATGAGCAACGCAATGGTCGCACGCGATGTCGGCGCGCTCATCGCCGAGGCCGACCGTGATGCGGCAGCGTCGGCGACGAGCGTGGGTCTGGTCGGCTACTGCATGAGTGGCCCGTTCGCGCTGTTCAACGCGGCCGAGCACGCCCAGCGGGTGGTCGCTGCCGCATCGTTCTACGGCGTACGGCTGCACGTCGACAAGCCCGACTCGCCGCACACCCGCCTCGGCGAGGTGACGGGCGAGCTGTACGTCGGCGCGGCCGAGTTCGACGACTACGTGCCACTCGGCATGATCGACCGCTTCGAGGCCTCGATGGTCGAGGCCGGCGTCGCCGGCAGGGTGGAGCGCTACTGGGGCCTGCACCACGGCTTTGCGTTCGACGACCGACCCGCGTACGACCCCGAGGGAGACCGCCGCCACTGGGAGGTGCTGCTCGACCTCTTCGGCCGCACGCTGCACCCCGAACGGGTCGGCACCTCGTGAGCGACACGCCGCGTCCCCGGGATCCGGTCGTGCGCGTCACCGTCGGCGATCACCACGTCGCCACGGTGCAGCTCTGCCGTCCGCCGCACAACTACTTCTCGCTGGAGATGATCAGCGCAGTGGCCGACGCGCTGGAGGCACTCGACCGCGACGACGGCTGTCGCGCCGTGGTGCTGTGTGCGGAGGGCAAGAACTTCTGTGCCGGCGCCGACTTCTCGGGTGCCGGAGCCGCCTACACCACCACCCACACGACCACCTACACGACCACCGACCTGTACGCGGCCGCGGTGCGCCTCTTCCGCACGCGCAAGCCGGTGGTGGCCGCGGTGCAGGGCGCGGCCATCGGTGGCGGCCTCGGCCTGGCGCTGTCGGCCGACTTCCGCGTCGCCGCTCCCGAGGCCCGGTTCAGCGCCAACTTCGCCCGCCTCGGCTTCCACCACGGCTTCGGGCTGTCGGTCACCCTGCCGGCGGTCGTCGGCGAACAGCGGGCCGCCGAACTGCTGTACACCGGCCGCCGCCTCGACGGGGCTGCGGCGCACGCGATCGGCTTGGCCGATCGGCTGGTGCCGCTCGATCAGCTGCTCGACGAGGCCACCTCGTTCGCCGCCGAGATCGCCGGCTCGGCGCCCCTGGCCGTCGAGTCCATCCGGGCCACGTTGCGCGGCCACCTCGCCGACCGCGTGGCCGCCGCCACCGAGCACGAAGCAGCCGAGCAGGCCCGCCTGCGCGCCTCGAGCGACTTCGCTGAAGGCACCCGCGCGATGGCCGAGCGCCGCCC
>PMCN01000234.1 GCA_003154135.1 Acidimicrobiaceae bacterium
GCGAGCTGATCGGCGCGATCGGCCACCTGCGCGAACGTGCTCTCGATGTAGCCCCCACCCTCCGCCGCGCCAGTGAACGTGATGATCTTCTTGTCGGCGTGCACCTGGCGACCGAACTTCAGGATCGGCGTGAGCGTGAGCTGATAGTCGTCCATCATCGTGGAAGTGAGCATGAGCGGGAAGAATAGGCGACCGTGAACCCCTCGTCAGTGCCGCAGCAGACCATCGTCACCCTCGATCTGGAAGGGGTGCTGGTGCCCGAGATCTGGATCGCCGTCGCCGAGCGCACCGGCATCCCCGAGCTGCGCCGGACCACCCGCGACGAGCCCGACTACGACGTGTTGATGCGCGGCCGGTTGGGCCTGCTCGACCAGCACGGGTTGACGATGAGCCTCATCGCCGACGTCATCGCGGGGCTCGGGCCGATGGAGGGCGCCAGGGAGTTCCTCGACGTGCTGCGGGCGCGCACACAGGTGGTCATCCTCAGCGACACGTTCGAGCAGTTCGGCGCTCCGCTGATGCGTCAGCTCGGCATGCCCACCATCCTCTGCCACCAACTGGTCGTGCGCGACGACCGCATCGTCGACTATGCGCTGCGCATGCCCGACCAGAAGCAGCACGCCGTGGAGGCGTTCCGCGGCCTCAACTACCGCGTGGTGGCGGCGGGCGACTCCTACAACGACTCGGCGATGCTGGCCGCTGCCGACGCGGGCTTCTGGTTCCACGCACCCGACAGCATCACTGCGCAGTTCCCGCAGTTCCCCGCCACGCACTCCTACGGCGAGCTCCTCGATGCCATCATGGGCGCACTGTGAGCCCGCACGACGCCGAGACGGCGTTCCGACAGCTCGCGCTCGACGCGGCGCGCGACGAGCACTACGCGTCGGTCGCCTGGGGCGTGTCGGTGGGCGGCACGCTCGTGCACTCAGGTGGCGAGGGCGAGCTGCACGACGGCCGCGCACCCGACGCACGCACCGTGTACCGCATCGCCTCGATGACCAAGAGCTTCACGTCGGCGGCGGTGCTCGCACTGCGCGACGAGGGCCTGTGGTCGCTCGACGACCCGGTGACACGCCATGCGCCCGAGCTCGCCGGCGTGCGTGCGCCGGAGGGTTCGGGGCCGATCACCCTCCGCCACCTGCTCAGCATGACGGCGGGCATGGCCACCGACGACGCATGGGCCGATCGCCACCTCGACATCTCCGCCGACGAGATCGACCGCATCTACGCCGCCGGACCCACCTTCGCCCACGTCACCAACACCGCGTTCGAGTACAGCAACCTTGGCTTCGGCATGATCGGACGCGCCGTGCGCAACGCCACCGGGCGACCGGTGCAGGAGCACATCACCGAGCGCTTCCTCCAGCCCCTGGGTCTGCACGACACCACCTGGGTGCAGCCGGCACACGATCGCTGGGCGCGGCCCACCAGGCTCCAGGACGACGCGATCGTCGACGACGGCACCGCGCCGCTCGGTGACGGCGAGATCTCGCCCATGGGTGGTCTGTGGAGCACGGTGGTCGACCTCTCGACGTGGGCCGCGTGGTTCGATGCCGCGTTCACGCGCCCGCACCAGCCCGACGCGATCGGCCTGTCGCCTGCGTCGCGTCGAGAGATGCAGCGCATGCACACCTACATGGGCATGATCACGCTCGCCGGGCGCACGTTCCCCGCCGGCTACGGCTTCGGCCTCAACGTGCGCGACGACGCGACGCTGGGGAAGGTGGTGGGCCACAGCGGCGGTCTGCCCGGCTACGGCAGCAACATGCTGTGGGTGTCGGGCCGCGGTGTCGCCGCAGTCGCGCTGGCCAACACCACCTATGCCCGCATGAGTGCGCTCACCACCCGTCTGCTCGTCGCCGCCCACGAGCACGGTCTCGTACCCACGGTGTCCGTGCCGGTGTCGCCTGCGCTCGCAGCCGGCGCCCACGGTCTGGTCGCGCTCCTCAACGCGTGGGACGACGCTGCCGCCACCGCGCTCTTCGCCGACAACGTGGCGCTCGACGAGTCGCTCGCCCGTCGCGCAGCAGCCGCGCAGCACCTGATCGACGCCCACGGTCCGCTCACGCTCGTCGAGGTGCACGCCGAGTCGCTCACTCGCGGGCGTGTGGAGGTGAGGGGCAGCGGCGACACGTTCAGCATCGACCTCGACCTCGCACCGCTGCCGGGCGCGCCCGTGCAGTACTACGAGGTCACACCGTCAGCGTGAGACCACCCAGCACCGACGTCGCACGGGTGAGGTCGTCGACGATGTCGAAGTGGTGGCGATCCGCACATTCGCGCTCCTGCACGACGAGGCCGGCCAGGCGCAGGTGGCCGGCGTAGGCGCGGCTCTGCGCGGCGAACGCGGCCGTGTCGTTGTCACCCCACGCCACCACCACCTCCTGGCGTCCCTCCACGCCCAGCAGCTGCGGGCTGAGCGCCACGGCCGCTTCCTCGTCGAGACCGAGGGGATCGTTGACGCTGGTGTGGCGCAGCGGCCGCAGGTCGAACACCCCGCTCACCAGCACCGTGCGACGCACCGGCAGCGGTGACGGGGCGACCAGCGACACCATCGCGGCCAGGTGGGCGCCGGCCGAGTGCCCCGCGAGCACCACCGGCCCGGCATCGCGCAGCGCCGCCGCCACGTGAACGAGGGCGTCGCGGCACTCACCCACCATTCGCGACACCGTCCCTCGCGGAGCCACCGTGTACTCGACCGCGGCGAACGACCACCCCGCGGCCAGCAGCGACGGCGCCAGGAACATCGAGTCGGCGGCGCTCAACGCACTCCAGTACCCGCCGTGCACGAAGACCAGCAGCGGTGCGCCCGGGCCGGCATCGACCGCCAGGCTGCCGCCCGGCAGGAGGATGACCTGCGCTGCGAGCTGGGCGGTTGCGGCGCGGCTGCGTGCCACCCAGGCGGCGACGAACGGATCGGCCGACCCGCCCACGCGCGAGCTGGGCGAGTACTCACGCTCCAGATCGGCCATCCCGACAGCGTAGGCGGCTCCTCGCGTAGGGCCTTTGGTCCCATGCCGTACGGGCCGCGCGCCCCTGACAGGCGGAGGGGTGGCACCGCTACCGTCGTCCACGTGTCCGTGAACCGCATGCCCAAGAACCGTCGCCCCCTTCACCTCGCCGTCGTGCTCGTCACGCTGCTCGGCTTCGGCATGGCGGCGTGCTCCAGCGACGGCAACGACGCCGTCACCACGACATCGTCGGCTTCGGCAGCGGCCCAGTCGACCACCTCCACCGAAACGCCCCTCCCGATGGGCGACCTCGTGGCCACCGCCCTCACGAACCACGTGTTCACCGAGCTCGCGGGCCTGGCCCTCGACGCCGGGCTGGTCGACACGCTGCGCGGCGGTCCCTTCACCGTGTTCGCCCCCACCGACGATGCGTTCGCCAAGCTGCCGGTCGCCGTGCTGCACGCCGTGCAGGACGACCCGGCCACGTTGAAGAACGTGCTCCTCCACCACGTGGTGGCGGGTGCCATCAAGCCGGCAGACCTGGTGCCCGGCGAACTGAAGACTGCAATGGGCGACACGCTGACGGTCACCAAGGTCGGCGACCAGGTGTACGTCGACGGCGACGCAGTGGGCGCCGGGGTCGAAGCCACCAACGGCTACGTGTACGTGATGGGCGACGTGCTGGTGCCCGCCATCGGCGACATCATCCAGGTCGCGACGACGCTGCCCGGTTTCACCACCCTGGCCACAGCGGTCACCAAGGCGGGCCTGATCGACACGCTCAAGGGTGACGGCCCGTTCACCGTGTTCGCCCCGGTCGACGACGCGTTCGCCGCCGTGCCCGCCGCAACGCTCAACTCGCTGCTCGCCGACCCGAAGGGTGCGCTCACCAAGGTGCTCACCTACCACGTGGTCGCCGGCAAGCTGAACACCGATCAGCTGAAGGAAGGCACGTTGAAGACGGTGGAGGGTGAAGACCTCACCATCACCAAGAAGGACGGCGTCACCTACATCAACGGCAACCCGATCGTGGTGCAGAACGTGCAGGCGAAGAACGGCGTCATCCAGGTCCTCGGCAGCGTGCTGCTGCCGCCCTCGATGTCGAAGTGAGCCCGGCGCCTACTTCAACGAGATGATGTAGTCGACGAGCGCCTGCACGTCGGCGTCGCTGAGGTTGCTCTTCGGCATCTTCACCGTGACGCCCTTGGGGATCTGCGCGTCGGGATCGGTGATGGCCCGGGCGAGGTACGCGCGGTCGACAACGGCGGTGGAACCGTCGCTGAGGGTGACCGTGCTGCCGTAGAGGCCCACCCACTTCGGGCCCACGCCGCCTTCGCCGTGCGAGCCGTGACAGGCCGCGCACCCGTACTGGCTGGCCAGCCTGGCGCCCGACGGTTGTGCGCTGTCGCTGTCACTGGCGCATGCGACCAGCACCGTGCTCACCGTGAGCACGGCGGCGGGCAGCAGGGCGAGCAAGCGATTCACCGTGCCATGGTGGCACGCGGCCCGGCCGAGACACACGACACGTGCGGGTGATGTGACACATGCCCTGCGTGTCGGGCAGAGTGGCAGCGTGCCGCGCTCGCTGACACACACCTTCGCACGTGCTGTCGTAGCCGCGATCGNNCGGCGGCGGCGTTCGCCGACGCGGCAGCCCCCAGCGACTACCAGTCGCGGGTCGTGTCGATCACCCCGGCCACGCCGGCGCTGCACGCACGCATCATCGGCGGCGACTCGTTCATCGAGCTGCGCGTCGACAAGGGCACCGCGGTCGATGTGGCCGGCTACAGCAGTGAGCCGTTCATCCGCTACCTCGCCGACGGCACGGTGCAGGAGAACCGGGCGTCGGCCAGTTGGTACACGAGCCGGTCGGTGCTGGGCTCCCCGCTGCCGCCCGGGTTCACGGCCGACGCCCCGCCGGCGTGGCACACGGTGTCGACCGACGGCGTCTACGCCTGGCACGACCACCGCACGCACTGGATGTACNNAGTCACCGTGGAGGTGCAGTCGACGTGGCAGCCTGCACCGTCGCGTGTGCCCGCCGCGATCGGCGGCCTGCTCGGCCTCGCCGTCGCGCTGCCGCTCGTGCGCGGTCGCTGGGCCTGGTGGAGGTTGCTGCCCGGCGCCGCGGTTGCCGCGCTGGCGACGGTGCTCGGCGCGTGGCAGTTCTTCGGACTGCCCAGCGAGACCGGACCGCGGCCGCTGTGGGCGGTGCTTCCCGCCGGGGCGCTGGTAGCCGCCGCAGCGGTGTGGCTGTTGCGCCGGCGGGGCACCTCGCCCGCGTTGGGTGCCGACGCAGCGTTGCTGTTGTGCGGCGTGTACCTCGTGTGGTGGGTGTGGCTGCGCCGAAACGGGCTGCGACGGGCGGTGTTGCCCACCGATGCGCCGTGGTGGCTCGACCGGCTGGGCTCGGGCGCCGCGCTCACGTGCGGGTTGGTGATGGGCGCGGTCGGTCTGGTGGCACTCGTGCGCGCAATTGCCGCGCCGGGTGCGGCCTCGCCGGTGCCAAGCTGACGACCGCACCATGTCGGAACCAGCAGATCGTCGCGCCGCCACCGTCGCGGCCCTGCGCGCCCGTGGTGCCCTCGCCTGCCCGGCCGAACTACCGCTTGCCGAGCGTCGCGACGACCTGATCGACACGATCCGCGACCATCAGGTCGTCATCGTCGCCGGCGAGACCGGGTCGGGCAAGAGCACGCAACTGCCCAAGCTGTGCCTCGATCTCGGACGCGGCATCACCGGTCTGGTGGGCCACACCCAGCCGCGACGAGTCGCTGCGCGCACGATCGCCGAGCGCGTCGCCGAAGAGCTGGGCACCGAGCTCGGCACCACGGTCGGCTACACCGTGCGCTTCACCGACCGAGTGGGCGAGCACGCGCTGGTGAAGGTGATGACCGACGGCATCCTGCT
>PMCN01000215.1 GCA_003154135.1 Acidimicrobiaceae bacterium
CCCCAGAACAGCTCCTCGACCACGACGGGCAACGTGAGCCCGGTCGGGTCGCCGAAGGAGTTGAGCAGGAACTCCCAGCCGTAGAGGCCGATCTCTGCGGCCTGCTCGACGATCGGGTACGGGAACTCCTCACGCTCGTCCCACTCGTGGCCGGCGGGGCGGATGACCTTGTCGGCGAAGTCGTGGACCCACTTCTGGATCTGCAACTGGTCTTCGTTGAGCGAGAAATCGGCCATGGGGATCACCTCGGGGAGGAGTGGGGATACGACGATTCGAGAAGTTACTCGTGAGTAACACTACCGACCGGTAACCCAGGTTGTCCACCTCGGAACGGGCGAAAATCCCCGGACACGCAACCGCGTCACAGGCGTGTGGCAGAGTGACCAGGGGAAGATCGAGGGGGATCTGATGAAGCACAAGATCGTTGCCGCGCTCGGCGCGGCGTTGCTGGTGGCGGCGTGCAGCAGTGGCGGCTCGTCGAGCACGAGCACCACCACGGGCGGCACCACACCCGGCACCACCACGGCGCCAACCGCGGCGGCCACCACGACCACCAACGTGCCTCCGGCCGCGCCGGCCGATGCCACCACGGCGGCTGCCGTGAAGTCGGCCGTCGACGGCTCCTCCGCCGGTTGCGACCCGCTCGACACCACCCGCTGCCTGTTGCCCTTCCCGAGCAACGCCTACACGAAGGCCGACACGGCGACGCCCACCGGCGTGCGCGTCGCGTTGCCCGCCGGCGGCATGCCCACCAACACCAAGGGCGATGCGATCGACCCCACCGAGTGGAACCGCAACGACGGCTTCAGCCCCAACACGCCCATCCTCGCCTACCTCCCGGGCATCGACGGCAAGGCGTCGAACCTGCCGTCGTGGACCGACATCGGGTCGTCGCTCGCTGCCGACGCCACCGTCGTGCTCGTCGACACCACGTCGAACACGCGGGTGCCGCTGTGGGCCGAGATGGATGCGCACGCGACCGATCCCAAGGACCGCCTGCTCACCGTCCGGCCGGCCATCTCGCTGCCCGAGGGTGACACCTTCGTGATCGGCCTGCGCGGCATGAAGGACGCCGGCGGCACGGCCATCGCACCGACCGACACGTTCCGCGTGTACCGCGACAACCTCACCACCGACATCAGCACGATCGAGCAGCGCCGCCCCGACATGGAGAAGACCTTCGCCGCGCTGCAGGGCGCCGGCGTCACGCGCAGCGACCTCCAACTGGCGTGGAGCTTCACCGTGGCGAGCACGAAGAGCATCAGCTCCCGCATGCTGCACATCCGCGACGACGCCCTGGCCCAGCTCGGCGACAAGGCGCCCACCTACACGGTCACCAAGGTCACGCCCAACAGCGACACCAACATCGCCCGCCAGGTGGAGGGCACCTTCACGGTCCCCAACTACCTCACGGGCGACGGCGGGCCGGGCAACCACTTCAACTACACCGACCCGGGCCCCGACGCGTTGCCGGCCCAGAACGGCACCGTCCAGGCGAGCTTCCTGTGCAACATCAGCACGGCCACCATGAACGGCACCACCCCGGCACACCTCGTCGAGTACGGGCATGGCCTGCTCGGCAGCAACGACGAGATCAACGCGGGCAACGTGCGCGACATGTCGAACGAGTACAACGTGGTGCACTGCGCCACGAAGTGGGCCGGCATGAGCGACGACGACATCGGCAACGCCGCCGCCACGCTGGCGTCCTTCGGCCAGTTCGACACGATGGCCGACCGCCTGCAGCAGGGCGTGCTCAACCAGATCTTCCTCGGCCGGCTGATGATCAAGAAGGGCGGCCTCGGCGACGACCCGAACTTCAAGCGGGCCGACGGTTCGCCGCTCGTCGACACCAGCCACCTCAACTACGACGGCAACAGCCAGGGCGGCATCATGGGCCTCATGCTCGCNNGCCTACCCGAACGACCTCGACCGCACGCTCATCTTCGGCATCACCCAGATGCTGTGGGACCGTGGCGAGGGCGGCGGCTACGTGCAGCACCTCACGTCGAACCCGTACGAGAACACCAAGGCGAAGGTGGTGCTGCTCGACGCCGCGTACGGCGATCATCAGGTCACGCCGTTGTCGGCGCTCATCGAAGCCCGCACCATCGGGGCCACCATCCACCAGCCGGTTGCGGCCGACGGTCGCTGGGCCGAGGTGGAGGCGGGCTGGGGCCTGAAGGCCACCACCTACCCCTCGACCGGATCGGCCATCATCATCTGGGACTCCGGCATGGCCCCGATGCCCATCGAGAACCTGCCGCCGCGCACGGGCGACGACGCCCACGAAGACCCGCGGGCCGACCCCACCGTGCGCAAGCAGAAGGCGAGCTTCCTCTTCGACGGCACGCTCATCGACGTGTGCGACGGCAAGCCCTGCACCGCCGCCCATCGACCCTGAGAACTGGCGCGATCAGATCGCGATCGACAACAACTGCTGTGCCACGGCTTCGAAGGTGAGCTTCGCGCCGGGCTTGTACGCAT
Organism: Acidimicrobiaceae bacterium; assembly: GCA_003154135.1. Taxonomy (GTDB): domain Bacteria; phylum Actinomycetota; class Acidimicrobiia; order Acidimicrobiales; family Ilumatobacteraceae; genus UBA668. Next base: position 2,488 of record PMCN01000215.1, read on the forward strand.
GCACCCCGTCCCACCGGTAGGCGAGACTGGTCGCGATGGCGGGGTCGGTGCAGTACTGCTGCGGGCCGGTCACGAAGGTGGTGGTCGCGGCGTTCGACGCGGCCACCTGACGCAGCAGGTCGTTCACGTGCGCCACGTGCTGGTCGTTGCCACGCTCGGGGAGCGCAGGCACGCCGGCACCCTTCACGTCCTTGGGCCGCATGCAGGGCACCTCCAGCAACGCCACCTTTGCACCCGCGGCGACGAGCGCGTCGATGCCCTTCTGGATGCCGGCGACGAAGCGCTGGTCGTTGGCCGCGCTGCCGAAGGGCAGCGTCTGCCCGCCGACCTTCACGTCGAACACGTCCCACGCCCCGATCACCACCAGCGCGACCTGCGCATGCGCCTTCTGCGTCGCCGTCTTCCACTTCGTCTGCCAGCCCGCGCAGCGTTCGAACGACGTGGAGTACGGGCGGGTGGACACCGCGGTACCGCTGTCGTACACGCTGCACCCGTCGACCGACCCGTCGCCGATGCTGAACGTGCCCTGGATGCCGGACGGGAGGTTGACGGCCAGCGCGTGCGCGGTGGAATCACCGACGATCACGAGTCGCCGCGGCAGTGAGGCGGTGGTGACCGGCGTGACCACGGCGGGCACGCTGGACGAGCCGACCGGGGTCGACCCGCCGACCGGTTGCGTGCCCGTCGCCGCAGTGGTGCTCGCGCCGAGTGCCACGCCCGGGTCGAACACGACGTTGCCGCCACGGTCGACCGCGGCGTCGAACGACGAGGGGGCCGCCCGGAAGTACAGCGCCAGCGGCAGCAGCACAACGAGCAGGCTGGCCACCGTGCAGGCGGTGATGCGCCCCCAGTCGGGGCGCTCGCGCGACTTGAACCAGCGCACCAGTGCGCCCTTGCGGATGGGCGTCTCGACGAAGCGGTAGCAGAGCTCGTTGATCGGCAGGGCGATCACCATCGCCATCACGAACCGCGACACCGACCCGGTGTAGGCGTTGCAGATGCGGCTGATCGGCCAGGTCCACAGGTAGAGGCCGTACGAGCGCTTGCCCACCTCCACCATCGGCCGCGAGCCGAAGATGGCCCGAGCACCGAACGCCCACGGGTGCACCACCACGGCGACCAGCGCCGCCGACGCGAGCGTCACCATCGGCAGCATCCACACGTAGGTGGCGCCGGCCGACACGTGCCCCGTCAGGAAGGCGACCAGGAGCAGCGCCACGGATCCGCCGGCGACGATGTTCAGCGTGGTGGCTGCCTGCGGCCGCGACTTCTCGGTGACGTGCCACGGCCGCCACAGGAAAGAAATCGCCGCCCCGAGCAGCAGGCCGCTGCTGCGCGTGAAGGTCGACAGGTACAAGAAGTTGGTGGTGTCGACCGGCTGCATCTGCATGCGGAAAGGGTTGAACCAACGGGTCGGCCACCCGGCGAGGTGGGCGACGGCGGTTGCGGCCATCACGGACAGCGCCACCAGCACCAGGGCTCGCCCCCGCCGGCGGTCGCGGTCGGCGCGGCGGGCGATGACGATGAACACCACCGGCCAGATGAGGTACCACTGCTCCTCGACCGCCAGGCTCCACAGGTGCCGGAAGAGCGTCGGCGTGCCGCTGAAGTAGGCCACCTTGCTGAAGATCTGACCCCAGTTGGCCAGGTAGAAGATGCCCCACGGGTAGTCGCGCCGCATCTGCGTGTGCTGCTCGGCCGAGCCCCAGAACACGGCCCACACACCCACCGCGGCGAGCATCGCGAACAGGGCGGGCAGGAGACGTCGCCAGCGGCGCAGCCAGAACTGCCACAGGTTGACACGTCCCGCGCGGTCGCGCTCCTCGATGAGCAGCGACGTGATGAGGAAGCCGGAGACGACGAAGAACACCTCGACGCCGAAGAAGCCGCCGTGCAGCCACGAGAAGCCGGCGTGGTAGAGGATGACCGCCACCACCGACATCGCCCGCACGCCGTCGAGGCTGGGCTGGTACCCCATCCAGGGCCGCTCGGCGCGGCGCCGGTCGCGGTCGGAGCGGTCGAGACGGTCGAGGCGCTCGAGCGCGGGATGCTGCGTCACGTCGGCCACGGAGGACAAGTCTCGCAGGGCTCAGGCTGCCGGAGCGGTCACCGGGTGATGCATGCGCCAGCCGACCAACAGCACGACGGCCACTCCGCACAGCGCCGACGCCGCTGCGTACGGGCTCCAGATGCCCACGTGGTCGAACATCCAGCCGGCGACCGGCGGGCCCACGATGCGGCCGACCGCGGCCGACGACTGCTGGTAGCCGAGTGCCTCGCCACGGTGCTCGTCGGGCGCGTACTCGGTGACCAGCGACGTGATCGACGGCGACGCCAGACCCTGCCCCACCGACAGCAGGAACAACGCACCGATGAGCACCGGCCACACCGTGGCCACGCTGGTGAACGCCAGTCCGGCAACGAGCAGGGCGACGCCGGCCACGTAGAGGACGTGCACGCCGTGCTTGGCGACCAGGCGACCGTACATGCCGCCCTGCACGCCCACCAGCACCAGGCCCACGCCCAGGAAGACCGCCGCCGCGGAAGCCTCGGTGAGCCCGAACCGGCGATCGCCGAGCAGCGCGAAGGTGCTCTCGAACGCCGTGAACGCCACCGTGGTGATGAAGCCGACGAGCGCCAGCCGGCGCAGCACCGGGCTGAGCGCGCGAGCGCGGCCGCCACGCCTGGCGCTGCGCACTCCGGGCCGCTTGGTCTCGGGCACTCGCACGATGGCCGCCACGGCGTTGATGAGAGCCAGCGCGCCGGCCAGGAAGAACGGAACGTGCGGACCGCCGAGCGCAGCCAACCCGCCCAGTGCGGGTCCGAGCACGAACCCGACACCGAACGCAGCGCCGAGCAGACCCATCAGCCGGGGACGGTCGGCCGGCTCGGCCATGTCGCCCACTGCGGCCTGTGCCACCGCCAGGCTGGCACCCGATCCACCGTCGATGACGCGGCCGAGGAACAGCAACCACAGCACGCCGGCGGCGCCGGTGACGAAGCTGCCCACCGCGGTGCCGAGCAGCGAGATGACGATGACCGGTTTGCGCCCGATGCGGTCGCTCAGCCGGCCGAGCAGCGGTGCACACAGGAACTGCGCGAGCGAGAAGCTGGCGAACAAGAAGCCGACCGTGAGGCCCGATGCCCCGAAGCGCTCGGCGTAGCGACCGAGGATGGGCACCACGATGCCGAACCCGATGAGGTCGAGCGCCACAGTGGTCCAGATGGTCCAGTACCCCTTGGGGTACGAGGCGCGCTCACGCTTCGACACGATGCACCGTTCTATCTGATCAACGCCCCGATACGGCATCTCCCCACTGCAGTCCCCAGATGTCGCCCGTGCAGCGACAATCCGTGACAGCAGGTCAGGCCGGAGCGACCCCAGCGACTCGGAGACGGCTGACCACCCATGCCGGCTGGTCCCGCACGTGTTCGTACGTGAACGTGAGCACGCGCTTGCCGCGGAGCGTCAGCTCCACCTGGCGCTCCGCATCCCGTCGCAGCTGCTGACGCGATGCATGTGTGCCATGACCTGCCACCTCGACGACCAACCCGCCCGGGAACTCGAAGTCGACCCTGGCGATAGTGCGGCCATCGGCTCGGTACGTCTTCTGCAACATCGGGCGAGGAATGCCGGCCTCGCGGCACAGCCGGAGGAACCAGCGCTCGAGCCGGCTCTCACCACCGCTGTCGACCATCGCGTCGAGCAGGCTCCGGCTTCCGTTCACCGGCGGCCGGTGCAGCGACACCGCCCTGGTTCGTAGACGCTGCTCGGACACCAGCCGGAGGCGGATCGCGGAATCGATGGCGTGCTCGATCTCGTTCCGCGTGAAGTGGAAGATCGGTGCGTCGAGGATGAGCCGTTCGGCGCGCACCACCCGTAGCCCGTCGATCATCTGCACGTCGAAACGGGTGATCGGACGCGACGTGGTGCGGAGCAGCCCGCTCGTGACCCGGTTGCGATGGCATCTCGGCGCCAGCAGCTCCACCTCGTCGCCCGTGAACCCATCAAGCCCCATCAATCGACCCGCTGACCGCCCCGCGATGGCGCCGACACCATCGAGGTCGCACCACGACGCGGTCACCGATCGCATCCAAGACGGAGCCGAGCCCGCGAGCGCGAACGAACGCGGACCGAGCCGCTCCAGCAGGCCGGCCTCGACCCACTTCGATCTGAGCCGGCGATCGACACCGGCCTGGTCGACCTGCGAGAGCGACACGACCGAGTGCTGCGTGTCGGCGATGGCCGCGATGGTGAGAAGTCGGGCATCCATCTGCCGATCGTGGCCGAGGGGTCTGACAGGGTCCGCCACGCCGGTGCAGTCACGAGATGTCGCCCACCGGGCGACAATCGGGGACCGCACCGGCTCCTGGCACGAATTCGCCCCAGAACGAGGAGCCGCGGCCGGGAGGCCGGCCGGAGGCGGGGTTACTTGCGGAGGGT
>PMCN01000289.1 GCA_003154135.1 Acidimicrobiaceae bacterium
CACATCACCGACCTCAACGACGTCATCACGACCCATTGGATCATGGCGCCCCAGGGCGTCCCGCTGCGCATCATCGGGCCCCCCGGCATGCGCGCGGTGGTCGACGGCATCATGGCGTCGCTGGCGCCCGACATGCGCTACCGGCTCGACCACCATGCCGACCTCGAGTGGGCCCCGATGCTCGACGTGCGCGAGGTGTCGCCCGGCGACACGTTCGCCGCGGGCACGGCAACCATCACCGTGGGAGCCACCGACCACCGGCCGGTCGAGCCCACGGTTGCGTTCCGCATCCACGACGAGGGCCACAGCGTGGTGCTCGGCGGCGACGGCGTGCCCTGCCACGGACTCGACCAGTTGCTGCTGGGCGCCGAGGCGTACGTGCAGACCGTCATCCGCGACGATCTCGTGCGCATGGTGCCGAGCGCCCGGCTGCAGGACATCCTCGACTACCACTCCACCGTCGAGCAGGCCGCGCAGACCGCGACACGAGCCGGAGTGGCCACATTGGTGCTCACCCACTACGTGCCGTCGATGCAGCCCGGCCAGGAGGACGAGTGGCGCCAGCGCGCCGCCGCGCACTTCGCCGGCGAGATCGTGCTCGGTGACGACCTCACCTTCGTCGAACTGTGATCAGTCGAACCCCGCCCAGCCGAACTGTGACCTTCTGACGCACGTCGGCTTCTGGGCAGAGATCGTGCCAAACACACTTCTGGACAGCGATCCCGCCGCAATCCGGTACGCATCGAGCCCAGAACGTGGGCACTCCCGGCGGCGTCGGGTTCATGGCACGAAGAGCCCGCTCGGCGTGGCCGCTGCCAGTGCAACAGCGGAGCGGGTGAACAACGACAGTTGCTCGGTGGGTCGGCGCTGCCCCACGAGCAGGAGCGACCGGTCGGTGAACTCGACGCTGATGTCGTCCGGGCAACCGACGAGCGCGGCGACGAAACCGGGTTCGTCGAGAACTTCCGCGACTTCGGGCCGGCGGGTGTGGCAGACGAAACGGCTGTCGATCTCCGCATTGCCGGTGGCCGGTTGGGGAAAGCCACGGGTTGTCGCGGTGCGGCCGCGGGTGAGCAGCAGGTTGCGTACCGCACCCGGCAGGCCGACCAGTGCTGCAGTCAACGTGATCGTGTGGACGCCGAGTCCCGTGAACCCAGCGAGCTCGGGCATCGGGTCGTGTGGCCGCTGCGCTGTCCAGTCGAAGATCCGTACCTCGGTCGCTCCAAGGTGACCATGGAGCACGTTGGATGCACCGTACGGGCGACCGCCCGGCAGGAGGAAGAAGTCGACGGGGTCGATCCGAATGGTGTCGACGGGATCGAACGACAGTCCCAGCGCGCGGACCGTCGCCTCACGTGCCTCGGTGTCGTCCTGCTTCTTCTTCGACCCGAACAGACCCATTGGGTGGCAGTCTTGCAGGACTCCGGCCGATCGGCTGCTGGACAGTTGCGGGCGGTTCGGGCACGATGCACTGCACCGAGGGCGGGAGGGGCCGATGCCGAGCGCTGATGAGATCAGAGCCGCACAGCGAGCGACGTGGGCGGGGCTGTCTGTGGGCTGGGAGAAGTGGGACTCGGTCATCATGAACCAGTTGGGCCCGGTCAGTGCAGCGATGATCGAGCGCCTCGACATCGCTGACGATCATCAGCATCTCGACATTGCCTCTGGCACGGGCGAGCCGGGATTGACCATCGCACGGCTGTCGCCGAACGGGCGCGTCGTGCTGACCGACCTCGTCGCAGAGATGCTGGACATCGCTGTTCGCCGAGCCGGCGCGCAAGGGATCGCCAACGTCGAGACGACGGTGTGCAGCGCCGACGATCTGCCGTTCGACGATGCCACCTTCGATGGCGTCTCCGTCCGCTTCGGGTACATGTTCTTTCCCGATGTGGCCAAGGCGACGGCCGAGTTCGCGCGCGTCCTCAAGCCGGGCGGTCGCCTCTGCTCGTCGGTGTGGGTCAGGCCCGACATGAACCCGTGGACGACGATCGCCATGCAGGCCATCGCGACCGAGGCGGTGGTGCCGCCACCCGACCCGAGCGGACCGAACATGTTCCGGTGCGCTGCCCCGGGACAGGTGAGTGCCCTCTACGTGGGCGCCGGGTTGTGCGACGTCGCCGAGTGGGACGTCGACGTCGAGCTCGTCACGCAATCGCCCGCCGAGTACTGGCAGATGATCAGCGAACACGTCTCGCTCGCAGTTGCGGCGCTCCAGCAGGTCGACGAACCGGCCCGAGAGCGGATCCGGGCGACGGCCATCGCGAACGTGAGCGCGTTCGAGAAGGACGGCACGGTCCGCGTGCCGGGCATGGCGCGGTGCATCGTGGGGACGAAGCGGCAGTGACGTCGGATCACTGCACCTGACCGACGTACTGACGAACGAGGTCGTGGAAGTGGGCAACGGCGTCCTCGCGCGTGGGCGACAGCGGTCCTCCGGTGAACGACGGCGCCCGAATGCCGCGCTGCGCCGCGGCGGTGATCTCGTTGTCCTCGTGCTGCGCCTGGTCGGTGTAGTAGATGTTCAGCGCACGTGCGAGCTCCGGCCCGAGGTCGTCCTGGAACCATCGTTGGACACGCCGGCGCGGCGGATCCTCGGTGGCCCAGTCGGTGGCTCGGCGGGCGATCTGGTCGAAGCGACCGCCGGGCGTGCTGGGAGCATCGGTGACGCCGGTGCCCACGATGCGGCGGACGACGCGCCCCAGTCGCCCCGATGGCTTGCCGTCGAACCAGTAGTCGAGATGGATGCGCGAGTGCTCGGCATCGACAGGTTCGATGACCTCGGTGACGACGTGGTCGGGGTGGAGGTTGACCACGAAGTTGGGGAACACGTTGATGAACATCGAGGCGGTCGTCTCCTCGCCGCTGAGGCCGTGGCGGAGAGGAGAGATCTGGCGGAACAGGTCGAGGTCGTCGGCGCCACCGCGGCCAGCACTGTCGATGCTGAACGGTGCCACCTGCCGGGTGCACAGACCGTCGCACTCCTGCCGGTACCCGTGGAGGTCGAGCGCCGTGCTCAGCATCGGGTGAACGAACGCGATGTGGTACCCCTCCTGCGAGTTGTCGATGTACGTCTTCCAGTTGCAGTCGAGGTCGTAGCTGTCGCGGTGATCGAAGCGGAGGTCGTCGAGCGCGTAGTTCGCCGACCACGCATCGACCGGCGCGAGAACATCGGCGAGCGCCGGCGGGTTCTCTCCCAGGAAAACGAACAGGTGGCCGTGCCACTCGTCGACGTGGAAGCGCGGGAGATCGCAGCCGGAGGCGTCGGGGACGGCCGGCGCGTGCAGGAGCGTGCCGTCGAGCCGGTACGTCCAGCCGTGGTAGCGACAGCGCAGCGCGGCCGCCTCACCCGAGCNNTGCCGGTGACGAACGAACCGGGTTCCCGCACCTGTTCGCTGCGCCCGAGCCACTGCCAGGTGTTGGCGAACACGAGGGGCAGCTCGCGCTCGAACACGACCGGGTCGGTGTACATGGACGCCGGGAGCGACCGGGGCACGGCCGAACACTAACGAACCAGCGCACCGCACACATGCCTAGGCTGGCGATCGTGAGCGAGCCGGCGAGTGTGCGGGTGTACCGAGTGACGGTGCGCGGGCAGTTCCACCAGCTGACCGACCAGGCACGGCGATACCTGGTGACCGCCCAGCCCGAGCACGACATCTTCGAGTCGGCGTACACCATCGAAGGCACGTTCACCTACGACACGCGGATCCAGTTCTTCAACCTGCGCTACGAGGTGCGGCTCGCCTCCGATCAGCCCTCGACGGCGGCCGGCGAGACCGGGCTACGAGAGGCGATGGCCTTCCTGCAGACGATGGGCTTCGGTCATCACCGGTTGAAGGTCAACGTGGTCGATCTGTCCGCGATGACCGGCCGATGAGCACGACTGCACCGCCCACGGTCGACCTCGCCTGGGCTTCGCAACAGACGCCTGATGCGGTGCTGTCGGCGCTGGGCAGCTCGCCCACGGGCATCACCACCGCCGACGCGACAGCGCGGTTGCAGACCTATGGACCGAACGTGCTGGCCGACCGCACGGTGACGGCCTTCGATGTGCTCGTGCGCCAACTGCGCAACCCGCTCCTGCTCCTGCTGCTCGGCGCCGCCGGCGTATCGGCGCTCACCGGCGACGTGACCGACGCGGCCATCATCGCCACCATCGTTGCCCTGAGCGTCGGTCTCGGGTTCTTCAACGAGTTCCGTTCGGAACGGGCGGTCGCCGCCCTGCACAACAGCCTGCGTCACGAAGCCATCACGTGGCGAGACGGCGAGGCACGCAAGGTGGACGTGCTCGAGCTGGTACCGGGCGACGTGATCGATCTGCGCCTGGGCGACCTCATCCCGGCCGACGCTCGGCTGCTCGACGCCACGCAGCTCGAGTGCGACGAAGCCGTGCTCACCGGCGAGTCGATGCCGGCCACGAAGGCAGTGCTGGCACCGACGACCGATCATTCGACCGACGAGCTGGGCCCGCCGACCGTGGTGTCGATGGGCACCATCGTGCATCAGGGATCGGGCAGGGCCGTGGTGGTGAGCACCGGGTCGGCGAGCGCGTTCGGACGCATCGCCAAGGGGCTCGCCGAGCAGCAGGCGGAGACCGCGTTCCAGACCGGCCTGCGCAGCTTCTCGCGCCTGCTGGTGAAGGTGGCCGGCGTGCTGACGACGTCGATCTTCGTCGTCAACATCGTGCTGCACCGTCCGATCCTCGATGCGCTGCTGTTCTCGCTCGCCATCGCCATCGGCATCACGCCGCAGCTGCTGCCCGCGGTGGTGAGCCTCAGCCTGTCGACCGGTTCGCGCCAGCTCGCCAAGAAGAAGGTGCTCGTCAAGCGGCTGGTGACCATCGAGGACCTCGGCAACATCGAGATCCTCTTCACCGACAAGACGGGAACGCTCACCGAGGGGGCCATCACCTTCGACAGTGCCATCGACTGCAGCGGCGCGCCGAGCGATCGCGCACTCGTGCTCGGCCTGCTCTGCAACGAGGCCACGCTCACCGACGGCGCAGCGGCGTCGGGCAGCCCGCTCGATGTGGCGCTGTGGAACGCGCCTGGCGCGTCGCCGTCGCTGGTGGCCGGCTACCACCAACTCGCGTTCTCCCCGTTCGACCACGAACGCCAACTCGCCTCCGTGCTGGTGCACTCGCCCGACGGGGCCGAGCTGCTCGTGGCCAAGGGCGCTCCCGAGGCGGTCCTCGCTCGCTGCAGCTCACTCCCCGCCGAGGCGCAGCCGACCCTCGACCGGTTGTTCGGCGACGGGGCTCGCGTGGTTGCAGTCGCCACACGCGATGCCTCGGGCCTCGGCGACCGCAACCATCTGCAGGCCGACGACGAGCAGGGCCTCGAGCTCGTCGGCTACCTCACCTTCATCGACCGCCCGAAGGCCGATGCCGGCGAAGCGCTCGCCACGCTGAAGAAGCTCGGCATCGCCGTGAAGATCATCACGGGCGACAACGGCACCGTCGCCGCCAAGGTGTGCCACGACCTCGGGCTCGAGGTGACGGGTGTGCTCACCGGCGCCGAAGTGAGCGCGCTGAGCGACGACGACCTGCTCTCCAAGATCGGCACCACCACCGTGTTCTCACGCGTGAGCCCGGAGGACAAGTCGCGCATCGTGCGCACCGCGCGCAAGTCGGGAGCCGACGTCGCGTTCATGGGCGACGGCGTGAACGACGCGGTCGCGCTGCACGCGGCCGACGTGGGCATCAGCGTCGACACCGCCACCGACGTCGCCAAGGACGCCNNATCGTGCTGCTCGACAAGGACCTCGGCGTGCTGGCCGACGGCGTGATGGAGGGCCGGCGCATCTTCGCCAACACGTTGAAGTACGTGCTGATGGCCACCTCCTCCAACTTCGGCAACATGTTCAGCGCGGCCGGCGCATCGCTGTTCCTCACCTTCTTGCCGATGCTGCCCAGTCAGATCCTGCTCAACAACCTGCTCT
>PMCN01000017.1 GCA_003154135.1 Acidimicrobiaceae bacterium
GTGCTTGGTGCGGGTGAACAGCAGCGCACGATCGCGGCCGGCGGCCAGCTCGCGCACCACGTTGGGCTTGTCGGCCTGGGCGACGGCAAACACGTGGTGCGTCATCGTGGTGATGGGGCCCGAGACCGGGTCGACGGAGTGCACGACGGGGTTCACCAGGTAGCGCTTGACCAGCACGTCGACACCGTTGTCGAGCGTGGCCGAGAACAGCAACCGCAGGCCGCCGGCGGGCGTGGCGTCCATGAGGCGCTTCACCGACGGCAGGAAGCCGAGGTCGGCCATGTGGTCGGCCTCGTCGAGCACGGTGACCTCCACCGAGCCGAGCGAGCAGTGCCGCTGCTGGATGAGATCTTCGAGGCGGCCGGGGCAGGCGACGACGATGTCGACACCGGCCTTGAGCGCCCTCACCTGCGGGGTCTGGCCGACACCGCCGATGATGGTGGTGATGCGCAGGCCCATGATCGCGGCGAGCGGGGCGATGGTCTCGGCCACCTGGTTGGCCAGCTCGCGGGTGGGGACGAGCACGAGCGCACGCGGGCGGCCCGGCTGGCGGCGGGCACCCGAGTTGGCGAGCGCCACCACGGTGGGGATGGCGAAGGCGATGGTCTTGCCGCTGCCGGTGCGGCCTCGGCCGAGCACGTCGCGGCGGGCCAGCGAGTCGGGCAGGGTGGCGGTCTGGATGGGGAACGGCTCGGTGATGCCGCCCTTGGCCAGTGACTCGATGATGGATGCGGGCACGCCGAGCGCGGCGAAGCCGGTGGAGAGGGTGATGGTCATGTGTGTTCGCTTTCGATGAGAGGGGGTGGCCGTTGATGCGTGGCCACACGCCTCTGGGGCGAACAACTGCACTCGACCGTGGGTGCCGGTTCCGGCAACACCACGTCGCACATGCTACCGGGACATCGACCCGATGAGCTGTGACACCGACAACGTGGCGAGCGAGATGCGCTGGTCGCCGATGCCGTAGGGGAGCACGAGGGTGTCGCCGTGGGCGAAGCCGCCGCACGTGTAGATCACGTTGGGCACGTAGCCGTCGCGCTGCGACGTGCCGGGCACCAGCAGAGGTTCGTCGGTGCGTGCGACCACCTGGCGAGGGTCGTGGAGGTCGAGCAGGATGGCCCCGACGGAGTACGTGCGCATCGGCCCCACACCGTGGGTGAGCACCAGCCACCCCTCCTCGGTCTCGATGGGCGAGCCGCAGTTGCCCAGTTGCAGCGTCTCCCACGCCCGGTCGGGCGTCTGGATGGTGCTCCTCTCGTTCCAGCAGTGCAGGTCGTCGGAGAACGCGATCGCGTTCGTCTCCCGATCGGACCTGGAGAGGGCGGCATAGCGACCGCCGACGAGACGGGGGAACAACGCCAACCCCTTGCCCTGTGCGGCGGCGCCGGCCATCGGCGACATCTGGAAGGTCTCGAAGTCGCGGGTCTCCAGCAGTTGCTGGGTGATGTGCACGCCGTCGAACGCGGTGTACGTGGCGAGGTAGGTGACCGCTCCGTCGGCATCGGTGAATCGAACGAAGCGCGCATCTTCCATGCCCTGCCACTCCGCCGGTGCGCGCGGCATTAGCACGCGTTCGCTCAGCGGGCGGTCGGCGGGGAACTGCGAACGGTACGACGATGCGGCGAAGCGACGGAGGTACGCCACGGTGACGCCCACGTTGCGCCAGCTCCGCCCGTCGGCTTCGAGCCGCTGGATGCCCGCTTCGAGGTCGGCGGTGTCGAAGGTCTCGGGCAGCGCGTCGAGGATGAATGCGGCGTTCTCGAGATCGTCGCCCATCCCGGCGAGCATCTCGTGGAAGGAGGCCTTGTGGTGGCGGCCGTCGGTGGCCGTCGTGCGATGCGGGAACGACCCTGCGGTGTCGATGGTGACCGAGCCATCCGGCGCAAGTGTGCCGGTGCGGAAGCCGATGGTGGACCGGTGGCCTTCGCCGATGCCGCGCACGCTCATCACGAACGCGGTGTCGTCGCCCGACTGGACGGGGTGCAGCACGGCCGACGGGTTGCACAGCGCCGCACCCTCGATGGTCGACTCGTGGGTGAAGCAGGCGCCGAGCAACATGTGCCGGGCGCCCGACAGGTGCATGTCCGGGTCGATGCGTGTCATGACCATTCGTGCGTGTTCGTCGAACATCGCGCGCAGGTCGGGGTGGCGACCGATGAAGCGCTGCTCCACATCGGCGTAGGCCGTCTCCACTTCCGCCTCGCTGAGGTCGAGGATGCGCTGGATGACAGGTGCCGCGCGGGAGTGACCCGGTCCGACGTCTTCGACGCCAGGGAGGAAGAAGCTCGCGATGACGCGCGAGTGGTCTGGTCGCAGGTCGATGCCGGTGTGGTGGACGAGCGCGGCGTCGTTCACGCGATGGTCGCGAACGAGCGAGCGCGCTGCATCGTCGACACGTATGCCAGCGTCGACTCGGCACCTTGGTTGGTGTTCACGCCGTCGACGCGCAATCCGTCGTAGCCTCCGCCCGAGGTCACGTCGTGCATCACCGCGCCGGTGTCGTTGCCGCCCTCGAACCACGCGGCCGCTGCCGCCACGCCGCCGCCCCAGGCGGGGTCGGACGTGACGATCGATGCCCGCCAGCAGGCATCGGCCAGGGCCGACACCTCGATGGGCTGCTGGTCGAACTGCGGGCCCGCCTCATTGGGGCCGCGGCCGTCGATGCCGGTGACCGACAGGTGCCCGTCGCGGGTCTCCACAGCGAGCAGCCAGGAGAGCATCGCCAACCCGCGGTCGCGGGCCCCCTCGCGGCCGAGGTGATGACCGGCGGCGAGCACGGCCTCGGCGAGTGTGGCGTTGGCGTACGTCAGGCGGCGCTCGGGCCACGTCCACCCACCCACAGGGGCTGGGCCGATGGCGTTGAGCGCGTCGATGAGGAGCTTCTTCGCACCAGCGTGGCTGGGGATGGCGGCCAGCACATCGGCAGCGCCGAGCGCGGCAAAGGCCATCGCTCGCGGCCATGCCGACCGCTGCGTGAGGGCGCGATCGAACGCACGCAGCGCCCGCTCGTGGGTGTCGGCGGCGGCGATCCCGGTGGCAACTGCGCCTGCGACAGTCGTGCCCAACGCGAAGACGGCGCGGCCCCAGCAGTCGTCGGTGGAGCCGCGGTCGGTCCATTTGCCGTTGCGGTCCATCCGGTTGCGGCAGCGGCCGTTTGGCTCGAACGAGTCGAACACGAAGTCGAGCGCGATCGCATGGAGCTGGCGCGCCACGCGATGGTCGGGTTCGCGCGAGGCGACGACCACCAGGCGGGCGTTGTCGTCGGTGCAGTACCCGTGGTCCTCACGGCGGGCGGTGCCCAGCGCGTGCTCGAACAGTCCACGGCCGTCGCTCAGCCGCTGGAGGTGGTCCCAACCGTCGGGCGTGGTGGTCATATCGCCACCGGCTGCTGCGCGTAGCGCAGCTCGTTGCCCAGCGCGGCGTACGTGCTGGCCACGGCGTCCCAGCTCAGCGAAGGAGCCAGCTGGCGCGCTTCGGCGGCCATGGCGTCGCGGACGCCCGGCTCGGTGAGCACGGTGCGGATGGCCGCGGCGAGCGCNNCACGACCACGCTCGCCGAGGCGACGAAGCGGTTCAGCTGCACGACGTCGCGGTAGGTGTCGTCGAAGCTCACCGTGTCGGCGACACCGCACTCGTGCGCGCGTGCGACGAGCGAGCGGCGATAGCGGTCCCCGTCACGCAGCAGCACCTTCGGGTGGGTGACTCCCGCGACGGTGTACCGGACGTGCGGTGTGAGGTCGTCGAGCATGCCGAGGGCCTCGATGGTGTGCTCGATGCCCTTGCCAGGCCCGAGCAGCCCCCAGGTGAGGAGTTGCGGCGAGCGCGCATCGCGGGTCGCGGCCGTCTCGGCCGGAGCGACGGCGGCACCGTGGGGGATGGTGACCACCTTCGACTCGTCGATCGGGTAGAGCTCGACCAGGCGACTGCGGGCCGCCGTGCTCATCACGACGAGGCGATTGGCCATCTCGCCGATCTGGACGAGCAACGAGCGCTGGTGTGCGGAGGGGTGCGAGGGGACGGTGTGGAGCACCACGATGGTGGGCGACGAGATGTGACGCATGAGGTCGATGACCTCTTGGCCGTCGGCACCACCGTAGATGCCGTACTCGTGCTGGATGATGGCGACGTCGCAACGCGAGAGCAGGGCGGAGGCGGTGCGGATGGATGCAGCGTCTCCGTTCACCATGCGCGCCGACACGGGGTGCAGGTCGAGGGTGGCTTCGGCGCTGGATTCCTCGTCGAGGCGCACGACGAGCACGCGGTGGCCGTCGTTGCGCAGGCCGGTCTTGAGGGCGTTGGCAAAGGTGGCAAGACCGCACAGCTTCGGGGGGAAGGTGCTCACCAAGCCGATCTGGAGGGCGCCGTCGCAGGTCGGGGAGTACGTGGGCTTCTCGGGCATGGCGGCTCCTCGAGCAAATGAGGAGGAGGCGTCGGGCCTGCACGGGGCGACAGCGCAACGGCCGTCCTGCCCAAACGAGGCGACTCTTCCGGGGGAAGAACGGCCAGTCTACCTGCGGGACGGTTGGATCGGCCCGATCAGCGAGGTGTGGCATGCCTCGCAGAGCCACCATTCGGCGTGGCCCGGCGGCACGTCGTCCTCGGTGCACGCGAACGTCTGCAGGCACCGCCAGCAGCGGCGCGTGGGCGTCGACTGGCCCGTCGCCGACTCGATTGGGTCGATGGGTGCTGCGGCGGTCATGCACGCCTCCTCTTCGGCCCGGAGGGGCCATGGTGTGCCACGAATCGGTGAGCGCGGCGGCGAACACGACGTTCGGTGCGCTCATGATGCGTGGGCGGTGTACGCACAGGATGCCCCTGATGTGCGTAGAACCGGTGCTTCACCGTCTCGACCAGGATCAGGTAGGTCAGGATCATCGCCAGCAGGATGAGGAAGAAGCTCAGCGGCAAGGTGGTGAACCCGAGCACGTGGGCGAGAGGGCTGAAGGGCAGCAGCGCTCCCACCAGCGCACACGCCGGCGGCGTGATGAGCATCCCCCGGCTCGGTCGGCTGCGGTAGAAGGGGATGCGGCGGGTGCGGATGAGGAACACGACCAGGGTCTGGGTGGCGAGGCTCTCCACGAACCACCCCGACCGGAACTCGGCGTGGTTGGCGTGCAGCACGCCCAGCATCACGAAGAAGGTGAGGAAGTCGAAGATCGAGCTCACCGGCCCGAACGTCACCATGAAGCGACGCACGAACGAGATGTCCCATGCCGCGGGGCGGGCCAGCACTTCCTCGTCCACCTCGTCGGTGGGGATGGCCAGCTGGCCCACGTCGTAGAGCAGGTTGTTGAGCA
>PMCN01000256.1 GCA_003154135.1 Acidimicrobiaceae bacterium
TGAGGTGCTCGACGAGGCCGAGCTGCAGAAGCGGATGATGGCCTACACGTCGTGCTACCGCCGTGAGGCAGGCTCGGCCGGCCGCGACACGCGCGGCATGCTGCGTGCGCACGAGTTCGACAAGGTCGAGATCCTCGCCGTCACCACACCCGAGCAGGGTCCGGCGATGCTGATGGAGATCCGCGACCGCGCCGAGCGCCTCATCGCCGGCCTCGGCCTGCCATATCGCATCATCGAGATCTGCACCGGCGACATGGGGCAGAGCCATCACCGCAGCTTCGACATCGAGGTGTACGCACCGGGGTGCGACGCCTGGCTCGAGGTCAGCTCGTGCAGCTGGTTCGGCGACTACCAGGCGCGCCGTGGCGACATCCGCTTCCGCACCGCCGGCGAGAAGGGCACCACCATCGCCAACACGCTCAACGGGTCGGCGCTGGCCGTGCCCCGGGTGTGGGCTGCCATCGTCGAGAACTACCGCCAGCCCGACGGCAGCGTGGTGATCCCCGACGTGTTGCGCCGCTACACCCGCGGCATCGAGGTCATCGGGCCGCGATGAGCCCGGTGCCCGAGCAGTCGGCCCACGACCTCGCGTCGCGTCGAAGCGAGTACGAGACCGCGGGGCTCGACCTGCCCGACGTCGACATCGACCCGATGGTCCAATGGCACCGCTGGTACGACGAGGCCGGCGAGGCCGGCTGCGTGGAGCCCCACGCGTTCGTGCTCGCCACGGTCGACGCCGCCGGCTGGCCGCAGGCGCGGTACCTGCTGGTGCGTGGCGCCGACGACCGTGGGTTCACGTTCTTCACCAACTACGACTCCGACAAGGGCCAGCAGCTGGCCGCCGAGCCCCGTGCCTCGCTGTTGTTCACGTGGTTGCAACTGCACCGCCAGGTGCGCGTGGTGGGGTCGGTCGAGCGCGTGCCCGAGGCCGAGAGCGACGAGTACTTCGCGTCGCGTCCGCGCGGCTCGCAACTGGGCGCATGGTCGTCGCCGCAATCGCAGCCCATCCCCGACCGTGAGTGGCTCGAAGCGCGCGTGACGCAGATGGACTCCACGTTCGGCGCCGCCCCCGTGCCCCGTCCGACGTTCTGGGGAGGGTGGCTGCTGCGCCCGCACCGCTACGAGTTCTGGCAGGGCCGGCCCAGCCGTCTGCACGACCGCCTGCGCTACACGCGCGAGGGTGATGGCTGGCGCATCGAACGACTGGCTCCCTGAACCGGTCAGCAGGGACCCGGTCAGATGCTCCAGGTGCGCACGGCGTCGGCGAGCCCGTCGATGAGCGCCCGCGTGTGCGGCACCATGTCGCCCGCCGCGTAGTTCTTCCACATCGGGCTCTTGCCGCGGATGCGCGGCGGCAGCTCGATCTGCACGCCCTGCTTGGGTGGCAGGTTGGCCGGGTTCTGGTCGTGCAGGCCGCGCAAGTCCTTGGGGATGCGCCGCAACTTCGTCTCGACGGTGTACGAGGGCAGCTTGGGCCGCAGGTGGGTGGCGACGTGATCGGCCAGCTCGCGGTTCTGGCCGCCGAGCAGCAGCGTGGTCCACAGCCCTTCGCGGCCGAAGCCGTGGATGGTGATCACCACGTGCACGTGCTGCACGAACTCGTGCAGCGTGGGCGACTCGGCGGGCGACACCTTGTGCGACGGGATGTGCCAGTTCAGATCGGGTGGCTGCAGCACGCCGTAGTAGCTGGCTCCACTGGCCTCGGCGGCGCGGCGGGCGATGACGTCGGTCATCTCCTCGAGCGAACCGCCGTGGTACGCCATGAAGCCGAGGCGGCCGCGCAGCTCGCACACCTCGTGCACGCCGCGGGTGTCGAGTAGATCGCGAAAGGGTGTCTGGCTCATTCGGGGGAGTGGCGGCGCTTCACCACGACGGAGAAGCCGACGGCCCCGGCAATGATGACCGATGCGAGTACGACGATGGTGGATTGGTGCGACTCGACGAACCGTGACAGCCGTTCCTGCCACGACACGGCCCCCGACACGATGCTGCTGTTCTTGTTCTTGATGTCGCTGTACCAGTACCAGGTGAGGTAGAGCCCGGTGAGCAGCACGAACACGCCGGTGACGTACTCGAACCAGGCCATGCCCTTGCGCAGCGCCTTGAGCATCGCCGTGTTGGCCATGGCGAGCGTGATGGTGAGACCGCACACGAGCAGCGCCATGCCGAGCCCGTAGAGGCCCACGGCGGCGATGCCCTTCAGCACGCCGCCGGTGGTGACGCTGCCGAGCACGACGCTGACGAACAGCCCGATGGTGCAGCCGATGGAGGCCACCGCGTACGCGATGCCGAACACGAACATCGACACGACCGAGCGGTCGCGCGTGCCCGTGTCGAGCTTGGGGGTGGTGAACGGCAGGCGGTAGCCGAAGCACATGGCGATGCCGAGCACCACGAGCAGCAAGCCGATGACGAGCGAGATGTAGGGCGCCTTCTCGGTGAACCAGGTGGTGGCCCACTTGGTGATGACGCCGATGAGGATGAAGACCGACATGAATCCGGCCGACACCGACAGCCCCACCGCCAGCGCTCGCGAGATGGAGGTCTTCTCGGCGCCGGGGCGCAGGTTCTCCATGCCGAGGAAGTAGAGGAGGTACGTCGGCAGGAGCACGAAGCCGCACGGGTTCACCGCGGCGACGAGTCCGCCGGTGAAGGAGAGCGCGAGGCGGGCGTCGATGGCCAACATCAGAGGAGCTCGGAGTTGATGAGCGCGGTGAGCTTCGCCGCGTCGAGCAGCCCGGTCTGCTGCACGATGGTGCCGTCGGCCTTCACGAACAGGGTGACGGGGAACGACGCGATGCCCACCTTGGTGATGAACTCGCCGTTGCCGTCGTAGAACAGCTCGTACTGCACGCCCCTCGAGCGGGCGAACTGCTCTTCGTTGTCGCTGGGGCCGAGGTAGTCGATGCCCACGAAGCGCACCTTGTCGCCCAGCTGCGCCTGCACCTTGGCGAAGTCGGGCAGCTCCTGCTTGCACGGCCCGCAGGTGGAGCCCCAGACGTTGATGACCATCGGGTGGCCGAGCAGGCTGGACGTGCTGACCGCATCGCCGTGCAGCGTCTCGACGTCGACGGTGGGCAGCGGCGTGCCGCGCACGACGGCGTTGGTGCCGATGGTGGGCGGCTGGAAGTTGCCGTTGCTGGAGATGACGACGACCGTGTCGGTGCCGGCGCTCGCCGACGACTTGCCGTCGCGGTCGTGCACGATGACCATGCCGACGACCACGGAGATCACCAGGGAGACAGCGAGCGACACCACGAGCAGCCGTCGGCGCACCTTCACGGACGCCAGGTTACCGGGGTGCCATCGAGCGCACCCAGCAGACTCTCCTCGCCACCGCCCGGGGGGAGCGACGGTGGCGAGGAGGCCTGTGGGGGGCAGCCGGGGGGTCGACGAGCGTTGCCGCCGGCTGTGGGGGGATCAGGCGACCTGGTGGTCGCGGACGACGTAGTGCGGGGGGAGGGGCACTTCGTCGACCACGAGCACCGGGCGCGGGTGCTTGGGTGGGCGGCCGCGAGGACGCTTGTTCACCACGACTCGCCCGTTCTCGATGAGCTCGCCACCCCACACGCCCCACGGCTCAGCGCGCTCGACGGCGCCGTCGCGGCAGGTCTCCGCGAGCGCGCACTTGCTGCAGATGGCCTTGGCGCGTGCGATGTCGAGGGGGACGTCCGAGAAGAAGAGGTGAGTGAGGGTGCCGTGACCGTCGGCGCAGCGCGGGGAGGCGACGCGCGTGGCGATCGGCTCGACGAGCTCGTCGAACGTGGTCTGTAAGTCGGTGTCGTTCAGGGTGGTCATGTCGGGGGTTTCCTCTCGGACGTGGGGAGGGTTCGGAAAAGCAGAAAAGCCGCCGGGATCTTGCGATCCCGACGGCCCGGAGGCGCTTCGACGTGTGCTTACGTCGTTGCCATACCGAGGCGTCGGGGTGTGCGCTTGGTGGTGAGATTCACGGACTTCATCGCGTGCGATGCCATCTCGTTGGACTCCACGGGGCGCCACTGGTAACCGAAGCCGATGCCTGCGCACGAGCGCGCGGCGCCGGCCACGGGGGCCAGGTGCTGTGCGAGCGTCGTGCGAATCATTTCGGAACCGTCCTTGGTCGTCGACCTGACGCGGATGCGCCAGACCGTTGCAACAGGCAACCACGTCTGCACGCCGATTTCAACTGATTTATTGTCGGAGTCGATGTTCGACGTGATCGGCGCCCCTGGACAGGGCCGGCAGTACGAGGGAACTGGCGTGGTTCGCCTGGGTGATTCGTCACCAGGCGGCAGGGCCCGGCTCGACGCGCTGGCGCGCCTGGTGCAGGACGTGAGCGACGACGACGCACGGCTCGCCGGTTTCGGCGGCGCAACCTGGGTGGTGCGCCGCACGGTGGTGCACGTGCACGCCTTCCCCATCTACCTCGAGCCGCTCACCCTCACCACGTGGTGCGCCGGCCTCGGTGCTGCCTGGGCCGAGCGTCGCGTGTCGGTGCGTGGACGTCACGGCGGGCACGTCGAGACCGCCACCCTGTGGGTGCACCTCGACGCGGCCACGATGCGGCCGTTGCGGCTGCCTTCGTCGTTCCTCGGCGTCTTCGGCCCGTCGACGAGAGGACGTCGCGTCGCGTCGAAGCAGCTGCTGCCTGCCGCGCCCGACGACTCGCCCGGTGAGGTGTGGCCGTTGCGGTTCACCGACTTCGACGTGCTCGACCACGTCAACAACGCGGTGTACTGGGCACCCGTCGAGCAGGAGCTCGCGGTGCGGCGCTCGCTGCGCGCCCCGCTCACCGCGGTGGTCGAGCATGGCGAGCCCATCGAGCACGATCACGACGTGCGCTGGTCGGCACGTGACCGGCCCGGAGGGTTCGAGGGCTGGCTGGTGAGCGGCAGCCGACAGCACGCCGCAGTGCGGGTGTCAGGCGGGATCTGAGGCGAGATCCGAGGCGGGAGCGTCGGGCGCTGCCGAGGCGGGTCGCGTGCCCGCAGGCACGAAGACGTGCTCGCGGTAGTACCGCAGCTCGGCCACGCTCTCGCGGATGTCGTCGAGGGCGCGATGCGTGCCCTGCTTGTTGGTGCGGTCGCTGAGCACGCTCGGGTACCAGCGGCGCACGAGCTCCTTCACGCTGCTCACGTCGACGCTGCGGTAGTGCAGGTGGTGCTCGATCTCGGGCAGGTACGCGTCGAGGAAGCGGCGGTCCATCCCGATCGAGTTGCCGCACAGCGGTACCGTGCGCGGCTGGGGCACGTGCTGCTGGATGAACGCCAAGGTCTGCGCTCCGGCGTCGGCGAGCGAGAGCGTGGAAGCGCGAATGGCGTCGAGCAACCCGCTGCGCGTGTGCATGTCGACGACCACCTGCTCCATCGCCGCGAGCGCTTCCTCGGGCTGGTGCACCACGAGGTCGGGACCCTCGGCGACGATGTTGAGCTCGTCGTCGGTGACGAGCGTCGCGATCTCGACGATGACGTTCTTCGCCGGGTCGAGCCCGGTCATCTCGAGATCCATCCAGACGAGCACGATCCGACGTTAGGCCACCGGCTCGCGTCGCGGGGTACGGTGCACACCGCATGGCAGATGTCGAGCTTCCCGTCAAACCCGCGTCGACGGTGATGCTGCTGCGCGACACACCCTCCGGGCTCGAGGTGTTCATGCTCCGTCGCACGAAGTCGGCGGCATTCGCCGGCGGCATGTACGTGTTCCCGGGCGGCAAGGTCGACCCCGCCGACGGGCAGGGCGACGAGGCGTTCCTGGTGGCCGCGATCCGCGAGTGCTACGAGGAGGCCGGTGTCCTCCTGGCTGTCGACGCCGACGGGCGCACGGTCGACGACGGGCATCCGGCACTCGCCCATCGAGACGGTGTGTACGACGGCTCGGTCGACATGCGGGCGCTCGCCGCTGCGCACGGGCTGCGCCTGGCCACCGATGCGCTCGCGTGGGTGAGCCACTGGATCACGCCGAAGGGCGAGACCACACGCCGCTTCGACACGCGCTTCTTCGTCGCGGCCAGCCCGGTGCGACAGAACTCGCACCACGACGACAACGAGACGGTGGCCAGCATGTGGGTACGGCCGGCCGACGCGCTCGAGCGCCTCGCCGCGGGCGAGTTGCAGCTCATGCCGCCCACCATCGTCAACCTCCGCTTCCTCGGCGAGCACGCCGACGTCGACTCGGCGATGAGTGCCGCCCGGGCTGTGGGCACGCCGCCGTGCATCCTGCCCAAGCTGCGTGTGATCGACGGTCGGCCCCTGGGCATCTCGATGCCCGGCGACGCCGACTACGACTCGATCGCCTGACCTGATCTTCCACCGGTGGTGCGGCCGGCGGCCGCGTCGCTCGCGTCGAGTGCCGCCGACACCAGACCCAGCATGCGGGCGCTGCAACCGGCCATGTTGGTGGGCGGCACGATCTCGTCGACGAGGCGGCGCGCAATGGCGCGGAACGCATCGGCGGCCGCACCGGTGCCATCGAGCGCCACGGGTACGCCGGCGTCACCTCCGGCCGACACGGCGGCCTCGAGCGGCACCTGGCCGAGCAGTGGCACACCGATCTGGTCGGCGAGGGCCTGACCGCCACCTTCGCCGAACAGCGCGTACGTCGCACCGTGCTCGCAGGTGAACGCGCTCATGTTCTCGATGACACCGCTCACCCTGAGGAAGCTGCGCCGCGCCATGTCGGCGGCGCGAGCGGCCACCTTCTGTGCGGCGAGCGCCGGTGTGGTGACCACCAGCAGGTCGGTGCGGGGCAGCATGCGGGCGAGGCCCATCTGCACGTCGCCGGTGCCGGGCGGCATGTCGATGAACAGGTAGTCNNGCAGGAACTGCTCGACCGCCTTGGCCAGCATGAGACCGCGCCACATGAGGGCCGTGTCCTCGCCCACCAGGAAGCCGGTGCTGACCACCTTCAGCGTGCCCCGCGTGAGGCCACGGCCGACGGTGCGCTCGTTGGGGATGATCTTCGGCTTGTCGCTGCCCTCGATCGGCTGTGCCTCGAGTGGCTCGTCGATGCCCAGCAGGCGGGGGACCGAGAAGCCCCAGATGTCGGCGTCGAGCACGCCGACGGTGAAGCCCAGCGCGGCGACGGCCGCGGCCAGGTTGACGGTGACCGAGCTCTTCCCCACGCCACCCTTGCCGCTGGCCACGGCGAGGATGCGGCAGGTGATCGGGATCTGCGTGTCGGGTGCCTGCTCGCGGGCGTTCCAGCGAGCCTTGGTCATCACCTCGCTGCGCTCCTCGGGGGTCATCTCGCCCCACTCGATGTGCACCGACGTGACACCGGGGTGCACCGCCACCCGGCTCTCGACGTCCTTCTTGATCTGGCCACGCAGGGGGCAGCCGCCGATGGTGAGCTTGACGGTGACCACCACGTTGCCGTCGGGGTGGACGGTGACGGCGGGCACCATGCCGAGGCTGACGATGTCGGCGCCGAGCTCGGGGTCGATGACCGCGCGCAACATCTCCAGCACCGTCTCGGCTGAGGGCACGGGGCTCGGCGCAGCGGGAATCACGAAGTCAATGCTACGGTAAATCCCGGGTACACTCTCGTCCGACGACGTCGCCGATTGTCGCCCCAGTCGTCAGTCCCCCGATCCGCACGTTTCAAGGAGCTCCCGTGATCACGCTCACCGACACCGCAGCCCGCAAGGTGAAGGAACTGCTCGAGGCCGAAGGTGCCACCGACCTCGCCCTGCGTGTGGCCGTGCGCCCCGGTGGCTGCAGTGGCTTCGCCTACGAGATGTTCTTCGACGGCGACATCGCCGCCGAGGACGAGAAGGCCGTGTTCGGGCAGGCCGAGGGCATGGTGCAGGTCGTCGTCGATCCGGCGTCGGCGCAGCTGCTCGAGGGTGCCACCCTCGACTACAAGGACGGCCTCAACCAGGCCGGCTTCGCGATCACCAACCCCAACGCCACGCGCAGCTGCGGGTGCGGCCAGAGCTTCAGCTGATCAACGGGTCGTGATCAACGGGTCGTGAGATCCAGGCTGCGGCGAAGTGCTGCGGCCAGCGCGGTCACGTGTGCGTCGTCGAACACCGTCTCGTGCGTGCCGGGTATCTCGACGAGCTCGAACCCGGCTGCCAGGTGGCCGGCCCAGCGCAATGCCGACTGATCGGTGCGCGCCACCGACTCGTCGGTGACGTACAGGCTCACCGGGAACGGCACGTCGTCGCCGCGGTAGTTCAGGTACGCGGTGTGGATGGCCACGGTGAGCGGGTCGGTGGGCTTGGGCGGCGATGCACGCCGAGCGGAGCGCGGCATCAGCCACGGCGCCACCCCCGTGATCGATCGGTGCAGCAGCACCTTGGTGTGCAGCCACAGGTAGGCCACCCGTGCACGCTCGTCGGTGATGTGCAGCGACTCGCCGAGGTGCACCCACATGTAGTCGCGTGCCGACAGCGGCTTCAACCGCGGTCGGATGGAATCGATCAACCCCACCCACTCGACCTCCTCGCCGTTCGCCCGTAACCTGCGCGCCAGCTCCACCGCGAGCACACCGCCGAACGACCACCCGACGATACGGAACGGCGCCTCGACGGGCATCGCGCGCAGCACGCGTTCGTGATGATCGACCCACTGGTCGACGCGGCGCGGCAGCGGGCCGTCGAGCGGTGACGGCGGCAAGCTGGAGTACACCGCGCGGTCGCCCAGGGCCGCCCCGAGTCGGTCGTACTGATCGCGCTCCTTGGTCCACGTGTGCAACGCGACGAGCGGGGGTCCGCCCGGCTGACCGGCGACGACCCAGGCGCTCACTTGCCGGCGGTGAGGAGATCGAGTCGCTCGCGCAGCTCGGTGGTGTCCCACACGCCGTCGAGGCGGTCGACCACCACGCCGGTGGCGTCGCAGAGGTAGATGATGGGCTCGTACTGCACGTGCAGCGCGTCGACCGCGGGGGCGACGATGGTGCCCGCGTTGTCGGCGTACACGTCGGCGTGCACCATCACCACCTCGTCCTTGAGGCGGGTGTGCTCGTCGACCAGGGCCACGAGGCCCGGCGCGCACGTACCGGTCTGGCAGTGCGCGGGCGTGCCCACCATGTAGGCCACCGGCTTGCCCGACTTCAGCGCGTCGGTGAGCGTGACGGCATGCAGCGGGCAGGGTGTGGGGGTGAGCGAGCAGTAGGGCTCGACCCCGCGGTGGTTGTCGGCGGTGGGCGTGTCGAACGGCGGCATCGGCTTGCCGGTGAGCGGGGACGCGACGTCGGCGGGGTCGAACACCTCGAACGCTGCGCCGCGGCCGTCGTCACCGATGAACCTGAGCGTGTAGATGACGGCCTTGGGGAGCGTGGCGCGCACCTCCCAGTAGGGAACCGACACCCCTTGGTCGCGGCGCTTCGCCACGACATCGGTGATCTTCACGTGGTTGAAGTCCTCGATCCAGCCGGTGAACGTGGCGGGGCCGGAGGACATCATGTTGCTGCCGTCGGTGAGCGAGACCGCGAGGCGGACGTCGCCGGGGGTGAACAGCGGCGTGTCGGGGAAGCGCTGCACGAGCCCGAAGTTCGCCGGCGCCGTCGCCGGCGCAGCAGTGGACGCACTGCCGTCGCGGGAGCCCGTTGCACGGCAGGCCGTGAGCAGCAATGCGCCGCCAGTGGCCAGGATGAAGTCGCGTCGGGTCGGAGCCATCGGATTGCCACGGTAGTCCGCCGGTACGCGAAGTGGGCATCGTAGGATTCGCGTCGAATGAGGCATGCGACGAATGACAGTGGTCCACTGTCGCGTCGGGCCGTCGTGCTGGGTGGCGCGCTGGCGCTGATCGCGATCTACGTGGCGGGCGCGCTCGTGGTGGTGCCGCGCATGCAGCACGATCTGGCCCGCCGCACGCAGACCGCCCTCGACAACCAGGGTCTCGTCGTGCGTGCCCAGTTCGCCGGTCAGGATGCCACGTTGCACTGCGCGGCGGTGCTGGCACACCCGGCGAAGGTGACCGATCTGGTCGGCTCCGTGCGCGGGGTGCACGCAGTGGTGCTCGACGATGCGTGCTACGGCCAAGGCTTCAACGCCACGCCGACGACCACCACCACCACGCCGGCAACGGCAACGACCACGACCACGAGCTCCTCCACGACCGGCACGACAACGACAACAGGCACGACCACGACCACGACCACGACAACGACAACAGGCACGACCACGACGCTGGTGCCGGCGGCTCCGTTGCTGCGCGCCACGCTCGTCGACGGACAGGTCACGCTGGAGGGCACCGTGGCCGACGACGGGCAGCGGCTCACGCTCCTCGCGCCCCTCGTCGCCGTGCTCGACCCGGCCAACATCGTCGACCACCTCACGATCGATCCCACCGTCGAGGTGTCCGACACGGCCGTGGCGCAACTGGGCACGCTGGCCGCGGCGATGCCGGCCACGCTGGTCACCGGCGAGGTGAGCTGGGACGGCTCTGCGCTGGCCGCGCACGGGGTCGATCCGGGGTACCTGTGGGGGCTGTCGTTCGTCGACGCCGCGCAGGGAGTGGGCGTCGCACCCGACCTCGTCGAGCGGCCCCTCGCCGCATCGGGTGACGCAGCTCAGGTCGAGCACGACCTCAACGCGCTGGTGGCGGCCGAGCCGATCCTGTTCGAGAAGGGGAAGACCACCATCAGCGCGCTCTCACAGGCCACACTGCAGAAGGTGGCCGGCATCGCCAAGCGGTTCGGCGGCGTCGCCATCCAGGTGCAGGGACACACCGACAGCGAGGGTGATGCGACGAAGAACCAGACGCTCAGCCAGCGACGGGCACAGGCCGTGAGCGAGGCCCTCGCCGCGCTGGGCGTGCCCGGAGCCGACCTGTCGTTCATCGGCTTCGGCGAGTCCCAGCTCGTCATCGATCCGGTCACCGGCAAGGAAGACCCCATCAAGAGCCGGCGCGTCGTGTTCGGCGTCACCGCCGTCGCCGGTACCGGCTGAGGGTCGAGGAACGCACCGTGCTGTACACACTCACCACCTGGGCGCTGTGGCTGGTGCTCGTCGCGCTCGTGGCCGGCGTGTTCGGCTGGCTGCTCGGTCGCATCGGCCGCGCCCGTGCAGTCGCGGCCGCCATCGCCTCGTGCCCCGACCCTGCCGACGTGGCCGAGCTCCAGGCGGTCGTCGACAAGATGCCCGCCGTGCTCGACGACCGCGATCAGTGGAAGGCCGAGGCCGATCAGCTGCGCGAGGTGGCCGCGCTCGTCGACGCGCAGACGACGATGCTCAACACCGTGACGGCCCAGCGCGATGCGCTCGACGTCAGCCTCACCGAGTTGCACGCGGGCGTCGCCGAGCTGCGTGTGCGCACCTGGAACGCCGAGGCGCGAGCGATCGACCTGATGATGCAGCTCGCCTCGTTGCACCACGACGACACGCCCCCCGAGCCCGACCTCGGCGAGGCGGCCGACGTGATCGGCGCACCCGTGACGTTCAACGACCTCACCCAGGTCGTGGGCATCGGTCCCAAGATCGCCGACCTGTGCCGGGAGCACGGCATCACCACGTGGTGGAGCCTCGCCAACACCGGTCTCGAGTCGCTGCGCACGATGCTGGCCGATGCCGGCCCCAAGTTCCAGGTGCACGACCCGACGAGCTGGCCGCAGCAGGCCAGGTTGCTCGCCAACGGCCAGTGGGAGAAGTTCAAGACGCTGGCCGACGCGTTGCACGGCGGTAGAACGGCGGTGTGACTCCGCCGCCCATCACCTTCGTCCTCAACGGCGCGCCGGTGCACGTGGCCGCCGACGGGGGTTCGCTGCTCGACGCCCTGCGCGAGCAGCTCGGGCTGCGGTCGCCCAAGGACGGGTGCAGCCCCCAGGGCCAGTGCGGCTGCTGCACCGTGTGGGTCGACGGTGAGCCCCGCGTCGCGTGCGTCACGCCGGTGGCGCGGGTGGCGGGTCGTGCCGTCACCACTGTCGAGGGCCTCGCCGACGCGCAGCTGTGGGGCGAGCAGCTCTGCGCGGCGGGCGCGAGCCAGTGCGGCTTCTGCACGCCCGGCATCGTGATGCGTCTCGCTGCCATCGCGCCCGACCGGCGCAGCGACGCGGCAGTGCGACAGGCGCTGCTCGCCCACCTCTGCCGGTGCACGGGTTGGAACACGATCGTGAGCGCAGCCGTGAACCTGCCGGTGAGCGCGCCGTTGGACGCGCCGGTGGACGAGATCGGCGACCAGGGGGTGTCGACGGTGCGTGATTGCGACGCCGCCGAACGACGCGCGCGGCTCGAGGGTGGCGTGGCGCAGCGGGTGTCGCGTGCGGTGGCGCTGGGCCGAGGAGGCTTCGCCGCCGACACTGCGCCGCCCGACTCGCTCGTCGCCGTGCGCTCGCCCACCGGCGAATGGCTGGTCGCGGCCACACCGGCGCAGGCGCGCCGTCTGGCGGGCACGGTGCCCGGGCGACGCACCACCGAGCCCCTGCGCTGGCCCGTCGAGGTGCCCGCCGGCGCGTGGGTGCGCACGCTGCGCACCACGTGGGTGGAGCCCGCGTACCTCGAAACCGACGCTGCGTGGTGCCTGCCCGGCGGCGAGCCCGTGGGCCCGCTGGTGAACGGTGGCGCGTTCGGCGCGAAGGCGGGTGCGTCGGGCGTGGCCGACGCAGCGCGCCGGCTGGCCGACGAGCACGGCCGACCCGTGCTCGCCTTGTACAGCCGTGAGGACGTGGTGCGGCTCGGTCCCAAGCGGCCACCGTTCGCCGGCGGCGTGCGTGCCGACGGCTCGGGTGTGGTGTGCGTGGCGCGCACGCCGGGCATCGCCGATGCCATCCGGTCGGTGGCGCCGCTGTTGGAGGTGCGCGAGGTCGACGCTCCGGGACCGCCCACCACGGCCTCGGTGCGCGCCGCGGGGTGGGCCGAGGCCTGGGCGCTGCTTGCTCCCGCCGATGGCTGGGTGATCGCCCCGTCGGGTGCGCGGGCGCGCGCCGAGGTGCTCGTCGACGGCGCCATCGAGGTCGACGTGCAGTGCGGCGCGCCCCTCGACGAGGTGGTGCTGCGCAGCTACTGCATCGGCGCCGCGCACATGGCGCTCGGGTGGGTACGGCACGAAGCCATCGCCGTGTCGCACGACGGTGTGCCGCTCGACCTCACCATCCGCAGCTTCGGCGTGCTCCGCGCCGTCGACATGCCTGCGGTGCGCGTGCGCGTCGCGCCGTCCGACGCTCCACCCGTGAACGGCTCCGACGCGGTGTTCGCCGCCGTCGCACTCGCCGTGTGGCGGGCCGACGNNGTGGCAGCGCAGACGGCGCAGGCCATCGAGAACCTGAAGGGTCATCTCGCCGGGCACGGCGCGACGCTGGCCGATGTGGCGAAGACGTTGTGCTTCCTCACCGACATCGACACCTTCGCGACGTTCAACGAGGCATACGTTGCCGGCTTCGGCGACAGCCGCCCGGCGCGCAGCACCATCGGTGTGGCCGCGCTGCCCGGAGGCGCCGGAGTCGAGATCGAGGCCTGGGCGTTCAAGCCAGTAGGCTGATCCTCGTGCCCGGAGCCGTCATCATCCTCCTCGCCCTGCTGGTGTTCCCCGTCATCGCCATCATGGGCTCGGTCACCATCGCCGCCCTGCTCGGGTGGGCGCTCGACCGCGACGCCCGCGATCGCAACGAGGGCAGCGAGCTCCTCGACGTGAACTACTGACGCCCACGCTGCGCAACCGAGTGCACCGTGTGGCGTAAGACTGCTGGCATGCATTCGCACGACGCGTCCACCGAGGTGCTCACCCAGGCGATTCTGCGCTATGCCGTCGACCGCGTGCGGCTCGACCCTCCGCCGCTCGACGGGCCGCGAACACCGGCCGAGCTGAGGGCGATGGCCGGGCGCACCATCACCGAGCGCGGCATCGGCGGTCTCGAGGCGCTGCGTGTGTTCGGCGACGTGCTGGCACCGGCATGCATCTCCATCGACCACCCGCGCTTCTTGTCGTTCGTGCCCGCGGCGCCCACCGAGGCGAGCGTGCTGTTCGACCTCGTGGTGGGCGCGTGCAGCATCTACGGCGGGTCGTGGCTCGAAGGCGGTGGCGCGGTGCATGCCGAGAACGAGGCGTTGCGCTACCTGGCCGACCTCGCCGGAATGCCGCCCGAGGCGGGTGGCGTGTTCGTCAGCGGTGGCACCGCAGGGAACCTCAGTGCGCTCATCGCCGCGAGGCACCTGTGGCGGGAGAAGGCTGCGGGCACGTTCGACCGCACTCGTGGGCTCATCGTCGCGTCGAAGGGCGCGCACAGCAGTGTCGCACTGGCCGCGCGTGCGATGGACGTCGACGTGGTCGACGCCGACGCCGACGCGGGCGGCCGGCTGCGGATCGACTCGCTGCGCGAGTTGGTCGACGGGCTGCCCGCGACCGAGCGGTCGCGCATCTTCGCCATCGTGGCCACCAGTGGCACCACCAATGCAGGCGTGATCGACCCGCTCGCCGGTGTGGCCGACGTGGCGCACGAGCTGGGTGTGTGGTTCCACGTCGACGGCGCGTACGGCGGCGCAGGCCTCGCCGCGCCCAGCGTGCGTGCGCACTACGACGGCATCGAGCGCGCCGACAGCTTCATCGTCGATCCGCACAAGTGGTTGTTCGCCCCGTTCGACTGCTGCGCGCTGCTGTACCGCGACCCCATGCTCGCCCGCCGAGCGCACACGCAACACGCCGAGTACCTCGACGTGTTGCACGGAGGCGAGGGCTACGACGCCGACTGGAACCCGAGCGACTTCGCCCACCACCTGTCGCGGCGCGCTCGCGGGCTGCCGTTCTGGTTCAGCCTTGCCACGTACGGCACGGCGGCGTACCGCGAGGCGGTGGAGCAGACGTTGCACGTGGCGCACGAGGGCGCCCGGCTCATCGCTGCGGCGACGCACCTCGAGCTCGTGATGGAGCCGGAGCTGAGCGTCGTGCTCTTCCGACGTCGGGGTTGGACCGCCGACCAGTACCAGGCGTGGAGCGATTCGCTGCTGGCGGCCGGTGCTGCGTTCGTCGTGCCTACGTCGTGGGCGGGCGAGACGGTGCTGCGCATCTGCGTGGTGAACCCGCGCACCACGCTCGACGACATCGAACTGCTCATCGACTCGCTCGCCTGACGGAGGTCCCATTGGCCGATCTGCTCATCCGCAACGCCCGCATGGTGGCCACGGTCGACGCGCACCGGCGCGAGCTGGCGGGTGGTTGGGTGGCCGTCACGGGCAACCTGGTCGAGGCCGTGGGTGCCAGCACCGACCCTGCGCCGGCCGCCACCGAAGTGGTCGATGCGGCCGACTGCCTCGTGACCCCGGGTCTGGTGAACACCCACCACCACATCTACCAGAACCTCACCCGGGCGTACCCGCCGATGACCGACAAGCCGCTGTTCGGCTGGCTGCAGTCGCTGTACCCGCTGTGGCGCGCGATCGACGAGGAGAGCGTGTACGCGAGCGCGTTCGTGGGGTTGGCCGAGCTGGCGCTGAGCGGTTGCACGACGAGCACGGATCACCTCTACCTGCACCCCCGCGGCGCAGGCGACCTGCTGGGCGCCGAGATCGCCGCGGCTCGCGAGCTGGGCATGCGGTTCCACCCCACGCGTGGCTCGATGAGCCTGAGCCACAAGGACGGCGGACTGCCTCCCGACGACGTGGTGGCCGACGACGACGAGATCCTTGCTGCGTGCGACGATGCCGTGCACCGCCACCACGACCGCGCGCACGGCGCCATGGTGCGCATCGCGCTCGCGCCGTGCAGCCCGTTCAGCGTCACCGAGCACCTGATGGTGCAGTCGGCCGAGCTGGCCGAGCGGCTCGATGTGCGGTTGCACACCCACTTCGCCGAGAACGCGGAGGATGACGAGTTCTCGCTCGCCAGGTTCGGCTGCCGGCCGATGGAGTACCTCGAGCGCACGGGCTGGTGCAGCGATCGCACCTGGGTGGCGCACTGCGTGATGCCGCACCCCGACGAGATCGTGCGTCTCGGCGCGGCAGGCGTCGGCGTGGCGCACTGCCCGAGCAGCAACTGCATCCTCGCCTCGGGCATCGCACCGGTGGTGCCGCTGCGAGCGGCGGGCGTGAAGGTGGGTCTCGGTGTCGACGGTTCGTCGTCGGCCGACAGCGCGTCGCTGTGGCTCGAAGCGCGCACGGCGATGCTGCTCGCCAAGCTCCGTGACGGAGCACACGCGGCCACGGCGCGCACGATGCTGGAGGTTGCCACGCTCGGTGGAGCCGGCTGTCTGGGCCGCGAGGGAGAGATCGGGGTGCTCGCGCCGGGTGCGGTGGCCGACCTCGCCGTGTGGCGCCTCGACGGTCCGGTGTTCGCCGGGGCGGTGGCCGACCCGGTGGAGGCATGGCTGCGCTGCGGTCCGTCGTCGGCGTGGCACACCGTCGTCGACGGTCGCTTCGTGGTGCGCGACGGCCGCGTGCTGCACCCCGACCTGCATCACGTGCTGCGATCGCACCGTCAGCACGCGATGCGCATCCAGCAGATCGGCTGACGAAGGGCGCGGTCGGTCTGCCTGGGCTACGTTGCCGCAATGGCCGAACATCGCGATCAGTTCCTCGTGGGCGTGTCGTTGCCCGATCAGTTCCGCGCGCAGGAGTACCTCACTGCCGCCACCGGCCTCGCCGCCCGCGGTGCGTTGAAGCTGCGCGATGCCGTCATCGTGGGCAAGGACGCNNTGGTGTTCGGCGGTCCCGTCGGCTGGCTGGTCGGTGGTGCCGTGGGCGCCGGGGTGGGCGCAGGGGCGGCCAAGATCATCGATCTGGGCGTCCCCGACGAGTGGGTGCAGTGGTTCCGCGAAGCCGTGCAACCCGGCACCACCACCGTCGTGCTGCTGTTGGAAGACCTCGACGTGGGTGCGCTGGCCAACGAGCTGATGCGCTTCCCGTTCGCCCGGCTGGTGCACACCACGTTGCCCGAGGCGTCGATGCGCCGGCTCGAGGAGGCGCTGCGCGGTAGCGACGAGCGACGCGAATCGGCCGACTGAGTCGGCCACACTGGTGAGGTGACCCTCGACCGACGCTCGTTCCTCGTGCTCGGAGCGTTCACCTTGGTGGGGTGCTCGTCCACGCTCGTCTCGACACGCGATCCGTCCGGCTCGCTGCCGCCGCTGTCGGAGGTGCCCGGTGGCCCGACGTCGGTGGTGATGGTGGGCGACTCCATCACGGAGGGCAGCACGCCGTCGTTGACCGCGGCCTTCCATGCGATCGGCATTGCCGAGCCGCGCATCGAGGGCAAGGCGAAGCGGCGCATCGAAGTGGGCAACGGCAAGGGCGGTGTGCCGCTGAGCGGCGTGAAGCAGGTGTACAGCCTGCTGAGCGAAGGGCTCCACCCCGATGCGTGGGTGATCGAGCTCGGTACCAACGACGTGGGCAGCTACGCCAAACCCGACGACTACGGCGCGCTCATCGACGAGATCGTGGTGATGCTGCCTGCCGATGCGCGGCTCGTGTGGGTGAACACCTACCGCTCGCAGTACCTGGACGCGACGAAGGTGTTCAACCTCGTGCTCGTCGACCGGATGCAGCGGCGCGGCAAGGCAGTGGTGGCCGACTGGTTCGGCGTCGCCTCGGCGAAGAACGAGAGCGTGCTCAGCAGCGACGGCCTGCACCCCAACAAGAACGGGCAGAACGCGCTCGCGCTGCTGGTGGTTCAGGCGCTCCAGCGGCTCTGACCGAAGCGGTACCCCACGCTGCGCACGGTCTGGATGAGGTTGGCGTGCGCCTCGCCCAGCTTCGCCCGCAGGCGGCGGATGTGCACGTCGACGGTGCGTGCGCCGCCGTAGTACTCGTATCCCCAGACGCGGCTCAGCAGCATCTCGCGCGTGAACACCTTGCCCGGGTTCTGGGCGAGGAACTTGAGCAGCTCGTACTCCA
>PMCN01000279.1 GCA_003154135.1 Acidimicrobiaceae bacterium
CATCCCGTGCGCGACCCGTTGGCAGCCCTGGCCCAGGCCGCGGGCGACCCCGACGCAGAGCGCTGGTGGGACGACGTCATCGAGCACCGCGGCGACGGAGCGCCCGCGTTCGAAGCGGTCGCGGCTGCGATCGCGGCCGTGCGCGGCACCGGTGAGGCGTCCACGGCCGCCGAGGCGCGCCGGGAGGCGCACATGCGCCAGGCGCTGCGACGGGCGAAGGCCGATGGTCACCAGCGCATCGCCGTTGTCTGCGGGGCGTGGCACGTGCCCGCGCTCACCGAGCCACTGCCCGCGGCCGCCGTCGATGCTCGCACCCTGCGCGGCCTGCCGAGGGTGAAGGTGGGCGTGAGCTGGGTGCCGTGGACCCATCGCCGNNCCGGGTCCTGGCGGTGTGAGCCGCTGGTTCGTGCAGGCGGCCCGCCTGCTGCGCTCGCAGGGCATGTCGGCATCACCCGACCACCTCATCGCGGGCACCCGGGCCGCCACCGCGCTCGCCGCGATGCGCCACCGCCCGCGCCCGGGCCTCGCCGAGGTGCTCGACGCGGCCGACACGGTGATGGGTGGGGCCAACGGCCTCGCACTCATCGAGCGCGAGCTGATCGTGGGCGACGCCATCGGCGAGGTGCCCGACGATGCGCCGCAGGTGCCGCTCGCGCGCGACCTCGCCGCGCAGCAGCGCACGGCGCGGCTGAAGCCGGCTGCCGAGACCCGCACCATCGAGCTCGACGTGCGAACCCCGGGAGGTCGCGCCCGCTCGGTGCTCCTGCACCGCGTGCGCGCACTGGGTGTGCCGTGGGGGTCGGTCGAGGAGGGGCGCGGGTCCAGCGGCACCTTTCGCGAGACGTGGCGGGTGCACTGGGAACCCGAGCTCACCATTCGCGTCATCGAGCTCTCCGCGTTGGGCACCACGGTGCGCGCCGCGGCCGCCAACCGGCTGCTCGAGCAGGCCGCGGTCGCCGGGTCGCTCGCCGACCTCGTGCACGTGCTCGACCTCGCCCTGCTGTCCGACCTGCCCGAGGTGGTCCAGCCGGTGGTGACCCGTGTGGAGGNNTGGTGAGGGTGCTGGCCAGCACGGTGATGGCCTGCCGTTCGCTCGATCCCGACGCGGCCGCGGCGATGGTCGAACGCCTTGCCGGGGTGCAGGCGGCGCTGGCGCTGGTCGACCACCCGGCCCGCCGCGGCGAGTGGCCGGCGGTGCTCACCCTGGTGGCCGAACGCAGCGATGTGCACGGCCTGGTGCAGGGCCGTGCCACCCGCCTCCTGCACGACGGGGGAGCGTGGAACCGGGCGCAGGTGGGGGCGCGGCTCTCGCGGTCGTTGTCGCCGGGCACCCCGCCGGCCACGGGTG
Source organism: Acidimicrobiaceae bacterium (assembly GCA_003154135.1). Taxonomy (GTDB): domain Bacteria; phylum Actinomycetota; class Acidimicrobiia; order Acidimicrobiales; family Ilumatobacteraceae; genus UBA668. Next base: position 1,349 of record PMCN01000279.1, read on the forward strand.
CTGCGTTCGTCGAGGGGTTCGTGGCCGGCAGCGGCACCGTGCTCGTGCACGACCGCGAGCTGCTCGAGGTGATCGATGCGTGGGTGTCGGTGCTGGCGCCTGACGCGTTCGTGGCCACCGCACCGCTGCTGCGGCGCACGTTCGGTTCGTTCGAGCCCGCCGAGCGCCGCCAACTCGGCATGCTGCTGGCCGACCAGACGCCGGCCGGCACGGCCGGTTTCGGCGACGGTGTCGACCCCCAGCGGGCCGCCGCAGCCCTGGTCACCGTGCGGCAGCTGCTGGGGGTGCCGCAATGAACGCGCCGGTGCGCGCCGACGAGGTCGGTCGGGTGAGCCCCCAGGAGCGCATGCGGCGCTGGCGCATGGTGCTCGGTGGCGCCGACGACGGCGAGAGCGGGGGCCAGGGCGTCACCGGTGTGGCGCTCGACGGTCACGACGCGCGCATCGATGCCGCGCTCGCCGCGGTGTACGACACGCGGCCCGGCTCGAAGCGGGGAGGGGCACGCTCGGGAGGGCTCGGTTCGTCGGCGCCGGCGGTCGCTCGCTGGCTGGGCGACATCCGTCGCTACTTCCCATCGTCGGTGGTGCAGGTGTTGCAGCGCGACGCCATCGACCGGCTGCAGCTCCGTCAGCTCCTGCTCGAGCCCGAGATGCTGCGCGCCGTCGAACCCGACCTGCACCTGGTGACGTTGTTGGTCGAGCTCAACAAGCTGCTGCCCGACGCCACGCGTGCCTCCGCGCGCCAGGTGGTGGCACAGGTGGTGGCGCAGATCGAGCAGCGCTTGGCGGCGCGCACGAAGCAGGCAGTGCAGGGTGCGCTGGCCAGGTCGCAGCGCACCCGTCGACCGCGGCACGCCGACATCGACTGGGGTCGCACCATCCACGCCAACCTGCGTCACTACCTGCCCGAGCAGCGCACGGTGGTGCCCGAGCGGCTCGTCGGCTACGGCCGCCGCCAGCGAAGCCTCGCCCGCGACGTCATCGTGGCCATCGACCAATCGGGCAGCATGGCCGACAGCGTGGTGTACGCGGCGGTGTTCGGCGCCGTGCTGGCATCGCTGCCGGCGTTGCGCACGCACGTGGTGGCGTTCGACACCGCGGTGGCCGACCTCACGCCGCTGCTGCACGATCCCGTCGACGTGCTCTTCGGCGTGCAGCTGGGTGGCGGTACCGACATCGCCCAGGCGATGGGCTACTGCCAGCAGCTCGTCACGCGGCCTGCCGACACCGTGCTCGTCCTGGTGAGCGATCTGTTCGAGGGCGGCAACTCGGCGCTGTTGCACGACCGGGTCGCCCAGCTGCGGCAATCGGGCGTCACCGTGCTCGTGCTGCTCGCGCTCAGCGACGAGGGTGCGCCGGCGTACGACCACGGCCAGGCGGCCGTGCTCGCGGCGATGGGTGTGCCGTCGTTGGCGTGCACTCCCGACGCGTTCCCCGACCTGCTGGCCGCGGCACTCGAGGGACGCGAGCTCGGGCGCTGGGCCAACGAACACGGCTTGCACACCGCCGTGCCGATGGCGCCGGCAACCTGAGGCTCAGAACCTGCGGTCGTTGGTGCGCTTCTTCGGCGGCACCTTGAACGGGGCCTCGATGAGCGCTTCGAACTGGGCCTCGTCGGGCTGGCGCGGCTCGTTGAGCTTCTGCAGGTAGGTCTTCAGGGCGGCGCGGCCGGCGACGACGTGCTCGCCCTTCATGCCCACCGACCGGCTGATGGCGTCCTTCGCCTTGGCGACGCGCTCCTTGCGGAGGGCCTTCTCCTCCTCGGAGTACACCTTGGCGACCTTGTTGACGCGAGCGGACTGCTCGGCGAGTCGGCGGGCCTCGGCGGCCTGGAGCGGGGTGAGGTTCGGTGGCGTCGCCAACTGGGGCATCCTTTGCGTAGGTTCACCTGGAGGGTACTCACCCCAGGCACGTTCGGCTCACCGCTCGTGCGGCGACAGCGGGCCGGGGTGTGACGGTCAGGCGCGAGCGTCGATGTGCACGGTGCCGGCAGCACCGTCGACGGTGACCGTGTCGCCCTCGTGGATGATGCGGGTGGCGTCCTCGACGAGCACCACGCATGGGATGCCGAACTCGCGGGCCACCGTCGCTGCGTGCGACAGCATGCCGCCGGTCTCGACCACGATTGCCGCGGCGGGGATGAACAGCGGGGTCCACGGTGTGTCGGTGAACGGTGCGACCAGCACGTCGCCGGGCTCGATCTCGCGGGCGAACGCGGCCTCAGTGCTGAGGATGATGCGGGCCCGACCGGTGGCCGAGCCGGCACTGACGCCCAACCCGGTGAGCTCGGTGGTGTCGACCGCCGTGCGCTTCCGGGTGGGCTTCACCTGGCCCACCCACGCGTTGGGCAACGTGTAGTCCTCGGCCTGCTGCCGTTGGCGCTTGCGGCGGCCGATCGCGGCACGCAGGCCCTCCACCGGCTTGCCCTTCACCAGCTGCCCCACTTCGTCGAACGTGCAGTACACGAAGTCGTCGGGCGATGCGATGGTGCCCGCGGCGGCCAGCCCGTCGGCCAGGGCCAGCACCGGCGGGCGCAGCTGGCGGATGCTGAGCACCCACACGGCCTTGGTGAGCTCGCGCATCGCGGTGAACCGCTGCGCCTGCGCGAGTGCTTCGTCGAACGCGTCGCGGGTCTCGGGCGACAGCGACGCGCGCACGGTCTTCTCCAGCTTCGCCCGGTTGGCGGCCGCCTTCTTCACGTGTGCCAGGGGCGACTCGCCCGACGTGAGCCACATCATCGACCGGACCTGCGAGATGACGAACGTCGGATCCTCGCCCCAATCGGCCACGGTCGGGTCGGCCTCGCCCTGCACCCGGAAGCCGTAGCGATGCAGGAACTCGTCGAACTCGTCGGTGAAGTGCTCCCATCCCTTCGTGTGCGCCGCCATCCCCGCCAGCAGTTCGGTCGCGTTGCCCGCGGCGATGGCCCGGCGCACCCCGGTGGTTCGCTTGGCCACCTGTGCCAGGTCGTACAGGGCGATCGCGGGCTTGCTGCTCTCCACGTTGCCCAGGCCGCTGCACAGGCCGACGAGGGTGTTGGCGTCGCCGCCGCCGGCGGCGATGACACCCGCCAACCGCACCTGCATCTCGCCGGCGGCGGTGCTGACGATGAGGTGGCGGTTCATGATCTCGATGATCGACGGCATCAGATGGGTGATGCGTTGCCACGCTGCCTTCGGTGCGAGCGCCCGGTCGCGCAGTGCTTGGTCGGTGAGGCGGTCCTCGTACAGCGCCTGCTGCACGGCGAGCGTCTCGTCCTCGGCTCGTTCGCGTTGCCCGGCGGCCACTGCGGCCGACGCCGCATACTCCTCGGGTGTTGCCGTGATGATCAGCCGCAACGCATCGTCGCTCCCCTGGAAGAACTGGGAAGCCATCGCGGTGGCGATCTCCGGGTCGAGGCCGCTCATGGCCGCGACCGAGAAGCCGACGTTGAGCACGAGCCGCCCGGCGGTGACGCCGAAGAAGTTGGCGATCGGCGCCTTGAACAGCTTGATCCGTCGCCGTGTGGCGTACGCGTCCATCAGCTGCTTGATGCCGATCGAGTCCATCTGGGCGAACATCGTCGCCGTGAACGGCGACAGCACACCGGGCAGGATCTCCCCGCCGTTGGTGATCGTCCAGACGTCGTAGACCGGGTTCGGCTCGGAGTCCCACTCAGTTCGAAATGCCACCATGACGGGACAGTGTCGCGCAGGTGAAGCCCAGGTGACGACGTGCGCGCCCGTGGCCGACGGTGTCAGGCCTTCTGGGTGCCCACCTTGAGGTCCTTGAACGGCGACACGCTGTCGATGCCGGGGTCCTTCGGCAGGCCGAGCACGCGCTCGCCGACGATGTTGCGCATCACTTCGTCGGAACCGCCGGCGATGCGTCCGCCGGGAGCGCCGAGGATGAGCTGGCTCCAGGCGTACGTGCCCCATTCGCCGGAGTCGGCGATGAGCTTGGGCCCGAGCACCTTGGCCACGAAGTCGCACAAACGGCGCGTGTTGAGCGTGCCGGCGAGCTTGGCGATGCTCATCTCCGGGCCGGGAAGCTGGCCGGCCTTGATCTTGTCCATGGCTCGCTGGTTGTTGTAGTTGGCGACTCGCTGGTGGACGATGAGGCCGGCCAGCTCGTCGCGCACGAGTGGGTCACGGTCGAGGCCGTAGTGGCGCACCATCTCGATGACACGCTGGTAGAGGTTCACGCCGCCACCTCCGCCGCCGCCCGCGCCGATGGCAGCGCGTTCGTTCATCAGCGTGGTCAGCGCGACGTTCCAACCGTTGTTCACGTCGCCGAGCCGGTGGTCGTCGCGCACGCGCACGTCGTTGAAGAACACCTCGTTGAAGCTCGCCCCGCCGGTCATCTGCCGCAGCGGGCGCACCTCCACCCCGGGCGCGTGCATGTCGACGATGAACCCGGTGAGGCCCTTGTGCTTGGGCAGGTCGGGATCGGTGCGCGCGATCACCTCGCCGAGGTGGCTCAGCTGGGCGCCGGTGGTCCACACCTTCTGCCCGCTGATGACCCACTCGTCGCCGTCGCGCAGGGCCTTGGTCTGCAGGCTGGCGAGGT
>PMCN01000133.1 GCA_003154135.1 Acidimicrobiaceae bacterium
TTCGGCCAGCTCGGTGTGCAGGGCATGGTCACCGGTGGACAGACGCTCAACCCGTCGACGGCCGAACTGCTCGCCGCGGTCGAGGCCGTGCACGCCGATCAGGTGATCGTGCTGCCCAACAACAAGAACATCATCCCGGTCGCCGAGCAGCTCGCCGCGCTCACCACGAAGACGGTCATCGTCGTGCCCACGCGCAGCATGCCCGAGGCACTCGCCGCGCTGGTGGTGTACGACCCCGAGGCCGACGCCGCCGAGAACGCCGCCGAGATGGGCGAGGCCGCGGCATCGGTGATCACCGGCGAGGTCACCCAGGCGGTGCGGGCCACCAACACCGACATCGGCCCGGTGGCCGAGGGCGACTGGATCGGCATCATGCGCGGCGACGGCATCGTCGCGATCGCAGCGTCGCTCGACGAGCTCACCGTCGCGCTGCTCGACCATCTGGTGGGGTCGGGCAGCGAGATCGTCACCGTCATCGAGGGCGTCGAGGCCGCGCCGAGCCACACCGACGTCGTCCTCGCGTGGCTCGATCAGCATCGGCCGGGAGTCCAGGTCGAGGTGCACCGGGGCGCGCAACCGCTCTACCCGTACCTCTTCGGCGTGGAATGAGCCGCGGCCGATGACCGATGCCGCACCGCGTCCGATCAGCCTGCGCGAGCTGTCCGAGATCGGCGTCGAACGGCTGAAGGGCGTCGGCGACAAGAAGCTCGCGTCGCTGCACGAGGTGGGCGTGCACAGCGTGCTCGATCTGCTCACCACGTATCCCCGCCGGTGGGTCGACCGCACCAACGAGTGCCGGGTGAGCGATCTGCTGCCTGGAGTGGAAGCACTCGTGCTCGTCGCGGTGCGCAGCGTCACCAAGCGAGTCGGCCGCAACCGGCGCAGCATCGTCGAAGCGGTCGTGGGCGACGGCAGCGGACGCGTGCACGTCGTGTTCTTCAACCAGCCGTGGCGCGAGCGGCAGTTCCGCGAAGGCCTGCAGATCGCTCTGTTCGGCAAGCCGGAGGTGTACCGCGGCGGTCTGCAGCTCACCAACCCCATCGTCGACCTCATCGGCGACCGCACCGGCAAGATCGTGCCGATCTATCCGCAGAGCGAGAAGGCCTCGCTCAGCACATGGGAGATCGCCGGCTGGGTGGCGGACGCGCTGCACCGCTGCGAGCCGCGCGGACTCGCCGACCCGCTGCCGCCCGCGGTGGTGCGCCGCCTCGGCATGGTGCCGCGCCACGAGGCGCTCATCGGCATCCACCTCCCCGAGACCTACGCGGAGAAGGAAGTGGCGCGCCGACGTCTCGCCTTCGACGAGCTGCTGCGCGTGCAGACCGTGCTCGTCATGCGCAAGCGCGCGCTCGAGCGCGAGTCGAAGGGCATCCGCCACACGGTCGGCGGCGAGCTCGTCGGCCGCCTGCGTGCTGCGCTGCCGTACGAGCTCACCGACGCGCAGGAGCGGGCGATCGGCGAGATCGAGACCGACCTCGCCGGACCGCACCCGATGCACCGGTTGCTGCAGGGCGACGTCGGCGCGGGCAAGACCCTCGTTGCCGTCAGCGCGATGCTCACCGCGGTGCAGGGTGGTCACCAGGGAGCGTTGATGGCGCCCACCGAGGTGCTCGCCGAGCAGCACGCCGCAGGCATCCGACGCCTGCTGCACGACGTCACGGTGCCCGACCCGGCCAACCTCTTCGGCGACCGGCCGCTGCGCGTCGAGCTGCTCACCAACCGCATCACGGGCTCCGACCGCCGCGACGTCCTCGCCGGCCTCGCCGACGGCACGGTCGACATCGCCATCGGCACGCATGCGCTCATCCAGGAGGGCGTGCAGTTCCACAGCCTCGGTGTGGTGGTGGTCGACGAGCAGCACCGCTTNNGCGACGCCCATCCCGCGCACGGCGGCCATGACCGTCTACGGCGACCTCGACGTGAGCGTGCTCGACGAGCTGCCGCCCGGCCGCACACCGATCCGCACCGAGTGGGCCAACGGGCCGATGATGGAGCAGCTGGCGTGGGCCACCGTGCGCGAGCAGGTCGCTGCCGGCCGACAGGCATACGTGGTGTGCCCGCTCATCGAGGAGAGCGAGAAGCTCGAGGTGGCGAGCGCGCAGGAGACGTACGAGCGCTTGGTGCACGACGAGTTGAAGGGCCTGCGGCTGGCGCTCTTGCACGGGCGCATGCCCTCCGCCGAGAAGGAGGCCGTGATGGAGCGTTTCCGCCGCGGCGAGCTCGACGTGCTGGTGGCCACCACGGTCATCGAGGTGGGCGTCGACGTGGCCAACGCGACCGTGATGGTCATCCTCGATGCCGACCGGTTCGGCATCGCCCAGCTGCACCAGCTGCGTGGCCGCGTCGGTCGCAGCGCGCACGTCAGCACGTGCTGGCTCGTCACCCAGGAGGTCGAGGGCGAGCACGCCCGAGTACGCGCGCTCGTCGACAGCAACGACGGGTTCGCACTCGCCGAGGTCGACCTCGAGCTGCGCGGCGAGGGCACGTTGATGAACACCGCGCAGAAGGGTCGCAGCGACCTCAAGCTCGCCTCGTTGCGACGCGACCGCGAGCTGGTCGAACTGGCACGCGGTGTCGCCTTCGAGCTCGTCGACGCCGACCCCGTGCTGGCCGATCACCCGGTGCTGCTCGACGAGCTGCGCCTGCTGTTCACCGACAGCGACGAGGCGTTCCTGTTCAAGAACTGACGTCGAGCGGGCTGACCCCCCGCTCGTGTCACGGCACGACCTCCAGGCATGGTGGTGGCGCGCTGACACGAGCGGGGGAAAGGGGACACTCGGCGGTGCGAGCCTCCTTCCGAACTGACCTCGGCGCGACCACTGCGGCCTGTGCCTCGGCCACACTCTGCGGATGCGTCTCCATCGATCAATGATCGTCGCTGCACTCGTGTGCGCGGCTGTACTCGTCGCCGGATGCTCGAGCGACGCCGCTCCGGTCACGAGCACCAACTCGGCCGGCAGCGCGGGTGAACCGCAGGGCACGGTCACGTACAACAACCTGTCGCGCAACCACGTCTCGACACCGGTCAACTACGCGCAGACCCCGCCGGTGGGTGGCGACCACAGCCCGATCTGGCAGCAGTGCCAGTTCTACTCGACGCCCATCGTCAAGGAACAGGGTGTGCATTCGATGGAGCACGGAGCGGTGTGGATCACGTACCAGCCCACGCTGCCCGCCGATCAGATCACGGTGTTGAAGGCACTGTCCGCGCCGGGAGCCGACGTGCTCGTCACGCCATGGCCCGGCCTACCCACCCCGGTGGTGGCGTCGGCGTGGGGCAAGCAGCTGCAGCTGCAATCGGCCGCCGACCCGCGCCTGGCCCAGTTCGTCTCGTACTTCGCCAATGGTCCACAGACGCCCGAAGTGGGCGCGTCGTGCGAGGGTGGCACCACCGCCACGCCGTAGCCGCTCCCGACCGGTGGCCCGGCCGCCGGAGGGCTCTCAGTCGCGCCGCCGGCCGAGTCGCGTCGAGACGAACCGCGCCCACGGGTTCGCTTCGTCCCGAATCCGGGATGTATCGGACCCGTGGGTGGGTTGTGACACGCATGTGAGAGGTTTCGCGCCCGCCCGGTGGACGAGGGCCGGTGGACGAG
>PMCN01000282.1 GCA_003154135.1 Acidimicrobiaceae bacterium
CTGGCTTCGCGACCTGACCCGTCAGTTGGCATGCTGAACCAGCACGACGGTGAACGAGAGCGATGGAGGATCGATGCGGCTGCACGTCATCAGCGAAGGTGAGGGCTCGCCGCCCATCGTGTTCCTGCACGGCCTCGGGTCGTCGGCGAGCACCTGGGCCACGTGCATGCACCTGCTCAGCGATCGCCACCTCGTCGTCGCCGTCGACCTGCTCGGCCATGGCGACTCGCCCGTGCCCGACGATCCCGACGAGTACACCCGCGACCTCGCCCTGCGCGACATCGATGAGGTGCTCGCCTCGCTGCCCGACCGCGCCGTGCTGGTGGGCCACTCGCTCGGCGGCTACCTGGCCCTCGCCCATGCCGCCACGCGACCCGGGGTGGCACGCGGCGTCGTCGTGCTCAACACCGGCCCCGGCTTCCGCGATCCCGACAAGCGTGAGGCCTGGAACGACCGCTCACGACGCAACGCACACCGCTTCGGCGTGCCGGTGCAGGCCACGAACCTCAACCTGCAGCACGACTCGGTGGTGATGGACCGCCTCGCCGAGATCGCCACTCCCACGCTGGTGCTGGCGGGCTCGGCCGACCGCCCCGAGTACACGTCGTCGGGCGAGTACCTCGAGCGCAAGATGCCCTCGGCGCGCCTGCAGGTGATCGTGGGCGGCGAGCACTCGATGCACGAGGAATCACACGCCGCCGACGTTGCCGCCGCGGTGCAGTCGTTCATCGACGCGCTGCCCCCGACCTGAGCGACCCTCGAGTTCGGCCGTCGCTCTAGGGCATGGTGCGCAACATCACCGGCAGGATGCAGTTGCGCGTCAGTTCGGCGGCCGAGTTGATCGCCGGGTCGTCGCCGCTCGAGGGATGCACCCCGTCGGGCAGCAGCTGTCGCGCGTGGCCCGAAGCGGTCACGTAGGCGGCGACGTCGACGACGACCACCGATGCCGGACGCTGCTGCTGCAGTTCCGCGAGCAACGTCGTCCATGCCGCGAAGCGGTCGGGGTGCGCCGACTTCGGGTCGATCGGCACGGTGAGCCAGTACACCCGCTTCGCCCCCGTCGCCGAGACGATCTCGTCGTCGAGTGCCACCATCTCGCCGAGCAACCACTGTCGGTACGCGGGCTGCGTGATGTTCACCCAGTCACGGCCGAGCGCGCTCACCTTGCGATCGACGAGGTCCCACGAGCCCGACCACACGATGGCCGCGTCGAGAGCATCGACCGTCTCACTCACCTTCGGGATGCCGTCGGTCCAGTCGCACATCGCGGCGACCACGTATGGCGGCTCCTCTGCACGGGCGCGGGTGGAACCACCGCGACCGGTCGGGCAGCCCATCGGCGTGAACGACGTGCCGAGCACCAGTTGTGGGATCGCCGCGTGGTAGGCGCCGAGCGCCAGGATCATCGCCTTCGAGTCGCCGAAGTAGCCCACTCTCCACGGACCGGGGGTGGCAACGGCAGGAAGTGCGGGTGCGGTGCCGGCTGGCACGGTGACGACAGGCACGGTGACCGGCGCGCCGGTGGGCGACGCCGCTGTGGCGACCGTGCCACCCGTCGAGATCGCCTGGTGCAACTCGGCGGCCGCGGCCTCGAAGTCGACGATGCGGTTGACAGGGGCGACCCCCAGCGCACCGACCACCGGGATGAGGCCGGCGACGCACACGGCGGCGAGCGCGAGCCGCGGCCCGTGCACCGCACCCGTGCGCAGCGGCCGCTCGAACCATCGGTCGCTGGCGACTGCCAGCAGGAGCGTGCCCGACAGCACCGTCCACGGTACGAACGCAGGGTTCATGCTGGTGTGGCGCAGCGTCTGCAGGAGCGGCCAGTGGAACAGGTACACGCCGTAGGAGATCTGCCCCAGGCGCGCGAGCGGCTTCCAGTCGAGCCGGCGACCCACGCTCGGCACGCATGACGCGGCAGCGATCACCACCACCGCGACCGCCGCGCACGCCAGCAGTCCGCCGCGGGAGAACAGCGGATCGCCGACGTCGGTGCGCATCGCCACCACCAGGAGCGCGGTGAGACCGGCGACCACGAGCGTCACGCTCACCACGGTGGCCGTGCGACCCTCCCACCGCCGGCCCAGCAGCACCAGCGCGGCCAGCGCGCCCACCAGCACTTCGCCGCAGCGNNGACACGAGCACCGTGGCGCGGCGACGGTTGCGGCACAGCAGCAGGGCGAGCGGGATGACGAGGTACAGCTGCTCCTCGATGGCCAGCGACCAGAAGTGGAGCACCGGTGACGCGGCAGCATCCACGCCGTACTGCTGGTGCAACAGCACCTGGCCCCAGTTGGCGCTCTGGCCGAGCGCGAACACGATGCTGCGCCGCGTGTCGGGGGTGAGCCAGCCGGCCAGCGACCAGCCGACGGTGACCACTGCGAGCGTGAGCAACGACGCGGGCATCAACCGCCGCACACGCCGCGTGTAGAAGGTGCGCAGCGAGATGGAACCCGTGCCCTCCAGCTCACGCACGAGGATGGTGGTGATCAGGTAGCCCGAGAGCGCGAAGAAGAGCGTGACGCCGATGAAGCCGCCCGGCAGCAGCGTGGGCCACAGGTGGAAGAGCAGCACCGCCAGCACCGCCAGCCCGCGCAGACCGTCGAGGCCGTCCATGTGCCCATCGAGGGACGGTCGCCGGGCGACACGGCCATCGACGACCGGCACGAGCGGCGACGCGCCGGCACCCACGTCGTCGTGGCGCGCCCGATCGACGGTCGCACGGGTGAGGGTCGTCATGGCGTGTCTCCCGACTGCCACTTCTGTTGTCGACCCTGAAGCGGCCGCTCGACAGGGCCGTTCGTCCCCGGTGAGGCCGCACGGTGCGTGGCGTCAGCCACACACGGGGCGGTGGTGTTCGGAACGAATTCGTGGTAAGTTGGAACGGATGTTCCACTCGTCGGGGCGGATGCCGTGGGGGTTCACCGCAGCGGCGATGGCGGTCACCGCACTTGCCGCGCTCGTTCCCACCGCAGCCACCTCGCAGCACGTGGCAGCGGCACCGACGCATCGCTCGTGCACGAGCCTCGCCCATGTCGGCGACTCGCTCACCGTGGGCATGAAGGCACCGCTCGCCGAGCAGTACCAGCTCGACGGGTGGAGCTCGTTCCGCATCGATGCCAAGGGTGGCCGCGGCATCGCCAGCTTCATGTACGACGACATGACCGGGCTCGACGCCGTGCGTCGCATCGAGGCCACGGGCTTCGACGGCTGCTGGGTGATGGCCCTCGGCACCAACGACGCCGCGCTCACCGGCTACAGCATCGCCTCGGCCACCGACCGCCGCGGCATGCGCGAGGCGCTCATCCGNNGCGGGCGACGCGGCCGACTGGAACGACGCGCTCGGTGCGGTCGCTCGCGTCTACCCGAACATGATGGTGTTCGATTGGAACCAGGCGGCCGCCGAGCACCCCGAGTGGACCGGTCCCGACCACGTCCACGACACGCCGCTGGGCAGCGCGCACCGAGCCCAGCTCGTTGCCTGGGCCGCCACGGCGTTCCTGCGCGGTGGCGACGTCGGGGCGTTGGGCCCGGTGGCTCCTGCGCAGTCGGCCGATGTCACCCCGTTCACGTGGTGGGCGCCGCGGGTGAACCTCGCGCAGCTTGCGCACCTTCCCCACTGACATCACCTGCAGACGGGCCACGTTCACGGGTGACATCGGCGGCTGCCCTACGATCGCCCGCATCAGCACGTCGCTCGACCTCCACTCCCGCGAGTTCCTCGAAGACCCGGCGCCCACGCTGCGCTGGCTTCGCGAGCACGAGCCCGTGCACCGCAGTCCGTACGGCTACTGGCTCCTCACTCGCTACGACGACATCGCGACGGCGTTCCGCGATCCGCGGTTGTCGAGCGAGTGGACCAAGAAGGGGTCGCTGCCCGGTGTGAGCGCTCGCCACGGCGGCGTGCCCGATCTCGAGGACCCCTTCGTTCGGGCGCAGCAGGTGGTGCTGCATTCGTTCAACATGAAGGACGCCCCGTCGCACACGCGCATCCGCCGGCTCGTGCAGCAGGCGTTCAGCCGCGCCGCCGTCGACGACCAGCGCCAGCGGGTCACCGGCCTCGTCGACGAGATGGTCGACCGCGCGCTGGCATCAGGTTCGATCGACGTGGTGACCGACCTCGCCTTTCCGCTCACCATCACCATCGCGTCGGAGATGATCGGCATCCCCGTCGAGGCCCGCGACCGGTTCCGTGCCTCGTTCGAGGACACCGAACGACTGGGCGACCCGACGGCCACCGAGGAGCAACGGGCGGCAGCACGTCGCGCGTTGGTCTGGCAGCTCGACTTCATCGGCCACGAGGTGACCGCACGCCGTCGCGAACCCCGCGCCGACCTGGTCACCGCGCTCGTGCAGGCCGAGGAGCACGGCGACACGCTCACCCATGACGAGATCCTGGCGGCGCTGCTCACGCTCTACACCGCAGCGGGCACCACGACGGAGCGCATGATCTCCAGCGGCATGCTGTTGCTGTTGCAACATCCCGACCAGCTGGCACTGCTGCGCACACGCCCGGAGCTGATCGGTGGCGCGATCACCGAGATCCTCCGCTACCACCATCCCAACCAGCAGACCACCACACCGCGGCTGGCGCTCGAGCCGCTCGAGATGCGCGGCATCACCATCGGGGCCGGTAGCACCGTGAGGTTCGCGCTCGGCGCAGCCAACCGCGACCCCGAGCGGTGGGCCGAGCCGGAACTGTTCGACATCACTCGGCCGGAACTGGTCTCGCTCTCCTTCGGGCAGGGCATCCACTACTGCATCGGTGCACCCCTGGCCCGCATGCAGGCCACCATTGCGATCGACCGGATGCTCGTGCGCTGCCCGGCGCTCACCCTCGCCGGTGACGTGCGCCACGATCCGCGCCGCATGGACCGTTACGAGCGGGTGCTCGTCGACGTGCGCGGCTGACCGAACCGACGGCTGCGCTCAGGCACCGCCCGCCGGATCTGTCACACTGACGGCGGCAGCGGCCCGTTTGTGTGGTCGCTACGACGGGGGTTCACTGGATGAGTGGCTGCTTCATCAGCTATCGGCGCGACGATTCGGCGCCATGGGCGGGGCGATTGCGCGACCGACTGGCCGCCGACCTCGGAGCCGATCAGGTGTTCTTCGACGTCGACTCGATCGATCTCGGAGCCGACTTCCGAGACGTCATCGCCTCCACGCTCGCCGCGTGCGACGTGGTCATCGTGCTCATCGGGCCCACCTGGCTGGCCTCCGGTGCTGACGGCACGCGGCGCATCGACGACGAACACGACGTGCACCGCATCGAGGTCGCAACCGCGCTCCAATCCGGTCTGCGTGTGATCCCCGTGCTCGTCGGTGGCGCATCGATGCCGACGGCCGAGCAGCTGCCTGCCGACCTGCAGAGCCTGGCCTTCCGCAACGCGCTCACCGTCGATCACCAGTCGTTCAACCGCGACGTCGAGGTGCTCGAGCGTGGCCTGCGAGCAAGGCCGCCGACAGCTGCCGTCACCGACGCGGCCGATGTGGCCGCAGTTGCTGCCATGCCCGTGCTCCCGGCTGCGTCGGCCCCGAAGAACCGCAACCGAGTGGTCGTCATCGGGATCATCGCCGTACTGGCCATCGTGGCGGTGGTGGTGGGAGTGGTGGTCGCCGGCGGTGGCGACTCTGCCACCACTGCAACGACAACGGCTACGACAACGGCCCCGACAACCGCCTCCACGACTGCCACGACAACGGCAACGACAACGGCAACGACGACGGCGCCCACCACTGCATCGACGACTGCGCCGCCGGCCACCACCCTCGCCCCCGGCCAGCACGTCACCCTTCCCGCCACCGCCGACGTGATCGGCGTGCCGAGCGACCAGGCCAACGCCACGATCGCAGCCCTCGGCCTGGTGGTCACCATCGGCGACTGGTGCAGCACCTCGATGAAGATCGGCCTCGCTCGTCAGCTCACACTGGGTAACGTCGACAACGCCGCAGTGCTGATGGACGAGCCCGGTCAGCCGGTCGACGCCGCAGCGATCTCCGGCCTCAAGACCGGCGACGCCGTCACACTGTGGGTGGTCGACCAGGTCGGCAACTGCTGATGATCCCCGAGGAGACGACACGATGACCACCGGAGCGATGACCAAGGAGGAGCGCGATGCGTTCCTCACCGACCTGCACGTCGCCATCCTCGCCGTCGACGAGACGGGCCGTGGACCGCTGGCGATGCCCGTGTGGTACCTCTATCGAGACGGTCTCATCGAGATCGGCATGGACGGCGACTCGTTGAAGGCTCGCCTGCTACGCGCTGCTGGTCGCGCCACGGTCACCGTGCAGACGGAGACCGCGCCCTACCAGTACGTATCGGTGGAAGGCCCCGTGGAAGTACAGCCGGCGCACCGCGACGACCTCGAGATGGCCAGCCGCTACCTCGGGCCCGAGCTGGGCAAGTGGTACGCCGACACGAACCCGTCCACCGAGTCGTCGGTGCTCGTCGTGCTCACCCCTGAGCACTGGCGCACGTTCGACTTCGGCAAGACCCTGGGCTGAACGCGCTGAACGCGCGGAACGCGCACCCGGGCCGTCACCCGCGCTGCAGCCGGTCGATCTGACGACGGTCCTTCTTCGTCGGCCGCCCGGTGCCGCGCTCGCGCTGGAAGTTCACCACGCCCTCCTCGCGCACGACGGGCGGGCTGTGGTCGACCAGACACGTCGCCGCGACCGACGCGCCGACGCGCTTCTGGATCACCTGCACCACCTCGACGACCCGCTGGCGTTGTGCGATGCGAGCCTCCACGCGGTCGCCCACACGCACCGCCGTCGCTGCCTTCGCCGGAACGTTGTTCACGAGCACGCGCCCTGCCCGGCACAGCTCGGTGGCTGCCGAACGGTTGGGTGTGAGCCGCACCGCCCAGAGCCACACGTCGATGCGTGCGGTGTCGATGACGTCATGGTGGCACGGCGATGGTCGAGCCACCATGGTGGAACGTGCAATCGTGTGGGGTTGTGAGCAGTGAAACCCCGATGGAAGTTGAGAACTGGCTCCTGGAGGTCGTCGAGGCAATGCCCGACGGCGTGGTCATCGTCAACAGCAGCGGCGAGATGATGCTGGTGAACCGCGAGGTGGAGCGGCTCTTCGGTTACCAACGTGAGGAGCTGCTCGGGCAGCCCGTGGAAGCGCTCATCGCCGTCGACCTCCGCGGCGTGCACGTCACCCACCGCGACAACTACTACGCCGCACCCCACCGCCGCTCGATGGGCCACGGCCTCGACCTCACGGCGCTACGCCGCGACGGCAGCATCTTCCCCGTGGAGATCTCCTTGGCCCCTGCGCAGGTGGTGGGGGCAACGGTGGTCATCGCCACGGTGCGCGACGTGTCGCTCAACCGCCAGGCCGACGCCGACCTGCAGGCTGCCCGCCAACGCGTGATGCTCGCCGAGGACCACGAGCGCATCGCGCGCGACCTCCACGACACCGTCATCCAACGCCTGTTCGCGTCGGGCCTGTCGCTGCAGAGCGTGCTGCCCGCGGTGCCCGACTCGGCGAAGGTGAAGATCGAACGAATCATCGACGACCAGGACGATGCGATCCGCGAGCTGCGCACCGCGATCTTCGGGCTCGCCAGCAAGCGCAGCGCCGGCCGCACCATCCGCGTGGTGGTCAACGACCTGGTCGACGAGTCGGCACGCGTGCTCGGCTTCCGACCCACGCTGCACTTCAGCGGCGTGCTCGACACCATCGACGAGGCGATCACCGCCGAGGTGGCGGCCGTGGTGCGCGAGGCGCTCAGCAACGTGGCGCGCCATGCACGCGCCGAGAAGGTGGAAGTGGTGCTCTCCCACCACGGCAGCAAGCTCATGCTCGCCGTCACCGACGACGGCGACGGCATCCCGAGCAGTCACCGCCTGGGCAGTGGCCTGCTCAACATGAGCGACCGTGCGGTGCGCATGGCGGGAACGTGCAGCGTCACGTCGGGCGAGCATGCAGGCACCACGGTGCGGTGGTCGATCCCGATCGTCGACTGACGAGCGCTCAGGTGTTGCGGCCGACGCCGGCCTTCACCGCGAACACTGCGGCCTCGGTGCGCCGGCTCATGCCGAGCTTCATCAGCATGTTCGACACGTAGTTCTTCACCGTCTTCTCGGCGAGGTGCAGCTCGGTGCCGATCTGGCGGTTGGTGGCACCTTCGGCGATGAGGTCGAGGATGCGCCGTTCCTGCGGCGTGAGCTTGGCGAGGCGCTCGTCCTCCTCGGAGGGGTGACGCAGCCGGTGCAGCACCTTGGTGGTGACCGTCGGGTCGAGGAGCGACTCGCCACGTGCGACGCGGCGGATGGCAGTGACGAGGTCGTTGCCGCGGATCTGCTTGAGCACGTAGCCCGCGGCACCGGCCATGATGGCCTCGAACAGCGCGTCGTCGTCGCTGAAGCTGGTGAGCATGAGGCAGGCGAGGTCGGGCAACTGGCTGCGCACCTCGCGGCACACCTCGACGCCGCTGCCATCGGGCAGGCGCACGTCGAGCACGGCCACGTCGGGGCGAACAGCAGGGATGCGTTGGATGGCTTCCGCGGCGGTGGAGGCTTCGCCCACCACTTGCAGACCCGGTTCGGCCTCGATCAGTTCGCGCACACCGCGGCGAACGATCTCGTGGTCGTCGAGCAGGAAGACGTGGATCGGCTTCGGGGATTCATCCATGCACCACAGGCAATCACACCAGTGGGGGCGCTCGCAGGGACCTTTGTCACTTTTCACAATTTCACAGGCTCTTTGTCCCAGGTCAGACCGTCGACGCCGCCGCCGAGTCACACCCGGCCTGTGGACAACTACACTGTGCACCGTGCTGCAGATCAACCCGCCCCACGTGCTGCCGCAGGCCAACGACGCGTGCTGGTGCGGCAGCGGTCGCAAGTACAAGCGCTGTCACAAACCTCTCGAAGGACGCGTGCTGCAGGGCGAGGTGAGCCCCATGCGGTCCGTTCCCGACCACATCGCCACGCCGCCATACGCTGCCACCGGAGAGGCCCCGCGCTGGGCAGAGCCGCGCGTGAAGTCGCCCGAGATCATCGAACGCATGCGACACGCCGGCATCGTGGCGGCCGAGATCCTGCGCCTCGCCGGCGACATGGTGCAACCGGGCGTCACCACCGACGAGATCGACGTGTTCGTGCACGACGCCACCATCCAGCGCGGCGGGTACCCCAGCCCGCTCAACTACCACGGCTACCCGAAGAGCGTGTGCACCAGCGTCAACGAGGTCATCTGCCACGGCATCCCCGACAGCCGGCCGCTGCAGGACGGCGACATCGTCAACCTCGACGTCACGGCGTTCATCGGCGGCGTGCACGGCGACACCAACGCGACGTTCCTGGTCGGCAACGTCGACCCCGTGAGCCGCACCCTGGTGAAGGTCACCGAGGAGTGCATGTGGTACGGCATCGAGGCCGTCAGGCCCGGGCGCCCGCTCAGCGACATCGGCCGCGCCATCGAGAACCATGCGAAGGCCAACAAGCTCGGTGTGGTGCGCGCCTTCATCGGTCACGGCATCGGCGAGCAGTTCCACACCGACGTGCAGGTGCTGCACTACTACGACGAGCGCGCCAGCATGATCATGCGACCGGGCATGACCTTCACGATCGAGCCGATGATCACGCTGGGCACGTGGCAGCACAAGATGGTGTTCGACGACGACTGGACGGCGGTCACCGCCGACGGCAAGCGCACCGCCCAGTTCGAGCACATGTTGCTCGTCACCGACGACGGCGTGGATGTGCTCACCGCACCCGGTGCCGTGTCGCCCAGCGCGCCCTGGAACCGCTGACCGCACGTTCGGTCGGGCCGGTCGAACAGCCGGTCACTCGATGATGGTCACGTGCCCGGTGGTGCCGTCGACCCGCACGCGCTTGCCGTCGGCGATGCGACGCGTGCCGTCGATGGTGCCCACGACCGACGGGATGCCCATCTCGCGCGACACGATCGCGGCGTGCGACGCGAAGCTCCCGTGATCGGTGACGATGGCGCCCACGAGGTGCAGCATCGAGTTGAACGCCTCGCCCGTGGTGGGAGCGACGAGCACGTCGCCATCCTGCAGGAGGAACAGGTCGTCGATCGATCGCACGAGCCGCGCCGGTCCTTCGTACACACCGGAGGCGCCAGGAATGCCGATGATGGTGGACCCGTCGCCCTCGGCCACGTCGAGTTGGCCCAGGATGCCTTCGATCGTGAAGCCGACCGCACCCATCACGCGGGCCAGAGGCGGCGGCAGCATGTCGAGCGGCGGCGGCGCTGGCGGCGGCGGACCGAGATGACGTGGCGGACCTGCGAGCGTGAGAACGACGCGCTCGTCACCCCGTTGACGCAGCTCGTCGGCCGTGGGCGACGCAGCACCCGCCACGATGGCGTCGATCTCGGCCGCGCTCGCGTCGAGCAGCTCGTCGGGTCGGTGCAGCCGGCCGGCCGCGGTGAGTCGCGCACCGGTCTCGAGCAGTGCCAGGCGCAGCACGCCGGTGGCCGACACGTCGCTGTACAGCCCGCGCTCGTCCCGCAAGCGATACACGAGGCGGGCCTCGGCCAGCAGATCGTCGAACTCGGCCTGGTGCTCCGCGGGCACGGCCGCGCGCAGCTCGGCCGCGAACTCGTCCGAGCGGACCAGGGCGGTGCCCGAATCGACCTCGAGCGCTGCCTGGAGACGGCCGATGAGGCTCTCCGGACGCTCACCGATGGTGGGGTTGACGACGTCGAAGCCTTCGAGCAGGCGGAACTGCACCTCCTGCACGTACTCGGCCACCTCCGGCACCGACGCGCACAGGGCGGCGAGCACGGCGCCAGGCTCGTCGTCGCCGAACAACAGGTCGCGAGCCGACCCATCGGCGCGCAACGCGGTCAGTGCGGCCTGCATCTCGGGCGAGGCGACACTGGAGACCGGTGAGTAGCCGTCGAGCACGGCGAACAACGACTGCGGTGGCCGATGCGCCCACTGGGCGGCGTGCAGCATGAAGTCGCCCACGGGCACCAGCGCGTCGCAGTTGAAGCGGTGGTGCTGGTACACCATCGCACGGCAGTGATCGAGGCAGTCGTGCACCCGAGCGAGCAGCTGCTCGTCGTCGAGATCGGCGATGCCGGTGGCGAGCTGACGGTGACGGCGCTGGGCGGCCGGCTTCATCTCGTCGTCCCACGTGCGCATCGCGTCGCGCCACAGTCGCTGCTCCATCGCCGCAGCTGCCACTCCGGTGCGCCGGACGAACTCGTCGTGGATCCACTCAGGGTCCTTCGGGCCGTCGGGTCCGGGCATGTCGAGCGGCTGCGGCTGGTGGTAGGTGAAGCCGTTCACCACGCCCATGGCCAGCCGGTCGAGCAGGAGGCCGTACTTGGCGAACGCCTCCTCGAAGCCGCGGTTGAAGCCGTCGGGGTAGATGTCTTGCATCACCACTGATTGCGACACCGGGTTGTGGGCGCTGTCCTGCATCCACGGGCCCGGCGCAGGCGCGTTCCATGACACTTCGTGCGACATGATGTCCCCCATTCGTCACCGGCCCCTTACGGGCGCAGGTGAACGGTACATGAACGCAGGATGGACGAATGCGCGCGGGATGTTCAGTTCTCCGGCCTGCCACGCCGTGAGAACATGCACCGGTGCCTTTGCTCCGCGACGACCTCGAGCGCCGCATCGTTCGGCTCGCCATCCCGGCACTCGGCACCCTGGCGGTGGAGCCGGTCTACCTGCTCGTCGACACCGCGATCGTCGGCCGCTTGGGCACGCCGCAACTGGCCGGCATGGCCATTGCCAGCATCGTGCTGCTCAACCTCGTGTCGCTGCTGTCGTTCCTCGAGTACGTCACCCCCGACATCGCATTCGCGATGGGCGCGGGCAACGACGACGACGCACGACGCACTGCCGCGCACGGGGTGTGGCTGTCGTGCATGATCGGTGTGCCGGCGGCCGTGGTGCTGGCACTCGTGGCCCACCCGCTGTGCTGGCTCATCGGTGGCCGGGGCGACGTGCTGCACTACGCCACCACCTACCTGAGCATCAGCGCCGTCGGCTTCCCGTTCATCCTGCTCGCGTTCCTNNTCGCCAACCTCGTCCTCGAGATCGTCGCCGTGTACGGCCTGCACATGGGCATCGCCGGTTCGGCGTGGAGCACGGTGGTGGTGCAGGTGGGCGCAGCGGGCGCGTTCCTCCTCGCGATGCGACGGCACATGCGTCGTGTGCGTCCGTCGTGGACCGCCTACCGGCCGCTTCTGGCCACCGGGGCGCACATGGCCGTGCGGTCGGTGGCGATGTACAGCGTGTGGAACGCCACCACCGTCATCGCCGCCCACCTCGATGCACCCACCCTCGCCGCCAACCAGGTGGTCATCCAGCTCTTCATGTTCCTCGCCCTGATGCTCGACGCGCTCGCGGTGCCGCTGCACTCGCTGGTCGCCGGCGCGCTGGGTTCCGGCGACATCGGCGAGGCGAGCCGCATCGGTCGCATCAGCGTGCGGCTGTCGCTGTGGGCCGCGACCGGCCTGGCCGTCCTGCTGGCGTTGGCCACACCGCTCGTCACGCACGTGTTCTCCACCGACCCGGCCGTGCAGTCACGCCTCACGGGTGCACTGCTGGTGCTGGCCGTGATGCAGATACCTGGCGCGATGGCCTTCGCGCTCGACGGCGCGCTCATCGGCGCGCACGACATGGCGTGGCTGGGTCGTCAGGCCATCCGCAACATCGTGGCGTTCGTTCCGCTCGCCGTGGCCACCGTGATCTGGCCGCGGTTGGGCCTGGCCGGTCTGTGGGGCGCACAGATGTGCTGGATGGCGATGCGCGCCACGGCCAACTGGCGGCGCTGGCACGCGCTGGCGGCACGTGGGTTCACAGAGGGATCGACGCCAGTAGCCGTGGGTTGAGCCGCACGGTGCCCACCGCGAGCCCGCTGCCCGCCGCATGGTGGTGCACCCATTCGGTGGCGGCCGGCGACGACAGCACCGCCATCACCCGCTCAGGCTGCTCGGTCGTGCACGTGATGACCGGCACGCCCGGCAACCACGCGCCGGCGATGTCGTGCACGGCTTCGATCACCGAGGTCTGGTTGGCGACCAGGATCTTGGGCACCAGCCGCTGGTGCGCCCAGCGCTGCAGCGCCGGCGACAGGCGGTCGAGCGCGACGCGCGGCGCGGCGTAGCGCTGCTTGGCGAAGCGCACTGGTCGCTCGCCCCACCAACACACGCCGGGGTCGATGAGCCCCGACGTGACCAGCGGCGGGCCGTCGACGTCGTCGCCCACCGCGCCGACGAGGCCGTAGTACTGGTCGCGGAAGTCGGAGGTGAACGCCGCGATGTCGCCGAGCACGGGGCCGTCGTGCGGCGACGCACCACCGGTGAGCAGACCGGCCCACGTGGTGGGCATGACGATCGACGCCAGCGGCTCGAACTCGGGCCCCACGGCGCGCCGTACGGCTCCGGGTGAGCCGCCGACCTCCCACACGCCCGCCCACACGCGCACGTGGGCGTCGAACATCTTGGTGGGCGACCACCACATCCAGCGCAGCGCTGCGGCCGAGTCGACGAGTGCTCGGATGCCCGCCGCGTCGCGAGCCGACAGCAACGACTGCGGCAGCACCAGGCCCACTCGACCGCCGGGCCGGGTGAGCCGCACGGCGAGCGCGAGGAACTCGGCGGCCGCGTCGGCATAGGGACCGCCGCCGAAGCGCGACGCGCCGCCGCGCGACGTGAGCGAGGAGAGCTGGCTGAGGAACGGCGGGTTGCCCACGACCACGTCGAAGCGCTGCCCACCCCAGTCGCGCGACAGCGAGTCGTCGTGGAGGTAGGGCGTGGACGGGTCGATGTCGAACCCGGTCTGCTCCGGCAGGCCGGTGGCGTGCAGGAACCGGCCGTCGCCGCAGGCCGGGTCGAGCACAGAGCGGGCACCGGAGAAGACAGCTTCGCGAACGACCGCGTCGACCAGCGCGTGCGGCGTGTACCACGCACCCAACTGCTTGCGACTGCGGGACTCGCCCGGCTCACGTTGGGGTTCGCTCACACGGCCAGCGTAGGGTTTGCCTCCGTGACCGCATCGGAACTCCCCGGCACCTCCGACCGCTACCTCACGTTCGGTCGTCCCGATTGGGCCGAGCTGCGTGCCGCCACCCCGCTCACCCTTCGCGAACCGGACCTCGAGTCGCTGCGCGGCATCAACGAGCGCATCGACCTCGACGAGGTGGCGGCGGTGTACCTGCCCCTCACCCGCCTCCTCAACCTCTACGTGGCAGCCACGCAGAACCTGCACAAGGCCAGCGCGGCGTTCCTCGGCACGCTGGCACCGAAGGTGCCGTACGTCATCGGCGTCGCCGGGTCGGTGGCGGTGGGCAAGAGCACGTTCGCCCGCATCCTGCAGGCGCTGCTCGCCCGTTGGCCCGACCACCCGAAGGTCGAGCTCGTGACCACCGACGGCTTCCTCTACCCCAACTCGGTACTCGAAGAACGCGGCATCATGAACCGCAAGGGGTTCCCGGAGAGCTACGACACGCGCCGCCTGCTGCAGTTCCTGCGCGAGGTGAAGAGCGGTGCCGACGAGGTGCACGCGCCCGTGTACAGCCACGTCGTGTACGACATCATCGACGGCGAGCACGTCACCGTGCACCAGCCCGACATCCTCATCCTCGAGGGCCTCAACGTGCTGCAGGTGGGAGCCACCGCGCCGGGTACGCCCACCGAGTTCGTGAGCGACTACTTCGACTTCAGCATCTACATCGATGCCGACGAGCGCGACATCGAGGAGTTCTACGTGCAGCGCTTCCTCACGCTGTGCGAGACCGTGTTCCAGAACCCCGACAGCTTCTTCCAGCACTACGCGCACCTCACGCGCGACGAGGCCATCCAGACCGCCCGCTTCATCTGGCGCGAGATCAACGGCAAGAACCTGCGCGAGAACATCGAGCCCACCAAGGGGCGCGCCGGACTGCTGCTGCGCAAGGGAGCCGACCACCGCGTCACCACGGTCTCGCTGCGACGGTTGTGATGGGCTCGACGCCCATGAGGCGGGTCGCGTCGCTGGCGTGCGCGGCGTTGGCCGTCGTCGTCCTCGCCGGGTGCGGCAGCGAGAGCCCGGGAGTGGTGCACCTGTACGACCCGGTGCCGGTGCCGGCCGTGCCCGACCGCACCGCCGACCTCGCCACGCCGCTGGCCGACGGCCAGTACTGGGCGCCGTCGGTGGCGGTGAAGGACGGCCAGCTCGTCTTCCAGTTGGGTCAGGCGTACTTCGGCCCCACGTGCACCAGCGTGCTCGGGGTCGATGCGTGCACCGACGACTTCGGCGAGGCGCACACGCTGCCCGCCCAGGTGACGCTGCAGCCCGCCGGTCTCACCTCCGTCACGGTGGTCGACCCGCAACGCCGCAACTACGCGATCACCGGCACCGAGCTGGCGTCGCTGCTCGGCGGCGCGAAGCCGTCCACACCGGCGCCGGCCACCTACGCCTACCAGCCGTACCCGTTCCTGCTCACCGTGCTGGCGGGCGCCGTGGTGGAGGCCCACCAGATCTGGCTGGCGTCGATGTAGCTGTCATCACACGTAGCGAGGTCAGCCGGCGGCGAGCCACGCCGGGAGGTCGGCCAGCGACGCCAGCTCGGCGAAGTGCTCGTCGTGGTCGACGTGCTCGAGCTCCCACAGCAGCGGATACGGCACGTGCACCGCGGTGCCGCCCAGGGCCATCACCGGCAGCACGTCGCTGCGCACGCTGTTGCCCACCATGCAGAACCGTTCCGGTGCCACGCCCACGCGCTGCAGCACGCGCTGATAGGCCTCGGGATGCTTCTCGAGGAGGATCTCGACGTGCTCGAAGTGGTGTTCGAGCCCGCTGGTCTCCACCTTGAACGTCTGGTGGATGAGGTCGCCCTTGGTGATGAGCACGAGCCGGTAGTGACGCCCCACGGCGGCGAGCACCTCGGGCACGTGGGCGAGCAGACGCACCGGCTCGGTGAGCTGCGCGCGCACCATCTCGACGAGCTGTCCGATGACCGCCGTGGGCACGCGGCCGTCGCTGATCGACACCGCGGCTTCCACCGCGGAGAGGCCGAAGGCCTTCACGCCGTAGCCGAACGTGTGCAGGTTCTTGCGCTCGACGGCGGTGAGCGCCGCCTTCACGTCGACGCCTTCGGCGACGAACGGCGAGACGAGCTCGACGAAGCGCTGCTCGCCGTGGTGGAAGCTGTCCTCGCTGTGCCACAGCGTGTCGTCGGCGTCGAAACCGATCACGTCGAAGGGCTTCACCGCCGGTTGATCCTCTCCAGCTCGGCCAACTCGTCGTCGGCGATGCCGGCCAGGCGCAGGATCTCGAGCACGATGTCGGTCTTGCCGTCGACGTACACGTCGATGTCGTCGGTGACCGCGGCCATCGCGGTCTTCACGGCGCCGTAGCGGTCTCGCAGGTCGGGCCGGGCGCGCAGCGTGTCGCGCAGCGCGCGGTGGTCGCGTACGCACAGGCTGCCGTCGACCACCACGTACGTGTTCTGGCGAACTGCACCGTCGGGCGGGCGGAAGGCCCAGCGGTCGGTGATGCCCATCTCGCCGAGCGCCGCGTAGCCGAGCGACTCGACCACCGTCGACGCGGCCTCGACCTGCGAGCGGTCGACCACGATGTCGATGTCGATGACCGGCTTCGCGGCGAGACCAGGCACGGCGGTGCTGCCGACGTGCTCGATCGACAGCACCGGCACCGCGGCGCGTGCCAGCGCGGCCGCGAGTTGCTCGCAGACGGCTTCGAAGCGCTCGGGCCATGCCGGGTCGTACGGCACCACCACCAGCGACCCGGTCATCGGTGCAGGGCGTTGAGGTAGTTGTAGACGGTGATGCGGCTGACGCCCATCGCGTCGGCGACGTCTTCCACGGCGCGGCGCAACGTGAACGCACCGCGGTCGTCGAGCAGACGGATGGCGCGCTGCTTGTCCTCGCGCGACAACGTGGGCAGTGGTGCGCCCAGCTCGCGCTCGACGCTCTCGATGAGTCGATCGAGCGCTCCGTGCAGCAACGCGGGGCGCACGGCGGCCACCACCTCGCCCTCCCAGCGCAACGCCAGGTCGCCCGGCTCGCGCTCGTCGGCCGGCACCATGGTGGCCCCGAGGGCCTCGACGATGGGCTTCACCGCCAGCACCAGCGGATGACGGGGCAGCTTGCTCAAGAACGCTCCCCCACTCGTTCGGCGTGAAGGCTCACGTGCGTGGCGCCGTGCGAGAACGCCTCGGCGACGATGATGCCCGACACGCGGGCGACCTGTGCCTGGCTCACCGTGCACGACGAGCCGAACGGCCCGAACTCGACCGACACGCCCAGTGCTTCCACCGCCGCGACCGCCGCGCGCACGTGCGGGCCGGGGTTGCCCTCGGTGAAGGGTTCGATCGTGAACTCCAGCATCAGCACGACGCGATGCTATCGACGGCCCGGGTGGCTTCAGGCCGAGGGCTCGGGGGGCATGTGGAACGTGAACATGCGCTGCGCGTGGATGCGTGCGTACTGGACGCCCTGGTCGAGGAACGACTCCCAGTCCGCGCCGTACCGCGGCACGTAGATGTCGAGCAGCGCCCGACGGAACTCGGCCTGCTCTGGTGAGGCGACGTCGATGAGCTCGGCGCGGCCATGCACGGTGATCGCGAGGTGCTCGGCCGGCAGGTGGGTGGCGCTGACCCACGGCGACCGGCGGATGTGCGTGAACCGCACCGAGTGGGGGGCCGAGCCGAAGTGCCACTCGCCGTGGAAGAAGACGCCGTCGACGGGCCCGGCAACGGGATGACCCTGCGACGACACCGTCGCCAGCGTGAGCAGGCACATGCCGGTGAGCGCGGCTGCCACCTGCTCGGAGGTGAGCCGGCGTTCGGCGGTGATGATGCTGCGCAGGTGCTCGCCGGCGGCGGCGTCGCTGCGATCGAGCACCTGTTGCATCCGGAGCAACTCGTCGGGCGTCTCCAGCATGTGGACTCCTGTCGTGCGCGTGTCGTGCGCGTGTCGTCGAGCTCCGCGTCGTTCAGCAGCGCGGTTCAGGCGCTCGATTCTCGCGCGTCAGCGAGCGCCCATCACCCGCTGCAGGTCGTCGGCGCGGGCGATGCAGTCGCGGCCGGCAGCGTCGAACGCCTGGTTCAGCTTGTTGAGTGCCGACCGGAACGACGTGTTCCAGTCCTGTTCGAACCGGTCGCGCGCGGGGCCCACCCAGGTGGTGCCGCCGAGGGCCGAGCCGACCGCGCTCATCACGCCTTCGATGGTGTGGATCTGCTGCTGCATCGATCGGCCGAGCGATGCAAGCTGCTCGGGGTTGGCGCCGTACATGGACATGGGGAGGTGCTCCTTTGCGCGCCGCTCCGTGCGTCGCTCACCTGCACTGGGCACAGCGAGATCGACCGATCGGCAACACCAGTCGAGGTGCTCAGTGGAGGTGCAGCAGCGGCAGCAGCAGGCGCTGGCTGTCGGGCACGAAGTGCTCGGCCGCCATGAGCACCTCGAGCCCTGCCCGATCGACCCACCGCACTTCGGCGATCTCGCCGTCGGTGAACGTGAAGGGGCCGTCGTGCACGCACCGGTACCCGCAGCCGACGAGCTGCACGGACTCGTCGGCGTAGCGGGCCTTGCCGAGCAGCTCGAGGTCGGTCGGCTCGATGCCCAGCTCTTCGGCCACCTCTCGTCGCGCGGCGTGGAGGTAGCTCTCGCCCGCGCCAACCACACCACCGGCAGCGATGTCCCACATGCCGGGCCACAGGTCCTTGGTCTCGGCGCGGCGATGCACCAGGAGGCGGCCGTCGCTGCCGAACACGGCGATCGACACGGCGCGGTGGAGGAGGCCCTCGGCACGCATGCGCGCACGGGTGACGGTGGCGACCACGCGGTCGTCGTCGTCGACGATGTCGACCAGTTCGTCGCCAGGTGCACCCGTCACGGGATTGTGCCTAGCATGCGCGCATGGACATCTCCACGCTCCGCGACGAAGCCCGCGACCTGCTCGACGAGACCGTCGCACTTCGCCGCACGCTGCACCAGTGGCCCGAGCTGGGCAACGACCTGCCGGTCACCAAGGAGCACGTGCTCGCCGCGCTCGAGGGCCTGCCGCTGCACGTGACGCTGCACGAGACCACCAGTGGCATCGCAGCGCTGCTCGAGGGCGGCACGCCCGGCCCCACGGTGCTGCTGCGCGGCGACATGGACGCGCTACCGATGCACGAGGACACGGGGCTCGACTTCACGTCGAAGGTCGACGACAGCATGCACGCGTGCGGTCACGACACCCACACCGCGATGCTCGTCGGCGCGGCGAAGCTGCTCACTGCGCGGCGCGCCGACATCAGCGGCCGGGTGCTGTTCATGTTCCAGCCGGGCGAGGAGGGCCACGCCGGCGCGAGGTTCATGCTCGAGGAGGGCCTGCTCGACCTGCCTCCGCTGGCCGACGGCTCCGAGTCGCCGGTCACGGGTGCGTACGCGCTGCACATCAGCACCAACCTGCCCGCCGGGTGGATCGCCAGCAAGGGCGGCTCCATCATGGCGTCGGCCGACCAGATGCACATCACGGTCATCGGCCGTGGTGGTCACGCCAGCCAGCCGCACGCCGCGCTCGACCCCATCCCGGTCGCGTGCGAGATCGTGCAGGCACTGCAGACCATGGTCACGCGCACCATCGACGTGTTCGACCCATCGGTGGTCACCGTCGGCCGCATCAGCGCCGGCACCACCAACAACGTCATCCCGGAGACGGCGTACATCGAGGGCACCATCCGCGCGGTCAGCGAGCGCACACGCACCAAGGTGCGCGACGGCATCCGCCGCGTCGCCGAGGGTGTGGCCGCGGCGCACGACGCGCAGGTGACGGTCGAGTTCCTCGACGGGTACCCGGTCACGGTCAACAACCCGGGCTCGGCCGAGTTCTCGCTCGACGTGGCACGTGAGGTGCTCGGCGACAGCGCAGTGGTGCGGCTGCCCAACCCGGTCATGGGTGCCGAGGACTTCAGCTACGTGCTCAACCGCGTGCCCGGCTCGATGATGTTCCTGGGCGGCACGCCCCGCGACAAGAATCCGGCAACCGCGGCCCCCAACCACTCGAACCGCGTGTACTTCGACGAGAGCGCGATGGTCGACGGCATCGCCGTCTACTCGGCGATGGCGATGCGCCACCTCAACCCAAGCGCAGGGTGACCAGCTCGAACGGGTCGAGGGTGATCGCCACGATGCCGTCGCTCGTCTCGATGGCTTCGCCGGGCTCCTCCAGCAGGTTGCACCGGCGCGCATCGGTGATGCGGAACGGCAGGCGCACCGTGATGGGCGCGCGATCGCCGCACATCTCGGCGAGCCGCACGATCAACTGACCGGTGCCGTCGTCGGCGCGCTTCACCGCGCTGACCTCCACCCCGTTGCCGCGCACGTCGACGAGCTGGGGTGGCGTCGCTGCGGCCGCTCCGGGCGCCACTTCGCGCAACGGCATGTTGAGCGCCTCGGCCTCGCGCACCACCTGCCACAGACCCGGCCCGTGCGGCAGGATGCTGATGGTGAGGCCGTGGCGACCGTGGTCCTGCAGCGGGTCGGGGTACTTGGCGGCCCGCAGCAGCGACACGCGGATGCCACCGTCCTGCACGCCGTGGCCGAAGCGGCCGTCGTTGAGCACGGCGACGCCGAACGAGGGCTCCGACAGGTCGACGTAGCGGTGCGCGCACACCTCGAACTTGGCAGCGTCCCACGAGGTGCTCGCGTGCGTCGGGCGCATCACATGACCGAACTGGATGTCGCACGCCGCCTCGCGGGCATGCACGGCGAGGGGCACCATCAGCGACAGCAACTGCTCGTCCTCGTGCCAGTCGATGTCGAACGTCATGTCGACGCGCGGGCTGCCGGCACGCACCGTCGTGCGCTGCGCGACCGACGAGCGACCGAAACGTCGCACCACCTCGAGCGTGGCCAACAGCGGGCCAGCGTCGACGACCGTGACCGACTCGACGCCACCGATGGGAACGCCCAACCCGCGGGTCCACTCTTCGACGTCCCACGCGTCGTACTCGACCGGGTGGTCCGGCGCGAGCTCGAGTCGGACGTGCTGCCCCACCGGCAGCAGCTCGCGACCGGCGTCGACGGCGATGATCGACGTGATGGTGCCGTCGAGATCCCACTTCACGGCGACGTGCTCGTTGGTGAACGAGTGCTCGGTGACGGCCACCCTGTCGGGCGTGGGCAGCGCGCGCAGCACGGCCAAGCCGCTTCCCGGTGCTTCGAGCATCGACGCGAACCGGCCGTCGTGCAACGTCTGCGCGCGCTCGGGCAGCAGCGGTTCGCGCTCGGTGACGGCGACCTCCGCGCGCGGGCCGGTGGCCACGTTGGCCACGTGAGGCTGCGGCGGCGCGATGCGGGCGAGTGCCTCCGCGACGAGCTCCTCCAGTCGCCGCGCCACCCGCGTGTGTGCAGCCTCCGCCTCGGCGTGCACCCACGTGATCGACGAGCCGGGGATGATGTCGTGGAACTGCTGCAGCAGCACGTCCTTCCACAGCGCGTCGAGCTCGGCGACCACGTCGGGCGGCACGTCGCCTCCCGCTGCCCACCACAGCTCGGCCTCGCGCAGCAGCCGCTCGCATCGCCGGTTGCCCACCTTCGTCTTCGACTGGCTGGTGAGCGTGCCACGGTGCATCTCGAAGTACAGCTCGCCGCTCCACACCGGAACCGGTGCGCCGGCGGCCGCCTCTGCCTCGAGGTGTGCGAAGAACTCGTCGGTGGTGCCGGGCGACAGCAGCGGCGCTCCGTCGAGGTCGCCGAGGCGGCGCATGCGTTCGATCATCTCTCGTGTGGGGCCACCGCCGCCGTTGCCGTGGCCGTACGGCATCAGCGACCAGTCGCTCCAGCAGTGCTCCTTGAAGTTGTGCTCGCTGAACACCATCTCCTCGCCGCTGACCACCGCGTTGTACGTGTCGACCGGCGGGAAGTGGGTGAGCACACGCGAACCGTCGAGGCCCTCCCACCAGAACGTGCTGTGCGGGAAGCGGTTCTGCTTGTTCCACGACAGCTTCTGCGTGATGAAGCGCTCGCACCCGCCGGCGCGGAAGATCTGCGGCAGCGAGGCGGGGTAGCCGAAGACGTCGGGGATCCACACCTCGCGGCAACGCACGCCGAAGCGGCTCTCGAAGTAGCGCTGGCCGTGCACCATCTGACGCACGAGGCTCTCGCCGCTGGGCAGGTTCATGTCGGCCTCCACCCACATGCCGCCCACCGGCTGCCACTGCCCGCTTGCAACTCGCTCCTTGATGCGTTCGAACAGCGCCGGGTAGCCGGTCTCCATCCAGTGGTACTGCGCCGCCTGCGAGCACACGAAGCGGTACTCCGGGTACTGATCCATCATGCGCGTGGCCGACGCGAAGGTGCGGGCACACTTGCGCACCGTCTCGCGAATGGGCCACAGCCATGCACTGTCGATGTGAGCATGACCCACGCCGATCACGCGGTGTGCACCGTCGCGGGCATGCAGCGCCAGCGCCGGGGCCAGGGTCGCGCGCGCGGCCCGCGCGGTGCCGGCCACGTTGCTCATGTCGATCACGTCGAACGCGGCCTCCAACTCGCGCAGCAGGCGTTGACGCCGCTTCTCGGCGGGGGCCGACGCGGTCATCAGGCCGAGCAGCACCTCCACGTCGAGCAGGAGGTGGAACACCGTGTCGTCGCGCAGCGCCAGCGACGCCTGCCGCAGCTTGTAGAGCGGCTGGCTGCCGGCCGTGTCGAGCGAGCCGAGGTGGCCGTAGCGGCGCCCCACCATCGGGAACGCAGGGTTCGACGCGGCCTCGAGCACGAGTTCGAACGCACCTGCGGTCGCGTCGGGCATCGGCACGCCCGTGCGCCGCGGGTGCACGCCCTGCACGGGCATCCCACGACCATCGGCGGTGGGCGCCCAGACGAGTCCCTCCGCCTGGAAACCGGCCGAGTCGGGGTGGAAGCCGAGGTCGACGACCGCCTCCAGCCGCGGACCGACCCAGGCATCGGGCACGTCGGCAGTGAACCGGAACCAGGTGGTGCCCCAGGGGCGGCTCCACGGCTCGCCCTGTTGGAACGGGCGTCCGTGCGCGGTCAGTGCGGCGACCGCGTGCGAGTAGGGCACCGGTTCACCCGGGGTGTCCCATGCGGTGATCTGCAAGGGCATCGACGCGCTGTACATCGCCGGCATCACGCGCTCGGCGAGCTCGCGTCGGATCCGCTTCTCCACCAACACCGAGTCGTCGTGCATGTCCGCAGGCTACGTCGGCAGTGGCAACCGGTCGCCAGCTACCGTCGCGTCATGCCGAGCACCGACCGACCGACGTCGCCCGAGGCGTGGGAGCGCCTCCGGGCCATCGTCGCCGCGCTTCCCTCGACGAGCGAGAAGACCAGCCACGGCGAGCTCGCGTGGTCGGTCGGGGCCGGGCGCGCCGCACGCCAGTTCGCGTCCACCTGGGACCACCATCACGACGACCGCAACGCAGTCGTGTTCGCCGCCCCGCCGGGGGTGCAGGAGCAACTGGTGGCCGAGCAGCCCGACCGCTACTTCCGCCCGCCGTACGTGGGCGGCCGCGGTTGGGTGGGCGCCTACCTCGATCACCCGGCGGTCGACTGGGATCTCATCGAGCTCCACCTCGGCGACGCCCACGCCTGCACGCGCCCACCCGACCACTGAAGTCCGGGTGGGGGTGGCACTAGCGTCGGCGGGATGGAACCCGACGGCCGTCCCCGCCCACTGTCGGGCGTGCGCGTGCTCGACCTCACCCGCGTGCTCGCCGGACCGCATGCTGCCCGCATGTTGTGCGACCTCGGCGCCGAGGTGATCAAGGTCGAGCCGCCGGAGGGCGACATCACCCGCACCACGTGGCCGCGCGTGAACAGCGTGTCGACGTACTTCGCCCAGCAGAACACGGGCAAGCGGTGCGTCAGCCTCGACCTCGACCACGAGTCGGGGCGCGAACTGCTCCGGCGCCTCGCCGACCTCTCCGACGTGGTGCTCGAGAACTTCCGGCCCGGCGTGATGGACCGGCTCGGTCTCGGCTACGACGTGCTGAGCGCCCGCAACCCCAGAGTCATCTTCGCCTCGGCCAGCGGCTACGGGCAGACCGGGCCGTGGGTGCACCGACGTGCGTACGCGCCGGTGGTCGGTGCCGAGTCAGGCTTCACCATGGCGCAGGGCGATGCCCGCGGCGGCCTCTACGCCAACGACGCGCACAGCCACGCCGACGTGTACACCGCGCTCGAGCTGAGCGCCGCGGTGCTGGCCGCGCTGTACCAGCGCGAGCGCACCGGGCGGGGCGAGCGCATCGACGTGTCGATGGCGCAGACCATGCTCTACGTCAACGAGCACGCGCACGATCACCTGTGGGATCGCGACGTGCCCGCGGGTGTCATCCGCAGCTTCCGGCCGATGGACTACCCGGTCCTCACTGCGGCCAACGGCGAGTCGGTGGTGGTGAGCGGTCACCCGGCCGAGAACAAGACGTTCGACTTCTACATGATGTCGATCGGGCGCGTCGACCTGCTCGACGATGCACGCTTCGCCGACACGGCGGGCCGGCTCGAGCACCTCGCCACCATCTTCGCCGCGCTCGACGAGTGGGCGAGCGCGATGCCCGACGCCCACTCGATCGAGGAGGCCATGTCGCGGCACAAGCTCGCCGTGGGCAAGCTGCGGTCCGTGCACGAGGTGTGCGCCACCGACTGGGCCGATGAGCGCGAGGTGGTCGTGGAAGTGACCGATCGTGGCGCCGGCACCATCCGCGTGCCGAACTCGCCGTGGCGGTTCGACGGCTCCGACGTGCGGCTCCGTGGCGAGCCCCGCTACCGCGGCGAGGACAACCGAGCCGTGCTGCAGGAGCTGCTGGGCATCGACGAGACGACGCTCGACGCACTCGAGGCCGACGGCGTGCTGACCAGCCGCGTGCCCCGCCGCTGAGGACGACCCGTGGCGCTGGGCTTCCCCGTCGAACCGATGAAGGCGGCGATCGGCGTGCTGCCACCGGCCGCACAGGACGAACAGTGGGCGTACGAGGTGAAGTGGGACGGGTACCGAACGCTCGCCTTCGTGGCCGGCGCGACGCTCCGCCTGCAGAGCAGCAACCGGCTCGACGTGACCGCGAAGTATCCCGAGCTCGCCGATCTCCCGGTATCGGTGAACTCGCAGGGCGCGATCCTCGACGGTGAGCTGGTGGTGCTCGATCGACTCGGCCGCCCCAGCTTCGAAGGCATCCAACGCCACGAGACGCAGGCCACGTTCTACGTGTTCGACGTGCTGCAGATCGACGGCAGCGACACCATCGCGCTCCCCTACGAGCACCGTCGCGCGCTGCTCGAGCACCTCGTGGAGCCGACGCCCAACTGGATGGTGCCGGCGCACCGCGTGGGCGATGGCGCGGCGCTGCTCGCCGCCACGGCCGACCAGGGGCTCGAGGGGGTGATGGCGAAGCGCCTGGGATCGTCGTACCAGCCCGGCAAGCGCAGCCCACTGTGGCGCAAGGTGAAGAACCGTCGACGTGTGGAGGTGGTGGTCGGCGGGTTCACGGCCGGCAGCGGCAACCGCGCCGGCACGTTGGGCGCGCTGCTGGTGGGCATGCCACAGCCCGATGGAACGCTGCGGTTCGCCGGTGGGGTGGGCACCGGTTTCAGGCAGCAGCTGCTCGACGAGCTCTCGTCGATGCTGCGGGCGCGTGTGCAGACACCCTGCCCGTTCGAGCCCGCGCCGCCCCGTGGCGCGGTGGTCGGGGCCACCTGGGTGCAGCCCGACCTGCGGGCGCTGGTGGAGATCGCCGAGTTCACCAACGACGGGCTCGTTCGTCACGCGAGCTTCCTTCACCTCGTCGGCTGACCTGGCATGCTGCGGATGTGATCACCCGCGACGACGCACTCGCCCTCGATGCCGCCGACCCGCTGGCCGGGTTCCGCGACCGCTTCCACGTCCCCGATCCGTCGGTCGTCTACCTCGACGGCAACTCGCTCGGGATGCCGCCGAAACGCACGATGGAGCGGCTGCAGGAGGTGTACGAGCGCGACTGGGCCACCGACCTCATCCGTTCCTGGGAGCACTGGGTCGACCTGCCGCAACGGGTGGGCGACGTGCTGGCCCCCTTGATCGGTGCGCACCCGGGCGAGGTGGTGCTGCACGACAACACCACGCTGTGCGTGTACCAGGCGGTGCACGCCGCGCTGGCGCTGCGACCCGACCGCGGCGTCATCGCCATCAGCGCCGACGACTTCCCGACCGACCGCTACGTGGTCGACGGCATCGCTGCAGCGACCGGCCACGAGGTGGAGCACGGCTTCGACGACCTCGAGGAGGTGGCCGTGTGCGTGCGTTCGGTGATCGACTACCGCACGGCCGAGCTGGTCGACGTGAAGAGCGAGACTGCGCGCGCTCACGAGGCCGGGGCCATCGTCGTGTGGGACCTGTCGCACGCCGCAGGCGCGATCGAGATCGACCTGCACGACTGCGGCGCGCAGCTCGCCATCGGGTGCAGCTACAAGTTCCTCAACGGCGGACCGGGAGCGCCGGCGTGGACGTTCGTCGCCAAGGAGCTGCAGCCCGTGATCAGTCAGCCCATCTGGGGGTGGTTCGCCACCATCGACCAGTTCGCGATGGGCCCCGAGTTCCAACCACGGCCCGACATCGCACGCATGCTGCTGGGCACGCCGTCGATCCTGGCCCTGGTGGCCGCCGAGGTGGGCATCTCGCTGTCGGCCGAGGCCGGCATGCCCGCCATCCACGGCAAGGGCATGGCGCTCACCGACTTCGCGATCCGGCTGTGCGACCAGCACAAGCTGGCCACGCCCACACCGCGCGACGCCACGCGNNGGAGCTGCAGGCGCGCGGCATCATCTTCGACTTCCGCGAACCCAACATCATCCGGGCCGGGTGCTCGCCGCTCACCACTCGCTTCGTCGACGTGTTCGACGGGCTGCAGGCCATCGCCGCCGCCTGAGGGTCACCGGATCGGTCGAGCGGCGCTGACGATCACGTCGCCAGCTCGGGCCGGCGGTGGTACTCGGCCAGCGACTCGGGGTTGGCAAGTGCTTCGGTGTTGCGCACCTCGCGTCCGTTCACCACGTCGGCCACGGCGAGCTCGCTGATCTTGTTGCTGCGCGTGCGCGGCACGTCGTCGACCTGCGCGATGCGTGCCGGCACGTGCCGGGGCGAGGCGTTGGCTCGAAGCCGGGCCCGGATGGCCGCCTGCAGCTCGTCGGTGAGCACGACACCGTCGGCGAGCTTGACGAACAGCACGATGCGGGTGTCGTCGTCCCACTCCTGGCCGACGGCGACGGCTTCGACGATCTCGGGCATCTGCTCGACCTGCGCGTAGATCTCGGCCGTGCCGATGCGCACACCACCTGCGTTGAGCGTCGCGTCGCTGCGACCGTGGATGACCATGCCGCCGTGGTCGGTCCACGAGGCGAAGTCGCCGTGCGCCCACACGCCGGGGAAGCGATCGAAGTAGGCCGCCGAGAAGCGGCTGCCGTCGATGTCGCCCCAGAAGCCGACGGGTACGCTGGGGAACGGAGCGGTGCACACCAGCTCACCCTTCACGCCGGGCTCCACCACGGGCTGCCCGTCGGCGTCGTACACCGCCACTGCCATGCCGAGGGCCGGGCCCTGGATCTCACCGGCGAACACCGGTCGCGTGGGATCTCCTCCGACGAAGCAGCCGCAGAGGTCGGTGCCGCCGCTGATGGACGCGAGGTGCAGGTCGGCCTTCATCGAGTCGTACACCCAGCGGAAGCCTTCGTCGCTGAGTGGCGACCCGGTGCTGCACACCGTGCGCAGCGCAGCGAGATCGTGCGTCGCCAGGGGCCGCACACCCGCCTTGTTGACCGAGTCGATGTACTTCGCCGACAGACCGAGCAGCGTGATGCGCTCGGACTGCGCGAGATCGAACAGCGCAGTGGGCGACGGATGGAACGGGCTGCCGTCGAACAGCACCACCGTGGCACCGCTGCCCAGCACGCTGACGAGCCAGTTCCACATCATCCAGCCACAGGTCGTGAAGTACATCACCCGGTCGCCGGCGCGGATGTCGCAGTGGAGCTGGTGCTCCTTGAGGTGCATCAACAGCACGCCGAGCGATCGGTGCGTGATGCACTTCGGCTTCCCCGTGGTGCCCGAGGAGTAGAGGATGTAGAGCGGGTGGTCGCCGCCCACTCGCACGAACTCGATCGCCACGCCGCGGTTCGGTTCGAGGTAGTCGTTCCATCCCACCGCGCCCTCGATGCCCGCGAGCGTGGGCGCGTGCGACAGCACGCCCACCACCACCACGCGCCGAACCGACGGCAGTCGTGCAGCCACCTCGGCGATGCGGTCGAGGCAGCTGAACTCCTTGCCGCCGTAGCGGTACCCGTCGGCCGCGACGAGCACGCTCGGCGTGGTCTGGCCGAAGCGGTCGACCACGCCGGCGACGCCGAAGTCGCTCGACGTGGAGGTGAACACTGCCCCGATTGCGTTGGCCGCGAGGAAGGTGATGACGGTCTCGGCAACGTGCGGCATGTACGCGGCCACGCGGTCGCCCGGCTGCACGCCGTCGGCCGCCAGCGCTGCCGCCATGGCGGCCACCTCGGCACGCAGCTGCGCCCACGTGTAGCTCCGATGGTCGCCGGCCTCGGTGATGGCCACCAGCGCCTCGGCCCCTTCGCCCTCGCGCGGGGCGAGCAGGTTCTCGGCCATGTTGATCGACGAGTGCGGGAAGAAGCGTGCACCGCGCACCGTGCCATCACCCGCATCGAACGCCGAGTCGCCGGGCGCGCCGACCACGCCGCAATACGTCCACACCTGCTGCCAGAACTCGCCCGGATGCTGCACCGACCAGTCGTGCAACGCGACCGAGTCGACGACCTCCGGGTGATCCACCGCGACCAGTCGGCGGAACTCGTCGAGCCGCGTGCCAGCGACGCGCGCCGGTGTCGGTGTCCACAACGCCAAGGACAACGCCCCGGACAACGACTCGGACAACGCCCCGGACGACGACTCGGACAACGCCCCGGACAACGGCTCGGGCATCCCGGCCGTCACTCGGCCTTGGCGCGGCGCGTGCGCGGGCCGGCGTGGGCGACCCGGCTGGGCACCGCGTGCCCCACCATGGTCTCGAGCAGCAGCGCTGCGTCGACGAGCGCCTCCACGCCGAGGCCGGTGGACACGCCGAGGTCGTCGCACAGCGCCACGGCCTCCTCGGTGGCCACGTTGCCCGCCGCGCCGGCGGCGAACGGTGAACCGCCGAGCCCGCCGACCGATGTGTCGAAGCGCACCACGCCCGCCTGCAGGCCGGCGTAGAAGTTGACGAGCCCGGTGCCGCGTGTGTCGTGCAAGTGCAGCCCCACGTCGGTGCCGGTGGAGGCAAGCACGTCGGCGATGCGGCGGGGCGTGGCCATGCCGGTGGTGTCGGCGAGGGTGATGGCCGACGCTCCGGCGGCGAGCAGCCGTTCGACGAGTGCTGCCACCGTGGCCGGAGCGATGTCGCCCTCGTACGGCGAGCCGAACGCGCACGACACCACTGCGTCGACGGGCACTCCTGCATCGTGGGCGAGACGGCAGATGGCGGTCACCTCGTCGACCGACTCGTCGATGCTCATGTGCACGTTGCGCTGGTTGTAGCCGGCCGACGCGCTGATGGTGACCGTGAGCTCGTCGACACCTGCGGCCAGCGCCATCTCGGCACCGCGCACGTTGGGTACCAGCGCCGCGCGGACGACCCCTTCTGGTGCACCGATCGCGCCCACCACATCGGCGGCCCCCGCCATGGCCGGCACGGCCTTGGGGCTGACGAACGCTGCCACCTCGAGATGCGTGACACCGGCAACGAGGAGCGCGTCGATGAGGTCGACACGCTGGTCGACGGTGAGCGGCGCCTCGGCCTGCAAGCCGTCGCGGGCGCCCACCTCGCGGATGGTGATGCGGTCGGGAAGGCCCTTCATGCGCCCACGCTAACCATGCGCGACGCCCGGCGGGTACGGTGCGCACATGGAACTCGGGCTTCTCGGACGTCGGGCGCTGGTGACGGGCGCATCTGCCGGATTGGGGCTCGGCTGTGCCAGGGCGCTCGCTGCCGAAGGTGCGACGGTCATCATCGCAGCCCGTTCGCAGCCGCGCCTCGACGCTGCCACGGCCACCATCGCCGGCGACGTGCACACGCTGGTGGCCGACGTGTCGAACACCGAGGGGGCGCAGGCGCTGGTCGCGCGTGCGATCGACGCGATGGGTGGCATCGACATCCTCATCGCCAACGCTGGTGGGCCGCCGCCAGGGGGCTTCGCGAGCACCGACCTCGACGCCTACCTGCCCGCGCTGCACCTCAACCTGCTCTCGACCGTCGCGATGTGCAAGGCCGCCGTCCCGGCGATGTGCGAGCGCGGCTGGGGCCGCGTCGTGGCCATCACCTCCATCTCGGTGCGGCAACCGATCCCGAACCTCATCCTCTCCAACACCGCCCGGGCCGGGCTCACCGGCTTCTTGAAGACCATGGCCCGCGAAGTGGCCGCGCAGGGCGTGACGGTGAACTCGCTGCAGCCCGGCCTCCACCTCACCGACCGTCTCGCCGGCCTCTACGGCGACATCGAGGCGGTGGCCGCCAACATCCCGGCGCGCACACTGGGCGACCCCGACGACTTCGGTCGGTTCGCGGCGTTCTTGTGCAGCGACTCGGCCCGCTTCATCACCGGCGCGGCCATCCCGGTCGACGGAGGAGCCGACGCGGGGCTGCAGTAGCCGTTCAGTGAGCGAGCACGGCTGCGTCGAGCGCGGCCAACGCCATCTGGTGCAGCAACGGGGCGAGCGTGCGCCTGGGCGTGGCGGCCACGTGCGGCGTCGAGTTGATGAGGCCGATCGTGGCCTGCACGGCCGCCACCAAGCGGGCGCGACCCACGCGCGGCGACCGGCGCTGGAGCGCCCCGACCCACACGTCGATGTACTGACGCTGCAGCAGGCGCACGCGATGCGCCTGGGCGGCGTCGAGGTGGTGCAGCTCGCGCGCATGCACCACGATGAGGTCGGGTTGCGACAGCGCGAAGGCGACCTGCATGTGCACCAGCGCGCGAACCGCCGCCTCGGCGTCGGGCGTGTCGGCCACGCACGCCGTGCCGTCGTTCAACAGCCGCTCGCTGATGTCCGTGAGCATGGCCGCCAGCAGCGCCTGCTTGCCCTTGTAGTGCCAGTAGATGGCCGGGCCACTCACTCCGGCGGCCGCGCCGATGTCGTCGACGCTCGCGCCGCCGTAGCCGCGCTGCGCGAAGAGGCGGGCAGCCGCGCGCTGGATCTGTTCGGGTCGGCTCACCAGCTCCCCGAACTGCCGCCACCGCCACCACCGCCGAGTCCACCGCCGAAGCCTCCACTGAAGCCTCCTCCGCTGAACCCATGACCCGAACTGCTGACCGGCGCCACGTGCGACGAGTTCCACGCCGTCGAGTTCAGGTACAGCAGCATCGGTGTGGTGTGCAGCTGCGCCTCCGCCGGCGGCACCGCGCTCACGTCGACAGCCTTGCGCCAGGCCGCTGCCTCGCCCAGCGCCACAGCCCATGCGCTGTACTCGCGCAGCAGCCCGTGCTTCCACGCCCACTCGACGTGCTGGGCCTCGCTGGCGTGAAGGAAGCGGCGGAACGACTCCGTGCGCAACGCTGCCGCGCTACCGGCGGCACTGCGCACGGGCAGCAGTGGCCGGTAGGCGAGATACGCCACGAGAGCCGGCAGCAGGAAGGCGAACGCCAGCGCGAACGGCCACCGCTGGCCGAGCCCGATGATGGCGGCGAAGAGGAAGACGGCGACGAAGCCCACGAGCACGGCAACGGCACCGGCGGTCATCAGGCGCGGCTTGCCGGGCGCGTGCTTCGTCCACCATCCCGAGTCGACTGCCACCTGGCGCTGCTCGGCCTCGAGGCTCGACCACAGCGTCGCGAGACGTGACTGGTACTTCCCCAGCTCCAGCTCGCCCTGGCCGTCGAACAGTGCGGTGATGCGCTCGCGGGTGACCGGCGGGGAAGTGTCGAGCTGTGGTCCGGGCGTGAGGACCGGCGGCTTGGCTCCGTTCAGTTCGATCACTCCCTGCGCGATCTGGTCGGAGAACCACGCCGACACCGTGCGGCTGTCGACCTTCTCGGCGAGCAGCAACGCGCCCTGCCACGGCCTGATGTCGCGCGGAGGTTCGAACTCGATGGTCGCCATCGCTTCGAGCTGCTGGTCGGTCACCTTGCGCACGGGTCCGTCGGGCAGCACGTTGCTCGAGCCGGTGAACGCTGCGTCGGCCGCGCCCATGCCACTCACCTCGTCGCGACCGAGTCGACGGGCGAGGAGGAACGTGCCGATGCCCGCAAGGGCGGCCAGCGCTGTGGCCTCCAGCCCGAGCGGCACCGGGTGCGAACGACGACGTTGCGCGATGGGCGGCTCGGGCAGCGAGCTCGCATCAGGGACCGTGAGTCCAACGATGGTGCCACCGATGGTGATGCCGTGGTGGGGTGGCAGGGGTTCGATGACGGCGCGGTAGACGTCGCCGTCCTTGACGAGTGTGCAACCACCCTTCACGGCCGCGTAGGCGCCCGTGTCGCACGTCGGGTCGGTCAACTGGAAACCCGCGACCACCACTTCGAAGCGACCGGTCTCGAGCTCGTCGTCGGTGGCGAGGATGTCGAGCGCGAGCGTGCCGGTGGACAAGCGGGCAGTCGGCAGGGTGTAGCTGAGCACGTAGCGGTGCTGGCCGGTGATGGTGGTCGACGGGTCGCCGAGGCGCACGGTGGTCCAGTACTCGGGCGACGGGTCGTAGGTGTTGACGTCGAGTTGGGCCGAGGCGTCGGGGGAGCTGGCATCGACGTTCACCGGCACGCCGAAGTCGTTGGGGATGATGCGCTCGTAGCCGTGGCGCTGCTTGCTGCCGAAGTCTTCGTCGACCACCTCGCGGATGCGTACGCCGTCGCCACCCGCAGGCATCACGAGCACCTGTTTCGCATCGAAGCGCTCCGGGTACACGCCCTTTCCGAGCACGCCGACGAAGATGAGCGCCGGGACGACGACCGCAGCGAGCACGACGACGACGTGTCGTCCTCGAGAGACTGGGTTCAGCACGTTCGCACGTTAGCCCAGCTCAGCGGCCGAACGCCTCCCTAACGATCGTTCAAGGATGCGTGCTAGCATTGCCCGCTGCCAGGTCGAGAGGGGTCACGATGCTGCAGTTCAGCGACGAGCACGAGGCGTTCCGCACAGTGGTGCGCGACTTCGCGCGGCGCGAGCTGGCCCCGCACGTCGACCGGTGGGAGGCGCGGGGCGAGCTGCCCATCGAGGCGGTCGAGGCGATGGCGGGCCTGGGCCTCTTCGGTCTCGTGTTCCCCGAGGAGTGGGGCGGCGCGGGCGGCGACTTCACGTCGCTCTG
The DNA here is from genome assembly GCA_003154135.1 of Acidimicrobiaceae bacterium. Classification (GTDB taxonomy): domain Bacteria; phylum Actinomycetota; class Acidimicrobiia; order Acidimicrobiales; family Ilumatobacteraceae; genus UBA668. The sequence continues at coordinate 33,280 of PMCN01000282.1, forward strand.
CATCGCCATCGAGGAGATCGGCCGCGTGAACCAGAGCCTGGGCATCACGCTCTCTGCCGGCGTCGGCCTCGGCGCCAACCCGGTGCACTCGTTCGGCACCGACGAACAGAAGGCGCGGTGGCTGCCCGATCTGGTGGCCGGCCGCCGTCTGGGCGCCTTCGGCCTCACCGAACCCGACGCCGGAAGCGACGCCGGCGGCACGCGCACACGGGCCCGGTTCGACGACGACACCGACGAGTGGGTGCTCGACGGCAGCAAGGCGTTCATCACCAACGCCGGGACGCCCATCACGTCTCTCGTCACGGTCACCGCGCTCACCGGCACCGGCGAGATCTCGTCGTTCCTCGTGCCCGCCGGCACGCCGGGCATGGTCATCGAGCCCGCCTATCGCAAGCTCGGCTGGCACGCCAGCGACACGCACGGCATCACGCTCGTCGACTGCCGAGTGCCCGCAGCCAACATGCTCGGAGCACAGGGGTCGGGTCTGCGCAACTTCCTCGCCATCCTCGACGACGGTCGCATCGCCATCAGCGCGCTCGCGCTCGGTTGCGCACAGGCCTGCCTCCAGCTCGCAGTCGAGCACGCGAAGGAGCGGCACGCGTTCGGCGGACCCATCGGGCGTTTCCAGGGCATCGCCTTCCAGCTCGCCGACCTCGCCGTCGCCGTCGAGAACAGCCGCCACCTCACCTACACCGCGGCATGGTTGAAAGACCATGGCAAACCGTTCCGCCAGGCAGCATCGATGGCCAAGCTCTACAGCACCGAGACTGCGGTCGACGCCACCCGCGTAGCCACGCAGGTGTTCGGTGGTGCCGGGTTCATCGAGGACTCACCGGTCGCGCGCTTCTACCGCGATGCGAAGATCCTCGAGATCGGCGAGGGCACCAGCGAGATCCAACGCCTCGTGATCGCCCGCGGTCTCGGCCTGCCGGTGGGATGATCGTGGCGTGAACGAGCACGACGACCTGCAGCAGCGCACCGAGCGGGCCCGCGTCGGCAACCTGCACCGCGAGGGCGACAAGCTCGCACGGCAGCACAAGCTCTTCGTGCGCGACCGCCTGGCGCTGCTGTTCGACCCCGGGACGTTCGTCGAGGACGGCCTGCTCGCCAACACGATGGCCACCGACCTCCCCGCCGACGGAGTGGTCACCGGCCAGGGCCGCGTCGACGGCCGCGCTGCGCTCGTGGTGGCCAACGACCCCACCGTGAAGGCCGGCTCGTGGGGCGCTCGCACCGTGGAGAAGATCGTGCGCGTCACCGAGTACGCGTTGCGTCACGAGCTGCCCATCTTCTGGTTCATCGACTCGGCGGGAGCACGCATCACCGATCAGGTCGAGCTGTTCCCCGGCCGACGCGGCGCCGGGCGCATCTTCAGCAACCAGGTGAAGCTCAGCGGCAAGGTGCCCCAGATCTGCTGCCTCTTCGGCCCGTCCGCTGCCGGCGGCGCCTACATCCCGGCGTTCTGCGACGTGGTCATCATGGTCGAGGGCAACGCGTCGATGTACCTCGGNNATGCACGCCACCGTCAGCGGGTGCGGCGACAACCTGGCGGTCGACGACGCCGATGCCATCGAGCAGGCGCGGCACCTGTTCCGCTACCTCCCCGGCAGCTGGCGCGATCGCCCGCACATGGTGCTCGCCGAGCCTCCCGTGCGACCACTCACGCGCGATGCGCTGCCGGCGCAGGAAGCGGCCGGCTACGACATGCACCGCGTGATCGAAGGACTCGTCGACGACGACTCGTTCTTCGAGTTGAAGCCGCTGTTCGCCCCCGAGCTCACGACTGGTCTCGCTCGGCTCGACGGGCACGTGGTGGGCATCGTGGCCAACAACCCGATGCACAAGGGNNCGTACAACATCCCGCTGGTGTTCCTGGCCGACGTGCCCGGCTTCATGATCGGCACGCAGGTCGAGCGCGCGGGCATCATCCGCCACGGGGCGAAGATGATCGTCGCCGTCACCGAGGCGACGGTGCCGAAGATCTGCGTGGTCGTGCGCAAGGCCTACGGCGCCGGCCTCTACGCGATGGCGGGCCCGGCGTTCGACCCGCTCGCCACGTTGGCGCTGCCCACCGCGAAGATCGCGGTGATGGGGCCCGAAGCCGCCGTGAACGCCGTGTACGCCAACAAGATCGCAGCCATCGACGATCCCGACGAGCGGGCCACCTTCGTCGCCGAGCGGCGCGCCGAGTACGAGGACGACGTCGACCTGTACCGGCTGGCGAGCGAGCTGGTCATCGACGCAGTGGTGGGCTTCGGTGAGCTGCGCGGCGAGCTGATCGCACGCTTCGCGACCGCCGATCCGGTCGACCGCGAGGCCGTCGCCAAACGCCACACGGTGTACATGGGGTGAGCGACTGCACGTCGCGTGTCGATGGACCGCACGTGCACCCGGTGCAGCGATGCCCTCAGTACGACTTGGGCAGACCCAGCACCTGGGAGCTGATGTAGTTGCACACCATCTCCTGGCTCACCGGTGCGATCTTCATCAACCTGGCCTCGCGCCAGTACCGCTCGACGTGGTACTCGCGCGCATANNCCCATGCCGCCGTGCGTCTGCATCGCGCGGTCGCAGGCGAAGAACGCCGCTTCGGCCGCGAGGTACTTCGCCGTGTTGGCGGCCTCACCGCACGGCATGCCGTTGTCGAACCGCCACGACGCCTCACGGATCGCGAGCTCGACCGCGTGCAGCTGCATGTGCGCCTCGGCGAGCGGAAAGGCCAAGCCCTGGTTCTGACCGATCGGCCGGCCGAACACCACGCGGCTGTTTGCGTAGTCGACCGCCTTGCGCATCGCCGCACGCCCGATGCCCAGCGCCTCCGAGGCGATCAGGATGCGCTCGGGGTTGAGGCCGTCGAGCAGGTAGGTGAACCCCTTGCCCTCCTCGCCGATGCGTCGCCCGATCGGCACGCGCAGGCCGTCGTAGCGCACCTCGCACGACACCACCGCGTTGCGGCCGAGCTTGGGGATGGGACGGATGTCGACCTCCGGGCGCTGCAGGTCGACGAGCAACAAGGTCATGCCGTCGGTGGGCTTCACGCACTCCTCGCGTGGCGTGGTGCGCACGAGCAGCAGGCACATCTCGCAGAACGGTGCCTTCGTCGTCCACACCTTGGCGCCGGTCACGACGTACTCGTCGCCGTCGCGCACCGCACGCGTGCGGATGGAGGTCGTGTCGGTGCCGGCATCGGGCTCGGTGACCCCGAACGCGATGTGGAGCTCACCCGATGCCACGCGCGGCAGCACCTGGGCGACCAGCTCCGGCGAGCCGTGGCGGCGCACGGGCTCCAGGCCGAAGATCGACAGGTGGATGGCCGAGCACCCGTTCATGGCCGCGCCCGACGCGGCGATCTCCTCCAGCATCACCGACGCCTCGGTGATGCCCTGGCCCCCGCCACCGAACTCCTCGGGGATGGCGATGCCCACCCACCCGCCGGCGGCGAGTGCGCCGTAGAACTCCCACGGGAACTCGTGAGCCTCGTCCTTCTCCGACCAGTACTCGTCGGGGAAGTCGGCGCAGATGCGGCGGATGCCCTCGCGGATGGCCTCGTGATCCTCGGACCTGCTGAACTCCATCACCGCTCCCTGCCGGGCCCGCGTCGTGGCCGTTCGCGCCATCGTCGCACTTCTCCGAACTGCACACACGCTTGACGAACGGCGCGGCAGTGGGCACAGTCGTGAGGTGATCGCGGATGAGGCAGGCACGGCGGAGGGGTTGCGGCTGCGCATTCCCGAGCCGGCACGAGGCGCCGATCCGGCCGAACGAGTGCGGCGTCACCTCAGTGCGGCAGGAGAGATGCGCAAGCCCGACCTCGACGAGAAGGTCGAGCGCATCGCCCTCATGCGCAAGCAGCTCGTGCGCGTGCTCGACGACGACGGCCAGGCAGTGGGTCCGTGGGCACCGGGGCTGACCCCCGAACAACTGGTCACCGGGCTGCGCGACATGATGCTCGTCCGTGCGTTCGACGCTCGCATGTTGCGAGCCCACCGGCAGGGCAAGATCTCGTTCTACATGCAGTGCCTCGGCGAGGAGGCGATCGCGTGTGCGCAGCAGCGAGCGCTGCGCCCCGGCGACATGCACTTCCCCACCTACCGTCAGCAAGGTCTGCTCATCGCCAGTGGCTATCCGCTGGTCGAGATGATCAACCAGGTGCTGTCGAACACGCACGACCCGCTCAAGGGCCGCCAACTGCCGGTGATGTACTCGTCTCGCGAGCATGGCTTCTTCTCGATCTCGGGCAACCTGGCCACCCAGTACGTGCAGGCGGTGGGGTGGGCCATGGCCTCGGCGCTGCGCGGTGGTACGGCCATCGCCTCGGCGTGGATCGGCGAAGGGGCCACCTCGGAGAGCGACTTCCACGCAGCACTCGTGTTCGCCTCCACCTATCAGGCGCCCGTCATCCTCAACATCGTCAACAACCACTGGGCCATCTCCACGCCCGAGGACTTCGCACGCGGCGCCTCGGCCACGTTCGCCGACCGCGGCTACGGGTTCAGCATCCCCGCACTGCGCGTCGACGGCAACGACTACCTGGCCGTGTACGCGGTGTCGCAGTGGGCGGCGCAGCGTGCCCGCGCCAACCTCGGGCCCACCATGGTCGAGTGGGTCACGCTCCGGGTCGGCGCGCACTCCACGTCGGACGACCCGTCCGGCTACCGCACCGACGAGGCCGCTCGCTTCCCGCTCGGCGACCCGGTCGATCGGCTCACGCGGCACCTGCTCGTCACCGGCGCGTTGGACGACGCACGCCAACAGGCCCTCGCCGACGAGGTGACCCGCGACGTCGAGGCCGCGTTCCAGGAGGCCGACTCGCACGGATCGGTGAAGGGCGGCGTGGTCATCAGCCCGAAGACGATGTTCGACGACGTGTACGCGGTGCTGCCGCGTCATCTGCGCGAGCAACGCGATCAGGTGGAGGGCTGACATGACCGCGATGACCATGATCGAAGCGATCCGCGACGCCCACGTGGTTGCGATGGAGCGCGACGACCGCGTGGTGGTGTTCGGCGAGGACGTCGGCTACTTCGGCGGCGTGTTCCGCTGCACGCTCGGCCTGCAGCAGCGCTTCGGGGCGCACCGCTGCTTCGACACGCCCATCAGCGAGGCCGGCATCGTGGGCGCGGCGGTCGGCATGGCGGCGTACGGGCTGCGGCCGTGCGTCGAGATCCAGTTCGCCGACTACATGTACCCCGCCTACGACCAGATCGTGTCGGAGGCGGCGCGGCTGCGCCACCGCTCGGCGGGCGACTTCACCGCGCCGCTCACCATCCGCATGCCCACCGGTGGTGGCATCTTCGGCGGCCAGACGCACTCGCAGAGCCCCGAGGCGCTGTTCACCCACGTGGCCGGCTTGAAGACCGTGGTGGTGTCGAACCCCTACGACGCGAAGGGCCTCCTGCTGGCTGCCATCGAGGACGACGACCCCGTCATCTTCCTCGAGCCCAAGCGGGTGTACAACGGCCCGTTCGACGGTCACCACGAACGCCCCATCGTGCCCTGGTCGAAGCACCCGCTGGGCGAGGTGCCCGAAGGGCACTACACCATCGAGCTCGGCACGGCCCGCGTGCACCGCGCGGGTTCCGACCTCACCGTGCTCACCTACGGCACCCTCGTGCACGTCGCCCAGGCCGCCGCCGACGAGACCGGCATCGACGCCGAGATCATCGACCTGCGCACCCTGGTACCGCTCGACCTCGACACCGTGCTCGCGTCGGTGATCAAGACCGGCCGCTGCCTCGTCGTGCACGAAGCCACGCTCACCTCGGGCTACGGCGCCGAGCTCAGCGCCACCGTCCAGGAGCGGGCGTTCCACCATCTCGAAGCGCCCATCACGCGCGTCTGCGGCTGGGACACCCCCTATCCGCACGCCCACGAATGGGCGTACTTCCCCGGACCCGATCGCGTCGGTCGCGCGATGCAGGCCCTGATGTCGGCATGAGGACGGAGCGGCAATGAGCGTGTTCCCCGTGAAGCTCCCCGACGTGGGCGAGGGCATCGCCGAGGCCGAGCTCATCTCGTGGCTGGTGGCGGTGGGCGACCGGGTCACCAGCGAATCGCCGCTGGCCGAGGTGATGACCGACAAGGCGACCGTGGAGATCGCATCGCCGGTCAACGGCGTGGTGACCTTCCTGCACGGCGAACCCGGCGAGATGATCGCCGTCGGCACCGAGTTCGTGGGCATCGAGGTGGAAGGCGGCGCACCCGCGCCTCCAGTCGTCGAGGCACCGATCGTCGAGGCACCGGCCGTCGAGGCACCGGTCGTCGAGCCACCAGCCGTCGAAGCACCGGTCGCTGAGGCGGTGGTGCCCGTCACGGCAGTCGAGGACGTCACGTTCCAGGGCCGTCGACCCAGTGCCTCGCCGGCGGTGCGTCAGCGTGCGCGCGACCTGGGCATCGACCTGCACGAGGTGGTCGGCACCGGACCTGACGGTCGCATCGTGCACGCCGACCTCGACCGCATCATCGGCAGCGGTGGGCAGCGGTCAGCCACCCACCCTGACCCGCACCGAGCGGCGACCGACGCGGTGCACGTCGAGCCCGTCCGCGGGCTCCGCCGGCGCATCGCCGAGCGGCTGACGCAGTCGTGGACCGAGATCCCGCACATCACCTACGTGGAGGAGATCGACGCCACGCAGCTCGAAGCGCTGCGTGCCGAGCTGAACGGGCGGGGCGCGGGTCGCGCTCGCCTCACCCTGCTGCCGTTCCTCGTGCAGGCGCTCGTCGTGGCCTGCGGCGAGCAGCCCCGACTCAACGCCCACTACGACGCGGTGAACCGTTCGCTGTCGATGTTCGACGCCATTCACGTGGGCATCGCCACGCAGACTCGCGACGGCCTCATGGTGCCGGTGCTGCACCATGCCGAGGCGCGTGGGCTGTGGGACTCCGCTGCCGAGATCACACGCCTCGCCGCAGCCGCACGCGACGGCACAGCGACCCTCGACGAGCTCAGTGGGTCCACCATCACCATCACCTCGCTCGGCGCAATGGGCGGACTGGTCACCACACCCATCATCAACCGCCCCGAGGTGGCCATCGTGGGCGTCAACAAGATGAACATCCGACCCGTGTGGCGCGACGGCGCGGTGGTGCCGCGGGCGATGTTCAACCTCTCGTCGAGCTTCGATCACCGCATCGTCGACGGTTGGGACGCAGCCACGTTCGTGCAGCGGCTGAAGGCGTTGCTGGAGATGCCCGCACTGCTCTTCCTCGACGAGTAGCGAGCGCCGTCACTCGAAGTCGCCGGCGTTGTGGCGCAGTTGTGCAAGTGCCGCCACCACCTGGTCGACCTGCGCGCCATCGATGCCGACGTCGTCGAACACTCCGCTGTTCAGCGCCCGCGCCGCCCGACGGGCGAGGCGGCGGCCGTCCTTGGTGATGGCGGCGAGCGTGGTGCGGCCATCGGTGGGATGCGGTCGCCGCGCCACCAGGCCGTCGCGCTCGAGGCGATCGATGGCGTTGGTGACGCTGGCCGGGTGCACCTGCAGCCGCTGGCCGATCTTGCCCATCGGCAACCGCCCGCTGCGCGAGAAGTCGAGCAGCATGAGCACCTCGAAGCGGGCGAAGGTGAGGCCCAGCGGTGCGAGCGTGGCATCGACGCCGGCCAGCAGGATCTGGTGCGTGCGCATGACGGAGGTGACCAGCGCCATGCCCGGCGCGGCGGCGTCCCACCCAGCGTTGCGCCAGTTCTCGACCGCCTCGGCGATGGGGTCGAACGACAGCGGGCGGCGGGAGCTCATCTCGTCCCGAGACTACAACCGGGGCAGAAAGCGTGGGCGCAGATCTACCATTTAGTTTGACGTTCAACTAAGATCGTGAGTCATGGCTGACGATCTGATCGATGTCGGGGTGCTGGGCTGCGGGCTGATGGGCTCGGGCATCGCCGAGGTCTGCGCGCGCAAGGGACGCAACGTCGTGGTGGTCGAGGCCGACGCCGCTGCCGCCGAGCGCGGCCTCGAGAAGGTCACCCGCTCGCTCGACGCCGCGGTCGCTCGCGGCAAGGTGACCAGCGACGAGCGCAACGGCGCACTGTCGCTGCTCACGGTCACCCACGACTGGGATGCGCTCGCCGACCGCCAGTTGGTCATCGAGGCCATCAGCGAGGATCCCGAGTTGAAGATCGGCGCGTTCGAACGCCTCGACGCCATCGTCACCTCGCCCGACGCCATCCTGGCGTCGAACACGTCGTCGATCCCCATCATGCGTCTGGCCACGGCCACCAAGCGGCCGGCCCAGGTGATCGGGCTGCACTTCTTCAACCCCGTGCCGGTGCTGCCACTGGTGGAGCTGGTGCCGTCGCTGCTCACCGCGCCGGCCACCGAGGCCTCGGCCACCGCCTTCGCATCGGGCGTGCTGGGCAAGCACGTCATCCGCTCCAAGGACCGCGCCGGCTTCGTCGTCAACGCGCTGCTCATCCCCTACCTTCTCTCCGCCATCCGCATGCTCGAGTCGGGCTTCGCCACCGCTGCCGACATCGACGCCGGCATGGTGCACGGCTGCGCCCACCCGATGGGTCCGCTCGCGCTCGCCGACCTGATCGGCCTCGACACCACCATGGCCGTGGCCGACTCGATGTACGCCGAGTTCAAGGAGCCGTTGTACGCCTCGCCGCCGCTGCTCAGCCGCATGGTGGAAGCCGGGTTGCTCGGGCGCAAGACGGGCCGCGGCTTCCACGACTACCGGAAGCAGGCCTGAGATGGCCCGGCTCGACCGGCCGTCGGGTGTGCGCCCGCTGCACGTCCCCGCCAACCCGGTTCGCTTCGTCACCGCCGCGAGCCTCTTCGACGGTCACGACGCATCGATCAACATCATGCGCCGCATCCTGCAGTCGCAGGGCGCCGAGGTGATCCACCTCGGTCACAACCGCAGCGTCGACGAAGTGGTGCGGGCCGCGGTGCAGGAAGACGTGCAGGGTGTCGCGGTCAGCTCGTACCAGGGCGGGCACATGGAGTACTTCACCTACCTGCTCGACCGCTTGCGCGAGCAGGGCCGAGGCGACATCGAGGTGTTCGGCGGCGGCGGCGGTGTCATCGTGCCCTCCGAGATCGACGAACTGCACCGCCGGGGCGTGGCGCACATCTTCTCTCCCCAGGACGGTCAGGAGATGGGTCTCGCCACGATGATCAACTCCATGATCGCCGCGTGCGACGTGCCGCCCCAGCGCGACGGCGCGATCGATCTCGCCGCGCTCTACGCGGGCAGCGAGCAGGAGCTGGCGCGCGCGATCTCGGTCATCGAGTCGGGCGCGCTCACCGACGACACGCTCGAACAGCTGCGCATGGCCGCGGGCACCCGGGCCGTGCCGGTCGTGGGCATCACCGGTACGGGCGGTTCGGGGAAGTCGTCGCTCACCGACGAGCTGCTGCGCCGCTTCCGGCTCGACCAGGCCGACAAGGTGCGCATCGCGGTCATCGCCATCGACCCCACGCGCCGGCGTGGTGGAGGCGCGCTGCTCGGCGACCGCATCCGCATGAACACCCTCGACAGCCCACAGGTGTTCTTCCGCTCGCTGGCCACCCGTCCGGGCGACGACGCCACGGGCCTCACCGTGCCGCGAGCCTTGCGCGACGCGATCGTCGCGGCCAAGGCGTGGGGTGCCGAGCTGGTCATCGTCGAGACACCGGGCATCGGCCAGGGCGACGCGGCGATCGTGCCCCACGTCGACCTGCCGCTGTACGTGATGACACCCGAGTTCGGCGCGTCGACCCAGCTCGAGAAGATCGACATGCTCGACCATGCACAGCTCGTGGTGATCAACAAGTTCGAACGGCGCGGCGCGGCCGACGCGCTGCGCGACGTGCGCCGCCAGTACGCACGCAACCACGAGCTGTTCGACGCCGATCTCGAGTCGCTGCCGGTGTTCGGCACAGTGGCCGCACGGTTCAACGACGACGGCGTCACCGCCGTGTACCAGTGCCTGCGCGACATGCTCGCCGCGCACGGGTTGGCCCTGTCCCCCGGGGCGTTGGCGCCGGTCGACACCAAGGTCTCCACGCACATCGGCACCATCCTCCCGACGGCGCGTCAGCGCTACCTCGCCGAGATCGCCGACGGCGTGCGCCGCTACCACGCTGCCACCGCGTCGCAGTCGGCTGCGGCACGACAGCTGCAACAGCTCACCGCGGCGGCGCAGGTGATCGAAGCCACCGGGCGCGATGCGTCGGTGGTGCGGGAAGTGGCCGAGTCGGTGGCCACCGCGGTCGATGGCGCCACCACCGCCCTGCTGGCCGCGTGGCCGCAGCGCGTCGCCGCGCTCAGCGGCCCCGACCGACCGGTGCGCACGTCGCTGTCGGGCACCGACGTGCCGAAGCTGTCGGTGCCCAAGTTCGACGACCACGGTGAGCTGGTGCGCTGGCTGCGCAGCGAGAACCTGCCCGGCTTCTTCCCGTTCACCGCCGGCGTGTTCCCGTTGAAGCGCGAGAACGAAGACCCGGCACGCATGTTCGCCGGCGAGGGCGGGCCGGCGCGCACGAACCGGCGATTCCGCATGCTCTCCGAGGGGCAGCCGGCCACCCGCCTGTCCACCGCGTTCGACTCGGTCACGCTGTACGGGTTCGACCCCGCGGAGCGACCCGACATCTACGGCAAGGTGGGCAACAGCGGCGTGTCGATCGCGACGCTCGACGACATGAAGGAGCTGTACGACGGCTTCGACCTGTGCGACCCCACCACATCGGTGTCGATGACCATCAACGGCCC
>PMCN01000264.1 GCA_003154135.1 Acidimicrobiaceae bacterium
TTGCCCTTGCCGATGAACCAGGTGTGGTCGGGCGCGTCGCGTCGCTGCACGAGGCGCGCCACCACGTCGGCACCTGCGGTGTCGATGAGCAACTGCAGTTCGTCGAGACCGGCCTCGGTGTCGGCATCGGTGTGTCCCGGCAACGTGACCCCGACCACGACGATCTGCTCGCGCTTGGAGCGCTCGATGAGCGTCGCGCCGAGTGCCTCGTTGTAGGGAGTGTTCATGCCGTGCCGTCCTGCACCATGGAGTGGGGTTGCCTCACGGGTCAGAGCTCGACCGTGACGGAGCCGACGTACTGCGCCGGACCCACCAGGGTGACCCGCCCGTGCGACGGGTGGTGCAGACGCACCTTTGCATCTCCGCCGTCCATGTGCACGACGATTTCGTCGGCACCGGGCGGGACGAGCCCCCACCGACTGGCCGCCCACGCGCTGGCGCAGGCGCCGGTGCCGCACGCCTCGGTGATGCCGGCGCCGCGCTCGTGCACGCGCATGGTGATCGCGTGCGGCTCGGGACCGGGCTCGATGACCTCGAGGTTGACGTACGGCACCACTTGGCCCAGCGCGAGCAGGTCGACGATCGCGACGTCGTCGACACCGACCACGCTGTGCGGGTTGCCTACACTGAGGTGCAGCACCGGCCGCAGCGGATCGCAGCCGAGACCGGCCCAGTCGGCGGGCTCGTCGATGGGGAGCACCTCGCCCATGTCGACCGCGGCATGGATGACCGATGGGTCGTCGGTGGCGGTGAGCGTGACCACCCGTTCGCCGGCATCGGTGGCGATGCGCTGCGGCAGGAGGTCGCCGCGACGGGCAGCGAGCGCCTGTGCGAAGCAGCGGATGCCGTTGCCGCTCATCTCGGCCCGCGAGCCGTCGGCGTTGTAGAGGGTCATGCGGGCGGCGAACCCGTCCTCGCTCTCGGCCACCAGCAACCCGTCGGCCCCGAGGCCACGGCGCCGGTCGCACAACCGTCGCGCCAGTGCCGGCAGATCGGCGACGTGCGGGTGGAAGACGACGAGGAAGTCGTTGCCCAGGCCGTGGTGCTTGGTGAGCGAGAGTGTTGTCATGAGGCCTCGAGGACCGGCAGCACCTCGGCCACCGGGTCGTGTTCGATCTGCACCCAGCGTACGCGAGGGTCGCGGCGGAACCATCTGATTTGGCGCACCGCGAACTGCCGGGTGCGCAGCACCAGCGTGGCCACCGCCTCGTCGAGCGAGCACGCTCCCTCGAGGTGATCGATGATCTCCTTGTAGCCGAGCGCCTGGCGTGCCGTGCGGGAGAGCTCGCCCACGTCGAGCAGGCCGCGCACCTCGGCGACGAGTCCGGCGTCGACCATGCGATGCACACGTGCCTCGATGCGCACGCCCAGCACCGCCCGCGGCCAGTCGAGGCCCACCTGCACGAACGGCACGGGCGGATACGTCGTGAGGCCCGGCCCGTAGGAGCTGAACGGACGGCCGCTGCCCAGGGTGACCTCCAGGGCGCGCACCACCCGCCGCTCGTTGGTGGCCTCCATGCGCGCCGCGGCAACCGGGTCGAGCGCAACAAGTTCGGCGTGCAGCGCCGCGACACCCTCCCCCAACGCGCGTGCCTGCAGGTGGGCGCGCACCTCCGGGTAGCGACCGGGGATCTCCATCGGGTCGGTCAGCGCGCGCAGGTACAGGCCGGTCCCCGCCACCAGCAGCGCCCGACCGCGGCGGGCATCGATCTCGTGCAGAGCCGCTGCGGCGGCGTCGACGAACCGGGTGAGCGCGAACTCGTCGCCCGGTGCCGCCAGGTCGATGCAGTGGTGCGCCACCTCTGCCTGGTCGGCGGCGGACGGCTTCGCCGTGCCGATGTCCATGCCGCGGTAGACCTGCATCGCGTCGACGGCGACGATCTCGGTGCCGGCATGGTGGCGCGCATACGCCATGGCCACATCGCTCTTGCCCGACGCGGTGGGGCCGAGCACCACCAGCCGAGTCACGCCGGGTGCGCTGCTCACCCGGCGAGCACGGGGATGCGCCGGCGATGTGTCGGTTCGGCCACGAGCTCGACGAAACGGCCCATCAGGTGGTGCGGCGCGGCCGACGTCACCTCGACGAGCGCATACGAGCCCACGCGCAACGGGTGCTCGGCCGGGAAGTGCACGAGCTTGTTCTGTCGGGTGCGGCCCGACTGCACCGACGGATCCTTCTTGCTCGGACCCTCGACGACGACCTCCTCGACGCGACCCACGCGTGCGAGGTGCTTGGCCAGTGCACTGCGCTCGACCACCACGCGCAGTCGTTGGAACCGCTCGGCGGCGACGGCAGGTTCGATGAACCGATCGGTCATCGCCGCGGCCTCGGTGCCCTCGCGGGGCGAGAAGATGAAGGTGTACGCGTAGTCGTACTCGGCGGCGGCGGCCACCTCCAGGGTGCGGGCGAAGTCGTCGTCGGTCTCACCGGGGAAGCCGACGATGATGTCGGTGCTCACTGCCAGGTCGTCGACCGCGGCGCGGGCTTCACCGAGTCGCGCGAGGTAGCGCTGGGCCGTGTAGCCGCGGTGCATGGCGGCCAGCACACGATCGCTGCCCGACTGCAGCGGGTAGTGGAGGTGCTCGCACACCGACGAAGAGGCAGCCATCGCCGCGAACGTCTCCGGCCGCATGTCCTTGGGGTGAGGGCTCGTGAACCGCACGCGTCGGATGCCGGGCACGGCACTGACGGCACCGAGCAGGTCGGCGAACAGCGGTCGCAGTCGCGCCTGTGCGTCGCCGCCCTGGCGCGCAGCGAGCTGCAGATCGCGGCCGTAGCTGTTCACGTTCTGACCGAGCAGCGTGACCTCGGTGACCCCATCGGCTGCCAACGCGTGCACCTCGGCGACCACTTCGTCGAACGGGCGGCTCAGCTCGGTGCCGCGCACGGCGGGCACGATGCAGAACGCACAGTGGTTGTCGCACCCGATCTGGATGGTGACCCAGGCGTTGTAGGCGGTGTCGCGCTTGGCAGGCAACGCACTCGGGAACAGCGCGTGGTCGTCGATGACGGCCGCGTCGAAGATCTCGGTGACCTGCCCGTGGGTTCGAGCGTGCTGCACCAGTTCGGCGGCGCGGTGCACGTTGTGCGTGCCGAGCACCACGTCGACCCAGGGCGCCTTGTGCGCGACCAGGTCGCGGTCCTTCTGGGCGAGGCAGCCCGACACCACGATCTGACGGTCGGCGCCGGCTTCCTTCCACTGCTTCAGCCAGCCGAGGCTGCCGTAGAGCTTGTTGTCGGCGTTCTCGCGGATGCAGCAGGTGTTGAGCACCACGACATCGGCCGCGGCCTCGTCGTCGACTGGCACCAGCCCGTCGGCCTCGAGCAGACCCGCGATGCGCTCGGAGTCGTGTTCGTTCATCTGGCACCCGAAGGTGCGCACGACGTAGCTGCGAGCCATGACGTGGAAGGTTACCGGTGGTGGGCGGCGCCGCTCAGGAGTCGGGCGCCGCCCACTCGGGCGAGTACGGGTTGTGCGCGATCTCCCAGAGGTGGCCGTCGGGGTCGGCCACGTACCCGGAGTACCCACCCCACTCGGCGCGTACCGGCGGCTTCACCAACGCGGCACCGGCGGCGACGAACTCGGCCACCACTCGATCGACCCCTGCCGGGGTGGACTGGTTGAGCGCCAGCGTGACGCCGCGGAAGCCACCGGGAGGTGGTGGCTGCAGTGCGTCGTCGGCGAGCGCCTGTGACCCATAGAGGCCCAGCATCACCCCGGACAGTGAGATGAAGGTGATCTCGTCCTGTGAGGCGCTGGACCGTTGCCAGCCCAGCGCCTCGTAGAACGCCGTGGACCGGGCCACGTCGGCGACGCCGAGCGTGACCAGGCTGAGGTGTGCGGGAACGCCCATGCGATGTCAGTCGAGGTCAGTCGATGTCGATGGGTTCTTCGTCGGCAGGACTGAACTCGGCCGAGTCGTCGCCACCGATGCCGGCCTGCACTCGCACCTTCTCGGAGATCTCGACCATGATCTCGGGGTTGTCGGACAGGAAGTTCTTCGCGTTCTCGCGACCTTGTCCGAGCTGTTCACCGTCGTAGGTGAACCATGCGCCGGACTTCTTCACGATGCTCATGTCGACCGCCATGTCGAGCAGCGAACCCTCACGGCTGATGCCCTTGCCGT
>PMCN01000030.1 GCA_003154135.1 Acidimicrobiaceae bacterium
GTGAGCAGGTGGCCGTAGTGCGGCAGACCGTTGGCGAAGGGCGGGCCGTCGTAGAACACGTACTCGTCCGCGTCGGCGCGCGCGTCGATCGACGCCTGGAACGTGTGGTCGGTGTCCCAGAGCTCGAGCGTGGCGCGCTCGAGGGCGGGGAACGAGGGTTGCGACGGGACGGTGGGATAGGTCATGGCTGCTCCTGTGCGATTCGCCCAGGGACGAGCCGAACGGCCCGCGGTACCACCCTGCTTGCAACCACCCGCAGATGGCCACCACTCGTGTTCGCCAGCGATGTCGGGCTGGACCCGTCCGGTTCTACTGGGCGGCTGCCGGAGCGGCCGCTGTTCTTCCGGAGGCTCGGAGGTGATGGCCTCGTCGACGCCGTGAGCATCAATGCTACCGCTACTGCAGCTCCTCGCCGCCGATGGCGAAGGGGTCGTCGTCGACAGGTGCGGCCGCCCGCCCCACCTCGTCGGTGGTGTCGACGAGGTCGTCGAACGAGGCCTGGGCCTGGTTCGACTGGGCCTGGTNNTTCGACTGGGCCTGGTTCGACTGGGCAACCTCCTCGTCGAGCAGACGCCACACGGAGTCCTTCGTGTCGGGGTTCGACGACAGCGCCATCGCGTTGAGATCGGTGGAGCGCTCGGCCGCGGGCGCAGGCTCGTTGGCCGCCGCCGGCGCGGGATCGGCGGCGAGGTCGGCGAACTCGGCGAGCGGGTCGACCGCCGGCTCACCGGTGGGCGGCGGGGGGGGCGGCGTGGGGGCGAGCGACGGCGGCAGCGGCTCTGCCGAGGCGGAGAGCAAGGGTCGGCGCATCTCGCCGAGTCCGCCGGGCACGCGGTCGACCAGTTCGTGCAGTTGCACTGCTGCGTCGCGCAGGCGCTCGCGCTGTGCCTGCAGGTACTGCTCGAGATGATCGACGTCGCTGAGGAGGAAGTCGCGGCGGGCGAGCAGGGACTGCACCTCGTTGTCGGCGCGCACGCGCTCGTCCTCGCCCGAGCGACGGGCCTCGGCACGTGCGTCGTCGATGGTCTTGGTGGCCATGGTGCGGGCGCTGTCGAGCACGCGGCCGGCTTCGTCGCGGGCCTGTGCAACGAGCTGCTCGGCCTCCGTGCGCGCCTCGGCCACTGCGGCATCGGCGGTGCGCTGCGCGAGCAGCAGCGTGCGACTGATGACTTCGGTGTCGCCACTGGGCGCAGGCGCGGCGGGCGCGGCCTCGCGAGGAGCGCTGCTCACCTGCTGGCTCACCTCTTGCAGCTTCGCCACGGCGGCCCGCGCACGGGCCTCCATGGCGGTGGCCTGGTTCTGCGAGAACTCGACCGCGCCTGCCACCTGCTCCTTGAACGCGTCGACCTCGTCGGGGTCGTACCCCTTCTTCACCAGTTTGAAGCCAGTGCTGCGAACGGTCTGCGGGCTCATCTCCATGGCGGAGATGTTACGCGCATCGAGCTGTACCGCAGTGCTATGCGCCGTACTCGCCACCGTCGTAGCCGGACGGCCGCGCGATGGGCTTCAACAGGTACACGCCCGTCGCCACCTTCTCCATGCTGCCGTTGAGTCCGTAGCACAGACCACTGGCGAAGTCGATGAGCCGGCGCGANNGCACCACCGGCACCGGGCGCAGGTCGCGCGGCGGGCGCCGGACGCGGATTGATGGGGCGCGGCTGCACGCTGCTGTCGTCGGGGGCGGGCACCGGGCGGCGCACGGTGAGGTCGGGCTCGCGGAGCGGGTACGACGGGCGCGAGGGCACGGTGCGCACTGCGGCGTCGGCCTCGTAATCGTTGCCGTACCCACGCGCCGCTCGGGGAGCGTCGTCACGGGCCGGACGCGCGGCGCGAACCGGACGCTCCGGCTCGGGCGCGACCTCGTAGTCGTCGTAGGCATCGTCGGGCCCGAGGCCCAAGTAGTCCATCGCCTTCTTCCACATCGCCATGCGTTCCCTCCTGCCAAGGCGCAGGCTATCGCACCAGCGTGCCGGCGGGGGGACGTGGGCCGAAGAGCGCGCTCCCCACCCTCACCTGCGTGGTGCCCTCCTGCACGGCGACCTCGAGATCGTCGGTCATCCCCATCGACAGCACCGCGAGCTGCAACCGCTCCCACAGCGCCCTGGTGGCACGGAAGCCAGGACGTGCGGCTTCGGGGCCGCCGTCGGTGGGCCCCACGGTCATCAGACCCAGCACGTCGAGACCGGCGGCGCGTGCCGTGTCGACGAGCGCCGGCACGTCGAGCAGCGGGCAACCGCCCTTGCCGGATTCGCCCATCGCCGACACCTGCACGAGCACGCGCGCGCCGGGCACGCGCGTCGCGAGTTCGCGCACGAGCGAGGGTCGGTCGACGGTCTCGTACACCGACACGATGGGTGCCAGCATGCGCACCTTGTTGGTCTGCAACTGGCCGATGAAGTGCACGGCGAACGGCCATGGTGCTCCACCCAACTTGGCGACGACTTCCTGCGCGTAGTTCTCGCCCACCGCCGTGAGCCCCGCTCGGTGCGCGGCCCAGCACGCCTCGACACCGAAGGTCTTGGTGACCGGCAGCACCGCGACGTCGGCGCCGCCACCCGCACGCGTGATGCGCTCGCGAACCTGCTGGAGACGCTCGACCACCAGTGCGTCGAGTGGCGCGCTCATGCCGCAGCCATCCGTTGCACGGTCATCACCTGACGCCCCAGTTCGCCACGGCGGTGCGAGAAGAAACGAGGGTCGCACCGAGTGCACACCCACAGCAACGTGACGGGAACGTGCCACTCGGCGAGCGCGGCGACCACCACTGCGGGAAGGTCGAGCGACGGCGCGCCCCACGTGGTGGTGGATGCGACATGCGGACCGAAACGGTCTCGAAAGGTGCGCAGCAGATCGGCACCGAACTCGTTGCAGCACGGCCCGATGCACGGACCGACGACTGCGCACAGCGACGTCGTGCCCAGCTCGCGCATCGCCTGCACCGTGTGCTGCAACACGCCGTCGATGGCGCCGCGCCAGCCGACGTGGGCGACACCCACCGTGCCGTCGTCGCCCAGCAGTGCCACGGGCGCGCAGTCGCCCACCCACACCGAGAGCACCACGTCACGTCGACGCGTGACGGCCGCATCGGCCTCGTCGAAGTCGTGCTCGCCGGGCTCCGTGACGGTGACCACACGCGTGCCGTGCACCTCGTCGAGCTGGGTCCACGCACCGGGTGCGAACGCCTGGCGACGGTGGCCAAGCGTGAGCCGCGAGCCGTCGATGTGGAAGTCGCCGTCGGCAGTGGTGCTGCAGCGGACGTGCGCGACGTCGGCGCCCATGGGCGACGACACCGCAAGGGTCACTTCAGGAACGAGGGCACGTCGAAGTCGTCGTCGCCACCGTCGAGCGGGTCGGCCTGCTCGTCGGCGAAGAGGTCCTTCAGCGACGACGTCGGCTTGGCATCGGGCACGGCCTTCACGGCCGGGCGGTTGCCCTGACCCGCAGCAGTGTCCCAGCGGTCGAAGCCGGCGGCGATCACCGTGACCTTGACCTCGTCGCCCATCTCGTCGTCGATGACCGTGCCGAAGATGATGTTGGCGTCGGCGTGCGCGACACCGTGGATGATCTCGGCTGCGGCGTTCATCTCGAACAGGCCCATGCTGGACGGCCCGGTGATGTTGAGCAGGATGCCGCGTGCGCCGTCGATGGCGGCCTCGAGCAGCGGGCTGCTGATGGCGGCCTTGGCGGCCGTGACCGCACGGTTCTCGCCACTCGCCTGGCCGATGCCCATGAGGGCCGAGCCGGCGCTGGAGAGGATCATCTTCACATCGGCGAAGTCGGTGTTGATGAGGCCCGGCGTGGTGATGAGGTTGGTGATGCCGGACACGCCCTGGAGCAGCACCTCGTCGGCCATCTTGAACGCGTTGAGGACGCTGGTCTTCTCGTTGGCCACGGTGAGCAAGCGGTCGTTGGGGATGACGATCAGCGTGTCGACCTTCTCCTTCAACCGCTGCACGCCGGCGTCGGCCTGCACGGCGCGACGACGGCCCTCGAAGCTGAACGGCCGGGTGACGACACCGATGGTGAGCGCCCCCATGCTGCGCGCGACCTCGGCGATGATGGGCGCCGCACCGGTACCGGTGCCACCGCCTTCGCCGGCGGTGATGAAGACCATGTCGGCACCCTTGATCATCTCTTCGATCTCGTCNNTCGGTGTTGACCGCGATGAACTCGACGCCCTTGAGGCCGGCGTCGATCATGCGGTTGACGGCGTTGACGCCGCCACCGCCGACGCCGATCACCTTGATGACGGCGAGGTAGTTCTGGGGAGCGCCGGCCATCAGAGGAACCTCCGGGTTGCGATGGGAAAACGTGTGGATGAATGCACTGCCTACACCTGCTGGTTAGGGACGATCGTAGCGAATGTGCTGCTCACGCACGGTGATCCGTCACACCATGCCGGCGGCGACCAGAGAACGAGCATCGCCACAGTCTCGCAGAAATCCCGAGGGTAGCGGTGGAAGCCCGGGGAACGGGCCTCCGTCACCCGCGCACCACGCCCACCTCGGCCGTCGAGACGTCGATCGCCGTCACCCCGTCGAGTCCCTCGCGCACCTGCTGGAGGAGGCGGGCGAGCTTCTCGTCGAGCGTGTCGGTGTTGCCCAGGCGCACCTCGACCGAGTGGGTCTTGCCCCCTCCCGACGCGGTGGCCTTGAGCTGCATGCTCAGCGTGCCGGTGCCGGCGTCGACGCCCACCGACTGGGTGATCGAGCGGATCTCGGCGGGCAGCGCCACCACCAGCTGCGCCGCCGCGGCATAGGGCGCGCCCGCGAACTGACCTCTGGCCGTATCGGGGTTCGCCCCGGTGATCAGCGTGTACGCGATGGGTTGACCGGCGATGACATCGAGCACGCGGCCCTGCGCGTCGATGACGCGGAACTGCTGGTCACCGCCTTCGAACGTGGCAATGGGGTTGCGCTCGCGGATGTCGATGGTGACGGTGTGCGGGAAGTCGGTGGTGACCCTGGCACTCTCGACCCAGGGCACCGCCTCCAGCTCGCGCTCCATCTTCGCCGTGTCGACCAGCAGCACGGCATGGCCCTTCATCGAGTCGATCACCTGTTGCAGCACGTCGTGATCGGTGTACACCGCACCCTGCACGTTGACGGTGCGCACGTCGAACAGTGGCGACGCCACGACGGCGACGACGGCGACGAGCACGAGCAGCACACCGGCTGCGATCGACACCCAGACCAGCCGCTTGCGGCCCTCGGCGCGCCGGGCGGCGATGCGCCGAGCACGCATGCGCGGGTCCATGCCGCCGGGTCCGCGGCTGGGCGCGTTCTCGACCACGCGGCCCTCGTCGAGGTCGCTGATCACGATGGTGGAGCGCTCGCCGGACGCGTCGACGGTCCGGTCGGGGCTGCGGAACCGCTCGCCCTGATCCTCGTCGAGCGAGACGGTGTCGGGCTGCTCGGCCTCGGGGATGACGATGGTGCGACGCGACGTGGTCTCCGCGGCCACGGGACGCGGGGCAGGCTGCGTGGGCGCCAGCGCGTCGTCATCGACATCGTCATCGTCGAACTCGTCGTCGTCGAACTCGTCGTCGTCGAACTCGGCGTCGTCGAACTCGCCATCGAGATCGTCGTCATCGACATCGTCATCGTCGAGCTCGTCGTCGTCCAGCTCGTCGTCGGGCAGGTCGTCGTCGATGCCCAGCAGGCGGTCGATCGAGGGGTCGTCGAAGTCGTAGGACGGCTGGTTCTCTTCGGCGAACGCGGCAGACAGCTCGTCGAGCACGGCGTCGGGCACGTGGTCGGCACCGGGGCCAGTCGAGGCCGAGGTCGACTGCGCCGCCTGGTCGGCGACGAGGGCCTCGTCCTTCTTGCGGAACC
This sequence comes from Acidimicrobiaceae bacterium, assembly GCA_003154135.1. Classification (GTDB taxonomy): domain Bacteria; phylum Actinomycetota; class Acidimicrobiia; order Acidimicrobiales; family Ilumatobacteraceae; genus UBA668. The sequence continues at coordinate 5,835 of PMCN01000030.1, forward strand.
AGCTCACAGCACGACCCCGCGCTGGGGTTCGACCGGCACATCGGCGAAACCCACCAGCCGCACCTCGCTGCGCAGCAGGATGCCCTCGGCCTCGAGCACCGCCGAGCGCACGTGGTCGATCACTGCACGCACGTCGGCCGCCGTGCACTCGTCGCCGGCCTGGATGAAGTTGGCGTGCTTCTCGCTCACGAACGCTCCACCGATGCGCAGACCGCGCAGACCGAGCCCGTCGATGAGTTGGGCGGCGGCAAGGGCTCCGGGCACAGGGTTCACGAACACCGAACCTGCATTCTGCCCGCCCGGCTGGTGCTGGCGGCGCCACCTCACGATCTCGGTCAGCGCGGCTTCCGCCTCGACCGCGTCGCCGGGCGCAAGCCGCAGACGGGCCTCGAGCACCACCTGGTGGTCGGCGAGGTCGCTGCCGCGGAAGCGGAGCCCCAGTCGTGCGGTGGGCACCCAGCCCTCCTGCCCCGTGTGGAGATCGACGAGGCGGGCCTCGTGGAGCGACGTGACCATGTCGCTGCCGTGGCCACCGGCGTTCATGCGCACCGCGCCGCCGACGGATCCGGGCACGCCGACCGCCCACTCGAAGCCGGTGAGGGCGGCGGCGGCGGTGCGTCTCGCCAGCACGGGCAACGCGACTGCACCACCGGCCACGACGACGGTTCCTCGGATGTCGATGGCTTCGCTCATCGCGCTCAACGACACTGCAACGCCGTCGAACCCCGAGTCGGCGACCAGCAGGTTCGAGCCGCGCCCCACCACCAGCACTGCGAGCCGGGTGTCGCGGAGCACCTCCCCCACCAGCATCAGGTCGTCGAGGTGACGCGGTGTCGCGAACACTGCCGCGGGTCCGCCGAGCCGGTACGTCGTGTACGGCGCCAGCGGTTCGTCGGCGACGGCGAACTCGTGCAGACGCGCCAATGCCTCCTGCTGCGGGGTGGTCGCCGTCACGAGAGGTGCTGCCGTCGTTCGACCCTCAGCTCGGCGCGGCGCGACTGCACCTCGTCGGGGAGGGTGGCGATGTCGCCGCACCCCATCGAGATGCACACGTCGCCGTCGGCCAGCGCGTGCGCGAGGTGATCGATGAGGTCGTGGCGCTTGGGCAACCACACCAGACGTGTCTCGGGATGCGCGTCGAGCACGGCGTTGACGACGAGCTTGCCGGTGATCCCCGGAATGGGCGCGGTGCCCGACGGGAAGATCTCGGTGAGCACCACGAGGTCGGCATCGACGAACGCGTCGCGGTACTCCTGCCACATCGCGGCCATCCGGTTGAAGCGGTTGGGCTGGAACACGGCGACCACGCGCCGCCACGAGTCGCCGCTGCCCTTGGCGGCAGCGAGCACCGCTGCGATCTCGTTGGGGAGATGGGCGTAGTCGTCGACCAGGGTCGCGCCGCCGTCGACCGCTCGCACGTCGAAGCGCCGCGCCACGCCGCCGAACTTGGCCAGCGCATCGGCGGCCGCCTGGAACGGCACACCCACCGAGACGGCCATCGCCAGCGCGCCGGTGGCGTTGCGCACGTTGTGCACCCCGCGCAGTGGCAGCGACACCGAGCCGAGGCGCCGACCGTGGTGCACGAGGTGGAACGTGAACGCACCGTGCTGGGCGGTGATGTCGGCGGCGACGAAGTCGGCCGCAGGCGAGGTGCCGTAGGTGATGGCACCGTGACGTTCGGCCAGGAGCGCACAGTGCGGGTCGTCGATGCACAGCACCTTCGGGCCGTCGATCTGCGAGAGGTAGCGGTCGAACCCCTCGACGATGGCCTCGAACGTGCCGTAGTGGTCGAGGTGGTCGACGTCGATGTTGGTGAGGATGGTGCCGTGCAGCGGCAGTTCGAGGTGGGTGCCGTCGCTCTCGTCGGCCTCGACGACGAACCACTCGCTGCCGGTCCACTGGGCTCCGGTGCCCATGTCGGTGACGTCGCCACCGATGACGAAGCTGGGCCGCAGGCCGGCCTCCGCCATGATGAGCATGAGCATCGACGTCGTGCTGGTCTTGCCGTGGGTGCCGGCAACGGCGAGCGACTTCGCCTGCGCGCAGATCGACGCGAGCATGCCGCTGCGGTGCATCGTGCGCACGCCCGTGCGCTGCGCCTCCTCGAGCTCGACGTTGCGCGCCGGGATGGCGGTCGAGTACGTCACCGCGTCGCATCCGTGCACGACGCTGCGGTCGTGCCCGACGTTGACGGTGACACCCGCGGCGCGCACTCGATCGAGCACGCTGCGCTCGCGGATGTCGCTGCCGCTCACGCGGTGGCCCATCTCGGCGAGCACGATGGCGATCGCGCTCATGCCCGGGCCACCCACTCCCACCACGTGCAGGCGCTGCGACACCGACAGGTCGAGTGGCGCGACGGGGTTGGTGACGCCGAGGGTCATGCGGCCACCCGCTGGACGAGTGCCACCAGCTTGCCGCTGCGATGGATGGCGCCGGCGTCGCGCGCCCGGCGACCCAACTCGGCGAGTCGCTCGGGGTGGGCGAGGAAGCCGTCGATCTCGGCGACGAGTCGGTCGACGGTGAACGACGGCTGCTCGACGAGCACCGCCGCGCCCTGGTCGGAGAGCACCTTGGCGTTGTCGACCTGGTGGTTCTCGGCGGCACCCGGCCACGGCACCACCAGGGCAGGCATGCCCACGGTGGCCAGTTCGGCGATGGTGCCGGCACCGGCCCGTGTGACCATCAGGTCGGCGGCGGCGTAGAGCTGCGCCATGCGGTCCTCGTAGCCGATCACGCGGTACAGGATGCCCGACGAGCCGTCGCGAGCGGGCGCGGCAGCGTCGAGAAATCGCTGGCCCACCACGTGGTGCACGGCGAGGTCGCGACGGTCGGCGAGGCGCTCGACGGCCTCCGTGACCGCGCGGTTGACGGCCTCGGCACCCAACGAGCCGCACATCACGGCGACGACGAACCGGTCGGCCGGCAGGTCGAGCGCGGCTCGGGCCGCCTCCCGCTGCGACCCGCGGTCGACGGCGATGATCTCGCCGCGGACCGGCGCGCCGGTGAGCTCGGCGTGCGGCAGCGATGAACCCTCGAAGGCCACCGCACACGCCGCGGCGCGCTTCGCCATCAGCTTCGACACCTGGCCGGGCCGGCGGTCGTAGGAGACCACGACGTACGGGATGCCGAGTCGGCGTGCGGCCCAGGTGGCCGGGAAGCTGCCATAGCCGCCCACGTTCACCACCACCTTCGGTTGCAGCTCGCGCAGCAGCCGGCGCGCAGCACGTGTGGCGCGCACCAGCCGTGGCAAGAACGCGAGGTTCCGACGCGACAGGCTGCGTTGCAGACCGACGACATCGAGGAACGTGTGCGGATAGCCCGCCGCCGGCACCAGGCGGGTCTCGACCCCTCGCTGGGTGCCCACGAAGTGGATGCTGTCGGCGCCGTGCCCGGCGGCCACGAGCGCGTCAGCGATGGCGAGAGCGGGAAGCACGTGACCGGACGTGCCGCCGCCGGTGACGACGGCATAGGCCCGCGCGTCGCTCATCGCACGTTGCGGGCGACGTTGAGCAGCAGCCCGGTGGCCACCATGGTGACGAACAGCGAGCTACCGCCGGCCGAGAAGAACGGCAGGGTGAGCCCGGTGACCGGCATCAGGCCGACGACGCCGCCGACGTTGATGAGCGCCTGCACCGCCAGCCACGACACGATGCCTCCGGCGATCATCGCGTGGAAGCGGTCGTGGCTCGCCATGGCCACCTGCACTCCGGCGTAGGCGAGCACCATGAACCCGCCGATCACGGCCACGACGCCGATCATGCCCAGCTCCTCGGCGATGACGGCGAAGATGAAGTCGCTCTGCGCCAGCGGCAGGAACTCGCCCAGCTTGTTCTCACCACGTCCGACGCCCGAGCCGGTGAGGCCGCCCTGAGCGGTGGCGATCATCGCCTGCCACGTCTGGTAGCTCAGGTGATCCTTGTGGGCCGCGATGTCCATGAACGCCGTGAAGCGGGCGGCGCGACGTGAGCTCGACACGACGAACCCGAGCGAGCACACCGCGCCCACCACCCCGGCAGCGGTCATCGGCAGCATCGGGGCACCGGCGATGAACGCCATCACGAACACGATGGCGGCGAGCACGATGGCCGACCCGAGGTCGCCCTGCGCGAGGCACAGGCCGGCGCCCACCACCGCCAGGCCCAGCACCGGGAAGAGCGTGCGGCCCGGGTCGTGCATCTCGTCGCGGCGCGTCGCCAGCAGGTTGGCGGCCATGAGCAGCACCGTGAGCTTGAGGAACTCGCTGGGCTGGAAGTTGATCGGGCCGATGACCACCCACGAGCTGGCCTCGTTGACGCGGTTGCCGATGCCGGGCACGAACGGCAGCAGCATCATCCCGCAGGTCACGACGAACGCGGGCAGCACCAGCGGGCGCCAGCGCCGGGTGGGCACCTTCACCGCGGCCCACATGCCGACCGCGCCGAGCACGGCCCACATGAGCTGGCGGTTGAACAGGCGCCACGGCGAGTGGCCGAGGTGGAACTGGCTGATCGACGTCGCCGAGAGCACCATCACCAGACCGAGCATGGTGAAGATGGTGGCGACGATCGCGATGATGTAGAACGCTGTGGGGGGCGGAGTGGAGGGCTTGGCCACCTCCCGCCGCGTGGGGTGCCGGCGCATGGCCTCCGAACGTGCGAGGGCGGCGCGGCGGCGGTCGCCGATGAGGGTGGATTGCGACGTCACGAGCGGTCCTCCGGGCAGTCGGCGCGGGCCAGCTCGTGGACGAGCCGCTTGAAGTCGTCGCCGCGCGCTGGGTACCCGCCGTCGGGGTACCAGTCGAAGCTTGCACAGGCCGGCGAGAGCAGCACGACGTCGCCCGCGGTGGCGAGGCGGCGCGCGGCCGCGACGGCGTCGGCCATGGACGCGACCGTGGTGGTGGGGCATCGTCCCTCGAACGCCGCTGCCACGAGTGGGCCGGCCTCACCGAGACCGACGACGGCCTTCACGTGAGCCGACTCGGTGGCGAGGCTGGCGAGGTCGAGGCCCTTGTTGCGACCGCCCGCCAGCAGCACCACACGGTCGAAGCCGCGGATCGCGGTGAGCGCCGCGTGTGGCGTGGTGGCCTTCGAGTCGTTGAACCACTGCACACCGTCGATGGTGGCGACGGGCTCGAGGCGGTGGGGCGGGTGACGGAACGTGGCGAGGCCCGATGCAACGTCGCGGGGCTCGGCGAGGCCGCTCTCGAGCACGAGCGCCGACGCGGCGAGCGCGTTGGTGAGGTCGTGCGGCAGGCGTCGGGTCATGACCCCGACGGGTGCGATGGGACCTGCCGGCCCGACCAGCCACGGGGCGCCCTCGTGCTCGCCGAGGTGGTAGTCGGCGTGCTCGGCGGCGAACGTGCGCACGACGCCACCTGCGGCGAGCAGGTTGCGCATCACCACCGCGTCGTCGGCGAAGCCGATGGCGACGTCGCCGGGGCGCCGGTGCGACCACATGCGTGCCTTGGCGGCCTCGTACGACGCCATCGAGGTGTGCCAGTTCTGGTGGTCGGGCGCAAGGTTGAGCCACACCGACGCCTCGGCGCGGAACGAGTGCAACCAGTTGAGCCGGAAGCTGCTGCACTCCACGGCGAACACGTCGACGTCGTCGTCGAGTGCGGCCACGAAGGGCACCTCGGTGTTGCCCACCGCAGCCACGCGGTGGCCGGCAGCCTCCAACAGGTGAGCAGTGAGCAACGTGGTGGTGGTCTTGCCGTCGGTGCCGGTGACCGCCAGCATGGGCCGCGGGCCACCGGGCCGCTGCTGCTCCCACTCGTAGGCGAGGTCGATCTCGGTGCGCACCGGGAGGCCTGCTGCCAAGGCGGCGACGATGAGCGGGTGCGTCTCGGGCACACCGGGCGCGGGGCACACCATCTCGCACTCGGCGAGCAGCGTGGCGATGGTGTGCGCGTCGGGCCGCTCGACGAGCGTTGTGCCCAGCGCCTCCGCAGCAGCGCGCTTGGCGTCGGTGGGTGCGTCGTCGGCCACCAGCACACGCCAGCCGCGGGCGACGAGCTGCGCCGCCAGCGCGTCGCCCGACAGCGCGATGCCGTGGATCAGAGCGGTGCGCGTCACAGGTTGGCCGTCACGTTGGTGAAGTCGCCGATGAAGATGGCCAGCGCCGTCGCGACGCAGATGCCACAGATGATCCAGAAGCGGATGATGACCGTGGTCTCCGGCCAGCCCACGAGCTCGAAGTGGTGGTGAATGGGCGACATGCGGAACAGGCGCTTCTTGCGGCCCGACGCCTTGAACACCCCCATCTGCACGGCGACCGACCCGGCCTCCATCACGTTGATGCCGCAGATGAGCACGAGCAGGAGCTGTGTGTTGCTCGTGATCGCGAGCAACGCCAGTGCCGTGCCGATGGCGAGCGCGCCGACATCGCCCATGATGATGCGTGCGGGCGCAGCGTTGAACCACAGGAAGCCACCGCACGCGCCGGCGAACGCAGCGGCCATCACCGCGAGGTCGAGCGGGTTGACCACCCCGTGGTACACGCGCGGGTTGCGGAACGCCCAGTAGCAGATGATGGTGAAGGCGAGGAAGCCCATCATCGCCGAGCCGCCGGCGAGGCCGTCGAGGCCATCGGTGACGTTCACCGCGTTGGCGGTGCTCCAGATGATGATGCCCGCGAAGACGACGAACACGAAGGCAGGCAGGTGCCAGCCCGGGGCATCGGCGCGGGTGAACGACACGGTGTGGCTCACGTCGGTGGCCGCAACGAGCCACCACGCGAGACCGATCGACATGGCGAGGGTGAGGTAGCTCTTCTTCTTCCAGAAGATGCCCCGGTTGTGCCGCCGGCGCACCTTGATGAAGTCGTCGAGGAAGCCCATCGCCGCCATCGCGAGGATGCCGACCCACATGATGAGCGCCTGGTTGGAGAACGCGATGTCGCGACGCAGGTGGGCGACGAGCCACCCGAACAGGGCCGAGGCGACGATCGCCAGGCCGCCCATGGTGGGCGTGCCCTGCTTGGCCATGTGGTGCTCGGGCCCCCGGTCCTCCTTGCCGAGGATGGGCTGACCCATCTCGCGGCTGCGGAAGAACCCGATGAGGAAACGGGTGGCGAACAGCGAGACGAGCATCGCCGCCGCTCCACCGATCATGACCGCGATCACGAGGCAGCCTCCAGCAATGTGCGCGCCACAGCGCGGTCGTCGAACGGGATGACCTCGTTGCCGATGGTCTGCGTGGTCTCGTGGCCCTTGCCCGCGATGACCACCACGTCGCCTGCGGCGGCCATCTGGAACGCCATTGCAAAGGCGAGGCGTCGGTCGGGCTGGGTCACAACACGGTCACGGTAGTCGCCCGGTACCCCCGCGATCACGGCATTGATGATCTCGAGGGGATCCTCGGATCGAGGGTTGTCGGAGGTCACCACCACCACATCGGCGAGCGTGGCCGCCACCGCCCCCATCTCGGGGCGCTTCTCGCGATCGCGGTCGCCGCCGCACCCGAACACCACGAGCAGCTTCCCACCGGCCGACGCGGACCGAGCCGCCCGCAGCGCTTCGCGCAGGCCGTCGGGTGTGTGCGCGTAGTCGACGATGACGTCGAAGTCCTGACCTGCGTGCACCGGCTCGAACCTGCCCGGCACCGACGCAGCGGCGGCGAGACCGTCGGCGATGACCTCGACGGGCAGACCCAGGGCTGCGCAGGCGCTCGCTGCCGCAAGGCTGTTCATCGCGTTGAACGCGCCGCCGATGCCGACGCGGATGCGCCGGCCGCGCCACGTGTACTCGTGATCGGTGGGCGTCACCGTGAGGTCGACCATCTGCTCGCCGGAGAACCCCTCCATCGGGATGCCGGCACCGTCGACCAGGAGCCGTCCGTAGCGGTCGTCGACGTTGGCGATGCCGCGGTCGGACAGGCCGGGCTCGAACAGCATCGCCTTCGCGGCGAAGTAGCGCTCGACGGTGCCGTGCAGATCGAGGTGGTCGCGGCCGAGGTTGGTGAACACGGCCAGGCGGAAGTGACAGCCCACCACGCGGTGCAGAGCGAGCGCGTGCGACGACACCTCCATCACCACGGCCGCACGACCGCCGTCGCGGAAGCCGGCGAGAAGGGCCTGCAGGTCGGGCGACTCGGGCGTGGTGTGCTTGCCGGTGAGCGTGCCGATGACACCGGTGGCCATGCCTGCGGCGGCGAGCACGCTGGCGACGAGGGCCACCGTGGTGGTCTTGCCGTTGGTGCCGGTGACGCCGACGAGGAGCAGCTCGCGGCTCGGGTGCCCGTGGAACGCGGCGGCGAGGTGCCCCATCGCGACGCGCGTGTCCGACACCACCACCTGCGGCAGATCGACGGCAAGCGGGTGGTCGACGAGCAGCGCCGCGGCACCCGCCGCGCGGGCTGTCTCGGCGAACGCGTGCCCATCGGCGCTGCCACCGCGCAGGCAGCAGAACAGCGAGCCCGCCGTCACGCGACGCGAGTCGTACTCCACGCCGACGATGCGCACCGCACCGTCACCGCGCAGCGACGCGCCGTCGAGCGCAGCATCGGCCAGCAGTTCACCGAGCTCCCGGTCCATGTACGTCAGCCCTTCGACGGACAGCCGGTGTCGCCGGGCGTGGGCGTGATCTGCAGCTCGTGGATGGCGTCGGTCGCGATGGTGGCGAACAACGGAGCCGAGGCCGTGCCACCGAAGCGGTCGTTCGACGTGGGATCCGGCTCGTCGATGGTGACGAGGATGGTGACCTTGGGCGCTTCGGCCGGGAAGAAGCCGACGAACGTGGCGCGGTAGGCGCGGTTGGTGGAGTCGCCGTAGCCGCCGTTCTTCGCCTTGTAGGCCGTACCGGTCTTGCCGGCGACCGAGATGTCCTTCATCTGCGCGCCCTGGCCGGTACCGAGACACACGACGTCCTTCATCATGGATGTCATCGCCAGCGAGGAAGGGACAGAGATCACCTCGTGG
>PMCN01000021.1:0-8697 GCA_003154135.1 Acidimicrobiaceae bacterium
TTGAGGTAGGCGATGGCCACCGGGTATGCGAGCTCCATGCTGCGCAACGCCTGGCCCGCGTTGCCACTGGTCTGGCCGTACATCGCGGCCAGCACGGCCACCTTCGCCACCGACCGTTCCACGTTCAGCCGTTTGGCGACCGGGGCGTAGAGGTCGTCGGCCTGTGTGGCGGCGCGCAGCGCGGGGTCGCCCGAGACGGCAGCGAGCACCCTCGGCTCGATCTGCCCGAGGTCGGCACGCACGAACACGAACCCGGGCTCGGCCACCACCACCGGTCGAAGTTCGGCCGGCAGGTTGTGCAGCCCGGCGCCGGCGGTCATGCGGCCGGCCGCCCCATCGCTGCCGCTCCAGTCGCCGCGCAGGCGACCGTCGGTGCCGACGTGCTCGGCCAGCCAGGTGTGGCCGAAGGTGGTGGCGATGCGCTCGGCCTTGCGCCAGTGCAGCAGCGAATCGACCACCGGGTGCACGGTGCGCATCGCCTCGAGGCGCCACGCCCGTGTGTCGGGTACGTCGATGCCCAGGCGGCGCAGCATCGTTTTCACGTCGCCGGGGTTGCGCAGGTCGATGCCGCTGCCGGGCGGCAGGTGGGCCAGCACGTCCGCGTCGCGTCGTCGTCGGCCTTCCTCGGCGTCGGCCTCGGTGGCCGGTCGCGGGCCGACGAGTGAGGCGATCAGTGCTTGTGCACCGGCGACGTCGATGGGCAGTCCGTCGGCCGCGAGCTCTGCGCACAGCAGCTCAGCGGCCGATTCCGCCCGTGCCGTCGCCACCGGATCGCCGAGCGCCGGACTGTCGCCCTCGGCCCGTTCGCGCAGCGTGCCCAGTCGCTGCTGCTGGAGCCGTGCCGCGCGGAGCGCAGTCGCAGCCCAGTTCGCCGCGCGCGTCGAGGTGGTTGCCCACCCTCCCGTGAGCCACTCCGGTCGGAGGTAGCCGTCGGGCCGCACCGGCACCTCCGCATCGCCGCCGCCGTCACCGTCGCCGTCGAGCAGGTCGAGCTGGCCCATCGCGGGCATGCGCGATCGGTCGAGGTCGTGCAGCCGTGCCCACACCCGCGCCGGGTCGGCGCGCCAGCCACCGAAGAGCAGGCGGTGCGCGGCGAGCAGGTCCCAGCACGAGGTGAGGCGCACGCCACGGGCGACGAGCGCCGATGCGGTCGCGTTCGACCACACGACCCATCGCGGTCGGAGCCCGCGGTCGATGGTCGCGACGAGCGCTGCCGGGTCGGCGGCGTCGACCGGGAGCAACACGTCGCCGACCGCGATGCCCGCCGTGCCGTCGGTGTGCACGGTGAGGCCCACCAACGCACCTCGCGTCGCCCCGGCCTCGACGAGCGCGGCGACAGCGGTGCCCGGATCGTGCAGCGGATGGATCACGACACCATCCTGGCGGCTGGCGGCTGCCTCCGTGGCGCCGCCGGGCCCGGGTGTAGCGTCGCCATCGACGTCGAACAGGGGAGTGGGCGGATGGCGAGCGAGCAAGCCGAAGCGATGAAGGCGTTGATCATCGCGTTCCGCGACGGTGTCGTCGCGCAGCCCGGGCACGTGCCCACCGTCGAGGAGGCGCGCGCGGGTTCCGAGGCCAGCATGTCGATGATGGGCCTCATGCCCGACGGGGTGACGGTCACCGACACCACCGTGGCCGGCATCGACGCGCTGTGGATCGAGCCCCAGGGAGTGCCGTCGCACCGCGTGCTGCTGTACCTGCACGGCGGCGGCTACGTCGTGCTGTCGGCGCGCAGCCACGTGCGGCTCGCCGGTGGCATCGGCGCCGCGGCGGGCACCAAGGTGCTGTCGGTCGACTACCGGCTGGCGCCCGAGCACCCGCATCCGGCCGCCGTCGACGACGCGGTGGCCGCCTATCGCTGGCTGCTCGCCGAGGGGTACGCCCCGCAGAACATCGCCATCGCCGGCGACTCCGCCGGTGGAGGGCTCACTGTGGCGACGCTCGTCGCGTTGCGCGACGCAGGCGTGCCGCAACCGGCCGCAGCCGTCACCCTGTCGCCGTGGGTCGATCTGGAGGGGACCGGCGAATCCATGCGCACCAAGGCCGACGTCGATCTGATGGTGGGGCTCGAGGGCCTCGCCGAGATGGCCTCGCAGTACGTGCCCGGTGGTGAACTGCGGGCTCCGACGGCCTCACCGCTGTACGCCGACCTCCACGGCATCGCCCCGCTCTACATCCAGGTCGGCGGCGACGAGACCTTGCTCGACGACAGCACCCGCCTCGCCACCCGCGCTGCACACGCAGGGGTCGACGTCCGTCTCGACGTGTTCCCCGAGATGCAGCACGTGTTCCAGGCGGTGCTCGGCCAGATCCCCGAGAGCGACGACGCGGTGGCGCGGATCGGGCAGTACCTGCACGCCCGACTCGGCTGAGCCGAACGAACCGAGGTCACGCCCCCGATGTCCGGATCCCCGACGGCGCGGTCGCAGATGTTCAGCTCGTTGCGTCACCGCAACGCTCGGCTGTTCTTCCTCGGTCTCCTGGTCAGCAACGTCGGCACGTGGATGCAGATGACGGCCACGTCGCTCGTGGTCTACGAGCTCACCGGCAACGCCACCGACACCGGCATCAACCTGTTCTGCCAGTTCCTTCCGATGCTGCTGCTCGGCAGCTGGGCCGGTGCGGTGGCCGATCGACGCAACAAGCGGCGCATGGCCATCCTCACCCAGGCACTGCAGGCCGTGCAGGCACTCACGCTGGGGGTGGTCTACCTCGCCGGCTGGGCCAACCTGCCCACGATCTACCTGCTGTCGGTGGTGCTCGGTGTGGTGAACGCGTTCGACAACCCGGCGCGCCGCGGTTTCGTCATCGAGCTCGTCGAGCCCAACGAGATCAGCAACGCGATCTCGCTCAACACCGCAGTGATGACCGGTTCGCGAATCGTCGGTCCCGCGCTGGCGGCCTTCCTCAAGGGTCCGCTCGGCGCCGGCTGGCTCTTCATCGCCAACGGGCTGTCGTTCGTCGCCATCCTGTGGCCGCTGCTCGCCATCGACAAGTCGGGACTGCAACCGGTGGTGGCCGCCAAACGAGGCGGCACGCCGGTGCGCGACGCGCTGCGCTTCATCACGCGCGACCGCCGGCTGCTGGTGGTCTTCGTGGTGTTCACGCTCGTGGGCACGTTCGCGTTCAACTACAGCGTGTCGCTGTTGAAGATCGCCGACGTTCGTTTCGGCGATCGACGCATGTTCGGCATCCTCCTCGCGTCGACCGGCGTGGGAAGCCTCATCGGCTCGCTGCTCACCGCCGCCCGTGAAACCGTCAGCACACGCTGGTTCTACGGCAACGGTCTGCTGCTCGGGGTGAGCGGCCTCGCACTCGCCTGGGCGCCCAACACGTGGGCCGCCATCCTCATCAGCATCCCGGTGGGCATGGGTGGCGCAGCGTTCATCGCCGGGCAGAACGCCATCGTGCAGCAGGACTCGCCTCCCGACATGAGGGGCCGGTTGCTGGCACTCGGCGCGGTCGCGTTCCTGGGCAGCACGCCCATCGGGTCGCCCATCACCGGTTGGATCGCCGATCACGTGGGCGCCTCGTGGAGCCTTGCCTACGGCAGCGTGATCACGCTCACGGCGGTGTCGGTGGGAATCGTGGTGCGCCTGCGCTCACACGGTGGCGGTGATGTTCCAGCCCACGAGCACGAGCTTGCTGCGATGCAGGTTGATCGCGGCCACTGACGCCGTGTCGTTCCACAGCCCGGCGGCGGCGACGGGCGGCATGCCCAGCAGACGAACGGTGAGGATGCGGCTCACGTGACCGTGGGTGAAGGCCACCACGCTGCGTCCTACAGCAGTGCGCTCCATCTTGGCGATGAACGCGTCGCAGCGCGCCGACACCTGGATGATGCTCTCGCCGCCGGGGCAGCCGTTGCGGAAGAGGTCCCACTCGGGATCCTTGTCGTAGATCTCTGTGGTCGTGAGACCCTCGTAGTTCCCGTAGTCGTACTCGGCGAGCGCCGACACCTGCTCGGCGCGAACGCCGGGCAACGCCAGCTCGGCCGTGTGCGCGGCTCGCTCCAGGGGGCTGGTGTACACGACCGGGTCGGTGCCGTCGAGCCACTGGTGGATGACGCGGCCGGCGTCGCTCGCCTGGCGCAGACCGAGCTCGGTGAGCGGCAGATCCGTGCGACCGGTGTGCTGCCCCGTCACCGACCAGTCGGTGGCGCCGTGGCGCACCAGCAGGATGAGGGAGGGCAGCGCAGGATGAGGCACGGACGACAAGGGTAGGCGACACTCGTCGGCGTCATGCGCCGCACCGTCGTCATGTGGTTCCGTCGCGATCTCCGCGTCGCCGACCTCCCCGCACTTCACGCGGCCGCGGCCGATGGCGCGCACGTCGTCCCGCTGTTCGTGGTCGACCCGGCGTTCGCGCGTGCGGGTGCGGCGCGAGCAACGTTCATGCGCGCAGCCCTCGGCGCGCTCGACGACTCGACTCATCGCGCGCTCGTGTACCGGCACGGCGAGCCGTCGCTGGTGGTGCCCGCGCTCGCGACCGAGGTGGGTGCCGCCGAGGTGTTCGTGAGCCGCGACTTCGGGCCGTACGGCAGGACGCGCGACACCACCGTCTCGGAAGCCCTGCATGCGACGGGTTCACGACTCGTCGGTGTCGGCTCGCCGTATGCCGTGCCCCCCGGCACCGTGACGAAGGCCGACGGCACGCCCTACCAGGTGTTCACTCCCTTCTCGAAGGCATGGCGAGCCCACGGCTGGCAGCTCCCGTCGGGTGCGCCGGCGGTGCACTGGCGCGGCGCGCCCGACGTGCGCAGCGACGGGCCGCCGGTCGACGGCGGCCGGCAGCTGTCGCTCCACACGGCCTCCGAGGACGGAGCGCACGCCCGCTGGCACGACGTGCTCCCGCGGCTCGACATGTACGAGGTACAACGCGACCTTCCGGGCACCGACGGCACGAGCGGGTTGTCGGCCGCACTGCGCTGGGGCGTGGTGCACCCCCGCCAACTGCTGGCCGATCTCGGTCCCGAGCGGGGCCACGAGGTGTTCGCCAGCGAGCTCGCGTGGCGCGAGTTCTACGCCGATGTGCTGGCCCGCCGTCCGGAGACGGCCTGGCGCAACGTCGACCGGCGGATGGACGCGATGCCGGTCGACACGGATGGGGCAGCCCGGATGCGTTTCGAGCGGTGGGCCGCCGGCACCACCGGGTTCCCGATCGTCGACGCCGGCATGCGCCAGCTCGCCGCCATCGGCTGGATGCACAACCGCGTGCGGATGCTCGTCGCCAGCTTCCTCGTCAAGGACCTCCACCTTCCCTGGCAGTGGGGTGCGCGGCACTTCATGCGCCACCTCGTCGACGGCGACCTCGCGTCGAACAGCCACGGCTGGCAGTGGGCGGCAGGCACCGGCACCGACGCGGCGCCCTACTTCCGCATCTTCAACCCCACCACGCAGGCGCTGCGCTTCGACCCAGAGGGCCACTACGTGCACCGCTGGGTGCCCGAGCTACGCGGGCTGAACGGGGCTGCGGTGCACCAGCCCGGACTGCTGCGGCCCGCTGGCTACCCACCTCCGATGGTCGATCACGCTGCCGAGCGCGACGAGGCGTTGCACCGATACCGACTGGCGATGGCTGGCAGTCGATAGCCTGGAGTGCCAACCGTTCCCGATGCTCGAGGAGCTTCCGTTGCTCGACGAACGCAAGATCGCCATCCTGAGGGCTGTCGTGCAGGAATACATCGCCACCGCACTGCCGGTGGGGTCGACGCACGTCGCCACCGCGGCCGGCGTGAAGGTCAGCTCGGCCACCGTGCGCAACGAGATGGCCGTGCTCGAGCAGGAGGGCTACCTCACCCAGCCGCACACGTCGGCCGGCCGCATCCCCACCGACAAGGGCTACCGCTACTTCGTCGACCACATGGCGCAGCCGGGCCGGCTCGACTCCGTTGCCCAGCAGCGGGTCGGTGCGTTCTTCGACACCGCGCACGGCCGTCTGGAGGAGATGCTGCACCAGACCACCAACCTGCTCGCGCAGGTCACCCATCACGCGGCCGTGGTGGTCGGCCCGCGCGTCGAGACCGCGGTGGTGCGATCCGTTCAGGTGGTCTCGCTCTCCGCCCGACACGCCACCGTGGTGGTGGTGCTCTCCAACGGAGTCGTCGAGAACGAACCGATCGAGCTGCCCCTCGACGTCAGTGACTTGCGACTCGCTGCGGTCACCGCCCACCTGCAGGCGCACATGGCAGGACGCTCGCTCGACCACATCGACGGCGTGCCCACCACCGGCGACCGCGAGGTCGATGCGGTGTGCGCCGCCGCAGTGGGTGCGGCGCACAGCACCAAGACCGACGAGGCGGTGTTCGTCGGTGGCGCGGCATCGATGGCCAATGCGTTCGACGCCGTCGACACCGTTCGTTCGGTGCTGCACACGCTCGAGCAGCAGTACGTGATGGTGTCGCTCGTGCGCGACGTGCTCAGCCGCGGCTTGTCCGTCGCCATCGGCGTCGAGCACGGTGTGGAGCCGCTCGCCGCGTGTTCGGTGGTCGTGAAGCCGGTGGTGGTCGATGGCGAGCACGTGGGCACGGTGGGCGTGCTCGGGCCCACGCGAATGGATTATCCCCAGGCGCTGGCTACTGTCGAAGTGGTGAGCGATCGATTGGGCAAGCACCTCAGCGACGGTGGTGTCAGTGGCTGATTACTACGGGTTGCTCGGTGTGCCCCGCACGGCGAGCACCGACGAGATGAAGAAGGCGTACCGCAAGCTCGCGCGAGAACTGCACCCCGACGCCAACCCCAACGACCCGGCGGCCGAGGAACGGTTCAAGCAGGTCGCGCGGGCGTACGAGGTGCTCAGCGATCCCGAGCAGCGGGCGCGGTACGACCGCTTCGGCGAGCAGGGAGTGGGCGGCGCCGGCCAGTCGGCGGGCGACTTCTTCGGGGCGGGCGGAGGTGGCATCGGCGACCTGTTCGACGCGTTCTTCGGTGGCGGTGGCAGCGCCTTCGGCGGCGGCAGCCGCGGGCCGGCAGGGCCGCCTCGCGGGCAAGACCTCGAAGTGGTGGCCGACATCGCGTTCGAGCAGGCGGTGTTCGGCGCCACGGTGCCGGTGTCGGTGCGCACCGCCGTGAAGTGCGACGAGTGCGGTGGCAGCGGCGCCGGTGGGGGCACCAAGCCCGTCACGTGCAGCGACTGCAACGGCCGTGGCCAGGTGCAGCGTGTGCGTCAGAGCCTGCTCGGACAGATGGTCACGTCGTCGGCGTGCCAGCGTTGCGGCGGCCTCGGCCAGGTGGTGGTCACGCCCTGCACGTCGTGCAACGGCGACGGCCGCGTCATCACCGAGAAGGTGTACCAGGTCGACGTGCCGGCCGGGGTCGACAGCGGCTCCACGTTGCGGCTCACCGGCAGGGGAGCGGTCGGGCCGCGTGGCGGCGGCAGCGGCGACCTCTACGTGCACGTGCGCGTCGCGGCGCACGAGCACTACCGGCGTGAGGGCGACGACCTGGTCACCGATCTGCCCGTGTCCATCGCACAGGCCACGCTCGGCGCCAGGTTCCCGCTGGCCACGCTCGACGGCGACGAGGAGATCCTCGTCCCTGCGGGCACCCAGCCGGGTCGCGAGTTCGTCCTGCGCCAGCGCGGCGTGCCACGGCTGCACGGCCGCGGACGTGGCGATCTGCGCGTGCGCGTCGATGTGCAGGTGCCCACCAAGGTGAGCGACTTCGAGGCCGAGCTGCTGCGCAAGTTCGCCGAGTCGCGTGGCGAAGAGCTGCACCAGGAACACGGACTGTTCGCGCGCATCAAGTCGGCGTTCCAGTGAACCCAGCGCTGCGCTCGAGCGCGGCGCACGTGTTCGTGGCCTCGCTCGCCCACCCCCAGCCGGAGCCCGACGATGCACATCACCTCTTCCGCGTGCTGCGCCTGCGCGACGGCGAGCCCGTCACGGTGACCGACGGCGCCGGTGGATGGCAGGTCACCACGGTGGCGGGCGCGGCACTGGTCCCCGACGGCCCCGTGCACCACGAGCCCGCCCCGCGGCCGTGCACCATCGCCGCCGCCATCCCCAAGGGCGATCGCGTGGAGTGGATGGTGCAGAAGCTCACCGAAGTCGGAGCCACCGAGATCGTGTTCCTGCACTGCGCCCGCAGCGCCGTGCGGTGGGACGCGACCAAGGGTCCCAAGCAGCTGGCCCGGCTGCACCGCGTCGCCCGCGAGGCCGCGATGCAGAGCCGTCGCGTGTGGCTGCCGGTGCTGCGCGGCCCGATCGGGTTCGCCGAGGCAGCCATGCTGCCGCACGCAACCCTGGCCGATCCTGCCGGATCCGTGGTTGAATGCTCACCATGCGTGATCATTGGTCCGGAGGGCGGCTTCAGCCCCGAGGAATCGGTCGTCGACCTGCCGCGCGTGCGGCTCGGCGACCAGGTGCTCCGCGTCGAGACGGCGGCCATCGTGGCGGCGTGTCGAATCTTGATCTGAGCGCGCATGAATCCAACGGAAAGTGACCGGAGACCACTATGCGTTGTTTCTCGGGGGTCGGTGTGGCACACTGTGCCAGCCGATTTTCGAGCGGGACGCAGAACCGAGGGGAAGGCAGTTGAACATGCGGGAATTCGATGACGATGTCGCGTCGTCGCCCTACAGCCTGAAGGTCGGCGAACGGCTCCGCGTGATCCGTCGCCAGAAGCGCTTGTCGCTCCAGGAGGTCGAGGCGACGTCGGCCGAGGAGTTCAAGGCCTCGGTGCTCGGCGCCTACGAGCG
>PMCN01000021.1:8719-8985 GCA_003154135.1 Acidimicrobiaceae bacterium
AGCCGTTCGAGATGTTGATCCGCTTCCTGCGGATGATCCAGGTCCAGCGTCAGGACTTCAACGGCAAGGTCATCACCGTGCGCGGCGACGACACCCGGGCGATCGCAGCAATGCTCGACGTTCCGGTGGACCAGGTCGGTCAGCGGCTCGACGCGCTGGATCTGCTCTATCGCCCCTGAGCCGGGCGCCTCGCGGTGAGCTTCGGGTCTCTACGTCCACATTCCGTTCTGTTCGCATCGGTGCGACTACTGCGCCTTTGCCACGTG
>PMCN01000229.1:0-3379 GCA_003154135.1 Acidimicrobiaceae bacterium
CGGGTGCAGCTGCTCGACCTGCAGTACCACGACATCTCGCGCGACCGCAGCCCCTTCTACAAGCTGCAGGACCGCGGTCTCGTCGAGCGCATGTGCCTCGACGCCGACATCGAGGCCGCGATCGACACCCCTCCGCAGACCACCCGTGCACGGCTCCGCGGCGAGTTCATCAAACGGGCGAAGGAGCGCAAGCGCGACTACACGGTNNAAGCTCAACGACCAGGCGCAGCGCACAGTGCTCTGCAAGGACCCCTTCCGCAGCCGCGACGAGCGGGTCGAGAAGCTCATCGCGTCGTTGTAGCTGCCGCCTTGCAGGCAAGCCTGCCAGGTAGCGTGAGGCCCGATGTCCGACCCCCATCCGCCGTCCACCGCCCTCGACGACCACGTCACGTCGCTCGACGGCGAGGGCGCCGACGAGGCTGCAACGCCCGTCCCCGCGAAGAAGCGGCGCCGCGGCAACGCGCTCACCGAGTGGCTCATCGTCCTCGCTGTCGCGGTCGGGGCGGCCCTCCTCGTTCGCCAGTTCGTGCTGCAGCAGTTCGCCGTGTCGGGCGAATCGATGGAGTACACGCTGCACGACGGCGACCGTGTGCTCGTCAACAAGCTCAGCTACCGCCTGCACGACCCGCGCCGGGGCGACGTGGTGGTGCTCAAGTCGCTCCAGGGCACATCCGAGCGCGACCTCATCAAGCGGGTCGTGGGGCTGCCGGGCGAGACCGTCGAGTGGCACGACTGCTCGCTGTTCATCGACGGCCGCGAGCTCGTCGAGCCCTACCTCGACGAACCGCTCATCCACGAGGGCACCAACCCGTGCGGTCCCGATCAGGCCAAGATCACGGTGCCGGACGGCTCGGTGTTCGTGATGGGTGATCACCGCAACAACTCGATGGACAGCCGCAACCTGGGCCCCATCAAGGACTCGCTCATCGTCGGCCGGGCCTTCGTGGTGGTGTGGCCGAGCAGCGACTGGCGCTGGCTCTGATCGTCACCTGAACGTCACCNNGTCAGGGATCGACCACCGGGTGCGGTGCGCCCACCTGCGCGCGGTAGGCGTCCATCATGCGGTCGGGGTGATCGCTGTACACGCCGTCGAGCCCCATGCGCAGCGACCGTTCGAGGATGAACGGCTCCTGCATGTCCCACCCGAACGCCACGCGGGAGAAGCGGTGGAACAGCGTGACGAGGCCACCGTTCCAGTCGGTGTGGTGCAGGTTGACGGCGTCGATCCCCTCGCTGGCAAGGGTGGCCGCCCGCCGCTCGGGACCCTCCTTGAGCTTGGCGAGGCGAGTGCTGTCGACCAGCTTGGCGCCCTGGCCGCGCAACGGCAGCAGAGCCTGCCAGTCGGCGCAGAGCCACAGTCGCTCGACGAGGGCGGGTGCAGCCTCGCGCACGGTGTCGATGACGAGCTGGCCGGCGCGGGCATCCTTCAGGTCGAGTGAGAAGTGATAGGCGCTGCCGCACTGGGCGATCATTGCGGCGAGCGTGGGAACGTGCGCCGGCAGCTGGGCTGCGGTGACCTGCGCGATGGGGGTCGACCGGCCGAACGACCGGCGCACGAGGCCGTCGTGGTCGAGCACGGCCACACCGTCGGCGGTGACCCACACGTCGCTCTCCAGGCCGGTGGCGCCGAGGCGGAGGCCCAGCTGGAACGCCTCGATCGTGTTCTCCGGCGCGTACGCGCGGGCGCCACGGTGGGCGAACGCGATGGGGTCGTCGAGCAGCGAGGGCAGCCGTTGTTGCACCTCCGGATGATGCCACGCCCTGCCCATCGCCAGGCCAACCCGGGCGCGGCGACGAACTGGTCGCGTGAGCAGCGCCATTCCGGAACGACTTCCTATACTCGGCGACGTGTTCAACATCCAGGGCAGCGAGATGATCTTCCTGCTCCTCGTCGCCCTCATCATCCTCGGACCCGAGAAACTTCCCGACGCCGTGCGCAAGTTCGGCCGCCTCTACGGCGAGTTCAAGAAGATGGCGAACGGCTTCCAGGGCGAGATCCGGTCGGCCCTCGACGAACCGATGCGCGAGCTGCGCGACACCGCCAACCTGGTGCGCGAGGCCGCCCGTTTCGACATCATGGGGTCCGGCCCGCAGGCCGACACCGTCCCGGAGCCCGGCAGCGCCGTGCCGGCTGTGCCTGGCANNCACCCGCGAGTCGAGGTGCGCCCGCCGCGAATCGTCCCTGCCGACGACGTGGCGCCCGAGGCGCCGAACGAGGCGGCGGGGGATCCCGCCTGATGAAGCTTCCCTTCAGGGGCCGGTCCGACACGCCCGAGGGCGCGCCGTCCGACGACCGGATGACCCTCACCGAGCACCTCGCCGAACTGCGCACGCGCATCATCCGCTGCCTGCTCGCGATCGTCGTCGGCATCATCGTGCTGCTGGCTTCCTACGACCACGTCCTGCACTGGATGCGCGGTCCGTACACCCACCTGTGCAAGGTCAAGCCGAAGCTGAACTGCGGCGACCTCACGATCCTGGGTCCGCTGGAGGGCTTCACCACTCGTCTGTCGATCTGCACCTACGGCGGCATCATCCTCGCGCTCCCCGTGATTCTCTGGCAGGTCTGGCGTTTCGTGGTGCCTGCGCTCCACGCCAAGGAGAAGAAGTACGCGATCCCGTTCGTGCTGTCGTCGGTCCTGCTCTTCGCGCTGGGCGGGCTGGTGGCGTACTACACGCTGGAGCCCGCGCTCGACTTCCTCATCAGCTGGTCGGGCACCGACGTGAAGGCCCAGTTCCAGGTGAGCAAGTACGTCAGCCTGTTCGGTCTCATGATCGCCGCCTTCGGCCTCACCTTCGAGTTCCCCGTGCTGCTCGTGTTCTTGCAGATCGTCGGCGTGCTCACGCCACAGACGCTGCAGAAGCAGTGGCGGTACGCCACGGTCATCATCTTCGCTCTCGCCGCGATCATCACGCCCAGCGGCGACCCGTACTCGATGATGGCCCTGGCCGTCCCGATGATGGTCTTCTACGTGATCTCGATCATCATCGGCCGCATCCTCCAGAAGCGCAAACGCGCTGCAGCGGCGGCTGCGGGCTGACACGATAGGCCCGTGCGCGCCGACCGGGCCGAGCTGATCGCCCATTACGACTTCCCGCTCGACACGTTCCAGCTCCGCGCCCTCGACGCACTCGACGACGGCGAGTCGGTGCTGGTGGCCGCGCCCACCGGCAGCGGCAAGACCGTGGTGGCCGAGTATGCGATCGACGCGGCGGTGGCCGACGGCAAGCGGGCCTTCTACACCGCCCCCATCAAGGCGCTGAGCAACCAGAAGTACCACGACCTTGTCGCCCGTCTCGGGCCGCAGCAGGTCGGGCTTCTCACAGGCGACAACGCCATCAACGGTGACGCGCCGGTCGTGGTGATGACCACCGAGGT
>PMCN01000229.1:3477-4387 GCA_003154135.1 Acidimicrobiaceae bacterium
GCGGAGTGGATCAGCACCGTGCGCGGCCCCACGCGCGCCGTCGTCGAGGACCGCCGGCCGGTGCGACTCGACAACATGTACCTCATCGGCGACAAGACGCACGAGCGTCTGCACCTGCTGCCCACGCTGGTGAACGGGCGGCCGAACCACGATGCGGCCCGCCTCGACGAGGAAGCTGCGCGCAGCACGCGCGGCCCCAAGAGCCAACGCGGCCGCCAGGGGAGACGCCGGCTGTTCACGCCGTCGCGGCTCGAAACCGTCGAGGTGCTCGAACGCAACCAGATGTTGCCCGCGATCTACTTCATCTTCAGCCGCAACCAGTGCGACGAGGCGGCGCGCAGCTGCCTCGCGGCGGGAATGCGGCTCACCACGGGCGCCGACCGCGACCGCATCCGCGAGATCGTCGAGGCCCGCCTCGGTGGCATCGAGCCCGCCGACCTGGCGGTGCTGGGCTACGGCCAGTTCCTCGCCCAACTCGAGGCGGGCGTCGCCGCGCACCACGCGGGCATGGTGCCGCCCTTCAAGGAGGTCGTCGAGGCGTGCTTCGTGGAGGGGCTGGTGCGGGTGGTGTTCGCCACCGAGACGCTCGCCGTGGGCATCAACATGCCCGCCAAGTCGGTCATCATCGAGAAGCTCACCAAGTTCACCGGCGACCACCACACGTTCCTCACGCCCGGCGAGTACACCCAGCTCACCGGTCGCGCCGGCCGGCGTGGGCTCGACGACCTGGGCCATGCGGTGGTGCTGTGGAGCCCGTTCGTGCCCTTCGATCAGGTGGCGGCGCTGGCGAGCAGCCGCACGTTCCACCTCAACTCGGCCTTCCGGCCCACGTACAACATGGCGGCCAACCTGGTGCGCTCGTACACCAGCGAGCGTGCGCACCACCTCCTCAACCTGTCGTTCGCGCAGT
>PMCN01000306.1 GCA_003154135.1 Acidimicrobiaceae bacterium
TCGAGATCGAGCTGGCGCTGGCCGACCTCGAGACCGTCGAGAAGCGACTCAACCAGGCCACTCGGCAGTCGAAGCTCGACAAGGGCGCGGCGGGCGAGTTGGAGGCCCTGCAGGCCGCGTACGACAGCCTGGCCGAGGGTCGCCCGCTGTACCGCGCCGGCCTCAAGCCCGAGTGGCGCGAGCAGCTCAAGCCGTACTTCTTGCTCACCAACCGTTCGGTGCTCGCCGTGGTCAACGTGGGCGAGAACGAGCTCGACCTCATCCCCGAGGTCGAGCAGCGCGTGCGCGACGAGTTCACGTCGGCCGGCGACAACGTCGAGGTGATCGGCATGTGCGTGCAGTTGGAGGCCGAGGCGGCCAGCATCGTCGATCCCGTCGAGCGTGCCGAGATGCTCGAAGGCTTCGGGCTCGGCGAAGGCGCGCTGTTCCGGATGGTGCGTTCGGCGTACCACCTGCTCGGCCTGCGCACGTACTTCACCACGGGCGAGAAGGAGACCCGTGCGTGGACGTTCTACGCCGGCTCGTCGGCCCCGGAATGCGCCGGTCGCATCCACACCGACTTCCAGCGCGGCTTCATCAAGGCCGAGGTGATCCACTGGGACGAGCTGCTCGAGATCGGCTCGTGGAACAAGGCCAAAGAGGTCGGCAAGATCCGCGTCGAAGGCAAGGACTATCACCCGGTCGACGGTGACGTGATGGAGTTCCGCTTCAACGTCTAGCACGAGTGCCACAGCCCCACCCGAGTGCCACAGCCCACCCGAGTGGGTGCACGCCACCCGAGTGGGCAAGCCCCACCGGAGTGGGCACTCACGTCCCGGGGTGCGAGTGAGCACTCGGGTGGGAGCGAGGAACTCCGATGGGGGCTTTGCGGGCTGCGGCTTCAGAGCAGTCCGCAGGCGCCGAGTGCCCTCCGCGCGGCCGACTCGAAGTCGGGCAGCTCGAAGGTGAAGCCGCGCTCCAAGAGGCGGGTGGGAACGACCCGTCGACCGGTCAGCGCCAGGCTCGCGCTGCTCCCGAGAATCGGCGCGCCGATTCGTGCCAGCCACGCAGGGCTGGGCAGTCCGATCCGCCGTCCGAGCAGACGCCGGTAGGTCGACATCATCTCCGCGTTCGTCACCGGGTTCGGCGACGTCACGTGATAGGTGCCAGTCATCGTGTCATCGTCGATGGCCAGGATCATCGCCGCGAGGAGGTCGTCGAGCCCGACCCACGACACCCATTGACGCCCTGATCCGACTCGACCTCCGAGACCGAACCGTACGAGCTGGGCGAGCTTCGCCGTCGCCGGGTCGTTGCGACCGCCGAGCCCGATGCCCATACGCAGCAGCACCGTGCGCTCGACCGCTGCACTCGCCTGATGGAAGGCGCCCTCCCAGGCAAGGCAGACCGTCACCATCTCCCGTGGGCCGATGCCAGTCGGTGTCGAGTGCTCATCGAGCACGGCGTCGCCTCCGTCGCCGTAGACAGCGAGCGACGACGACTGCACCCACACCCGCGGCGGCGTCGCGCAGCGCTCGATCGCCTCGCCGACCACGCGAACCGGCTGCACCCGCGACGAGATCAACTCGTCGATGTTGCGCTTGGTGCCACGCACATCGACGCGCCGGCCGGTGAGGTGAACGATCGCGTCGGCTCCGTCGAGCTCGCTCACCCACGGTCCGATCGACTCGGCGTCCCACACNNGCGGGTGGCAAGCGCCTGCCCGAGGAAGCCCGATCCTCCGGGAATCACGATTCGGCTCACGACGTCTCCCTGCCATCGGCGTGCGATTCGCCGGGTCGAGGGATGTCGACACCGAGTCGGCGAGCCTCGGCGCGGACGAACGACTCGGCTGCGGCCTGCAACGAGTGCCGAAGCGACATGGCCGTCACGTCCCCGGCGAGCATTGCCAGCTGCTCGAGCGTCTCCAACAGGGGCGGGATCTGATCGGCCGGCATCCCTCGCTTCACGAACGGCTTCCACATGCGGCGGCGGAACAGTTCGGTGAACCGGCGAGCGATCTCGTCGCTCTGCGTCCGCAGCTGCTCGTACTCATCGAGGATCTCATCGGCCGGCACACCCAGGGCAGCCAGCTCACTTCCGATCTTCAGGAACGACGGACTGTGCACGATCACATTGGTCCCATCCGGCGAGAACTCCACCAGGCCCAGCTCGATCACCCGTTGTACGACCGCGGGCGTGAACTCGACCGACGGAAGGTGACCGGCGAGCTCGACCAGCGACATCGTCTGGGCAGCCTCGGCCGACCAGATCGACGGCTGATCACCCAGGCCGAGCACCGACCGCAGACTGTCTCCCGTCTCCATGCCGTCGAACAGCTCTTTGATGCCAGCGAGAGAGAAGCCACGTTCTTGGAGCTGGGCGATCGCCTGAAGCCGTTCGAGGTGCCGGTCGTCGTAGTAACCGACTCGACCTCGCTTGGTNNCGTCGCGCCAACTCGTCGATCGTCAAGCCTTCGTCAAGCTGGACCATTCCGCTATCACCCACTTCGTTATCATTCACTTTGCGATCATATACCTTGCTAGTATTCACTCTTGTAGTGTACTGGACCCATGCCGAAACTGGCGACAACATCGACAGCCAGGTCGGGCAAGATCAACGGCAGATGACGACGTGGTTCACTGCTGATCTCCACTTCGGTCACGCCAACATCATCGATTACTCGGGCCGGCCGTTCGCCGACGCCACTGCGATGAACCAGGCGCTGATCGAGAGATGGAACGCCTCCACTCACCCCGACGACACGGTCTGGGTGCTGGGTGACGTCGCGCTCGGACGCATCGACGAGACCCTGGCACTGGTCGGCGAGCTGAACGGACGCAAGCTGCTGCTCGCCGGCAACCACGACAGATGCTGGGCCGGCCACGGTCGACGCGCCGAGGGCTGGACCGAGCGCTACCTCGGCGCAGGCTTCGCCGAGGTCCATCAAGGGCAGACGCACGTCGATGTCGGCGACCGTCGAGTCCTGGCGTGCCACTTCCCGTATCGAGGCGACAGCCACGATCACGACCGGTTCGTCGAGCAGCGGCCAGTCGATCAAGGTGGATGGCTGCTCCACGGCCACGTCCACGAACGATGGCGCCAGCGCGGCCGCATGATCAACGTCGGCGTCGACGCGTGGGGATGCGGCCCTGTCGAAGAGTCGACGCTCGAAGCACTCATCCACGACGGTCCGAACGACCTCGAGCCGCTGCCGCTGCTCCGGCCGCACGACGTCATCGACGCCGTGTCCTGAGGCTCGATCGGTGTCGACGAGGAGAGCTCGTCCCTCGATCGCTGATGTAGGTTTGATCGATGGCCGACCTCCGGTTCGATCAGGTGAACATCGTCCTCCCCGACGTTCTCGGTGCAGCTCGCTTCCTGCGTGCACTCGGCGCGGAAGTCGACGCCGTTCCGGATGATTGGGCTGAGTGGGCGCCTCACCATGTGGGGCTTCCGGCCGTTGCAGAGCGGTTCCACGCCGACGTTGACAGTCCCGCCTTCGCGGCCCATTGGGGCGGGTTGCCCGAGGACTTCGCAGGCGTCGTCGTCAACCTTCGGACGGGGGATCGCCGCGCGGTCGATTCCGCATTCGAACGTGCGCTGGCGCTCGGAGCAGAGGGCTTGCGAGATCCGCACGACGCCTTCTGGGGAGCCCGCTATGCCGTCGTTCGAGGCCCAGGTCCAATTGTCGTCGGGGTCATGAGTCCGACGGATCCGGCGGCCCGCACAGCGGGACCGGAGCTGTCCGACTTCACCTGAACCCGAGGGACCACCAGAGTGGGTGCACGCCACCCGAGTGGGCGCGCCCCACCGGAGTGGGCAAGCCCCACCGGAGTGTGCACTCACCGCCCGGGGTGCGAGTGAGCACTCGGGTCGGGTGACGTGGTGGAAAAGCCATCATCGTCGGCTCACACACCCATCACATGTGTGCTCCACCATGACATCTGTCGGTGAAGGCCACCGGCGGAACGCCAAGGGAGGCACAAGATGGGCATCAAGCTCGCCACCGCCACGATCGCCATCGTGGTCGTCGCCGGACTGTCCGGCTGCGGTCGCACGACGGCCGGGCACGCGACGCCCACCTCTCCTGCAACGTCGCCGTCGGCCATCACCACGCCGGCCACCTCGGCCGGTAGCACCCACGACTCGACGCCGAACGTCTCGACGCCCAACGACTCGACGCCCAACGACTCGACGGTGGCATCCCCCGCACCGTCGACCGTGGCATCGACCCCGTCCACCGCTGTGGACACCAGCGCCCTCGACGCTGCGCTGAACGACCTCGACAAGGCCGTCAGCGATCTCGACACCAGCATCAATTCCCCCGAAGGAGACCAACCATGAAGTACCTCACCATCAAGCACGCCGCCGTCGGCCTCATCGCCGCCGCCTGCGTGGCCCTCCCCGTTGCCGGCATCGCGTCGGCCTCGACCAGCGCTCCGGCCGACAACGCACCGGTCACCACCAACTCCAAGAAGTACGACCTCGACACTGCCAAGGCCAAGGCCGACGCCGCGGTGCAGAAGCGCCTCGCTTCGATCACCGTGCTCGACGGCCGGTTGCAGGGTGTGCAGCACGCCGAGTGCCAGGCGGCAGCGATGACCTCGCAGCTCGCCGCCGACTCGTCGGGCCTCACGTCGCTGCAGGCGCAGATCGACGCTCTGCCGGCGGGCACCACGGTGGCGCAGTTCCGGGCGCTGAGCGATCAGATCGCACTGAACTACCGCATCTACATGCTGCAGACACCCAAGACCCGCGTGGTCGTGGCCTGTGACAAGGTGTTCTCGGCCGCCGACAAGCTCGACGCCGTCGCCGCCAAGATCCAGTCCAAGAACCCTTCGGCCGACGTCTCGGCGATCAAGGCCGACGCTCAGGCTGCTCGTGACGACGCCACCAAGGCCGTCAACGACACCATCAACCTGGTGCCCGATCAGGGCAACGGTGCCGCACAGGCCGCCAACAAGGCAGCCCTGCTGCTGGCCCGCTCCGACATCAAGAGCGCTGTCGCCTCGCTGAAGGACGGCCGCAGCGCCGCCAAGGCCTTGAAGGTCTGACCCCCCGAGTGGGCACTCGCACCCAGGGGTGCGAGTGAGCACTCGCCTGGTCGCCAGACACTCGC
>PMCN01000303.1 GCA_003154135.1 Acidimicrobiaceae bacterium
ACCCACTGCAGCTGCAGCTTCACCTTGGCACCGGTGGGCGCCGTGCACTTCGAGACATCGACCTTGAGCCCGCCGGCGGTGCCGCCTGTCGTGCTTGCGGTGGTGCCCGCTGTCGTGCCCGCTGTCGTGCCCGCTGTCGTGCTCGCAGTGGTGCTCGCAGTGGTGCTCGCCGTGGTGGTGTTGGTCTTGCTGTCGCTGCCGCACGCAGCGACGACCACTGCTGCCAGGCTCACGATGGCAGCCAGTTTGACTGCACGTCCGTGTCGCATTGCTTCCCTCCCCTTGTGTGGTTGTTGTGTTGGACTTGCTGAACTTGCTGGTTTCACCCGGAACGGGCTCGTCGGCGCCAGGGCACCACGAGGTATTCCAGGAGACTGGAGCCNNGAGCGCGCCGGCGATCTTGCTGCCGAGCCCGTTCTGCGGGCCACCGAAGTACTCGGACACCAGCGCGATGATGAGTGCGAGTGGTGCGGCGGTGCGCACACCGGTGAAGAAGAACGGCATCGTGTTGGGCAGGCGCACCTTGAGCAGCGTCTGTCGGGGCGATGCGGCATAGGAGCGCATGAGCTCCATCTGCGTCGCGTCGTTCTGGCGCAGACCCTTGGTGACCTGCACGAACACCACGAAGAAGACGGCGATGGTGACCATGATGCGCCGCGGGATCTGGCTGTCGAGCGAGTACATGTTGTTGAGCACGCCCACGATGACCACGGCCGGGATGGCTGCGATGGTGATCGCCAGGGGGTTGACGAGCTCGCTGACGAAGCGGAAGCGGTTGGTGAGCACGGCCACCACGAAGCCGAACACCGACCCGAGCACCAGCCCGGCGAACGCATTGAACCCGGTGACCGATGACGCGTGACGCACGAGGTGGAAGTCGCTCACGAACGAGTGCCAGATCTTGGTGGGCCGCGGCACCACGAACGGCTGCACGTGACTGTGGTTGATCCACCCCTGCCACGCGAACAGGAACGCGACGCCGAGC
The DNA here is from genome assembly GCA_003154135.1 of Acidimicrobiaceae bacterium. Lineage (GTDB taxonomy): Bacteria > Actinomycetota > Acidimicrobiia > Acidimicrobiales > Ilumatobacteraceae > UBA668. The sequence goes on from PMCN01000303.1 coordinate 986, forward strand.
ACCAGCGGCGGCAGCACACGTGCTGCGAGATCGCGGGCTCGCGAGGCGGCGTTCACCGGTCCTCGATCCCCCGCGCCTGGTCGCTCATCTCGATGCCGCGGAGCGCTTCACGCACCTCGGTGACGCGGGCGAAGAAGTCGCTGGCTTCGCGGGTGAGCTCGGTGCGGTCGCGGCCGAGACCGACCGGCACGATCTGGGTGACTCGACCCGGCCGCGGCGACATCACCACTACGCGATCGGCGAGGTAGACCGCCTCGGGGATGCTGTGCGTGACGAAGACCACGGTGGTGCCGGTGTCGTTGCATATGCGCAGCAGCTCGGCCTGCATGTGCTCGCGGGTCATCTCGTCGAGCGCCCCGAAGGGTTCGTCCATGAGCAGCAGCTTGGGATGCGAGGCGAGGGCGCGGGCGATGGCGACCCGTTGTTGCATGCCGCCCGACAGCTGCCACGGCATGTGTGTGGCGAAGTCGGTCAGCTTCACCAGCTCGAGCATCTCGTGGGCGCGTGCACGGCGCCTCGCCTTGTCCCAGCCCTTCAGCTCCAGCGGCAGCTCGATGTTGCGCTCGACGCTGCGCCACTCGAACAGGCCGCTCTGCTGGAACGCCATGCCGTAGTCCTGATCGACGCGGGCCTGGTGTGCGGCCTTGCCGTTGATGGTGACGCTGCCGCTGGTGGGCTGCAGCAGATCGGCGATGAGCCGCAGCAGCGTGCTCTTGCCGCACCCGGACGGGCCGATGAGCGAGACGAACTCGCCGGGGTGCACCGTCAGGTCGATGTCGACAAGTGCGTCGACCTGGTTGGCTTTGCCCTGGTTGAAGATCTTGTTGACGCGATCGATGCTGACAGCTGGTTCGGTGGTCATCGAGCTCTCCATCAGACGGCCTCGGGCGGACGGTTGCGCATGAGCACGCGATCGACGCCCAGCACGAGCGCTGCCATCAGCAGGCCGACGGCGGCCGCTCCGAAGACTGCAGTGAAGAGCTTGGGCGGGTCGGACGACGCCTCCTGCCCGTAGCTGAGGATGAGGCGGCCGATGCCGAAGCGCACGCCCACGGAGATCTCGGCCACGAGCACGCCGACGACCGCTGCGGCGCCAGCAAGCCGAAGCGCGGGTGCGAGGTGAGGCACGGCCGACGGGAAGCGCAACTTCCACAGCGTGCGCCACCAACCGGCGGCGAAGGAGTCCATCAGTTCGAGCGGCGCCTGCGCGGTCGCCTGCAGCCCGCGCAACGTGCCCACGGCCACCGGGAAGAACGCAAGGAACACGCCGAGCATCACCGAGGCGAGCCACGTCTTCGACGCGAGATCGCGGCTGTTGTAGGCCATGATCGACACGATGAGCGGGGCCAGCGCGATGAACGGCACGGTCTGGCTGACGACGAGGTACGGCATCAGCGCACGCTCGACCACACGGAAGCGCGCCATGAGCACCGCCAGCCCGATGCCGAGCAACGAGCCGAACACGAACGCGGCAAGGGCCGAGCGGAACGAGTACCACGCCGCGCGGATCACGACGACGAGGATGCTGTCGGCGCCGCCACGCACCTCGGGACGCCCGAACCGGGCAAACATGTCGGAGATGTGGGGCATTGCCCGATCGCCGGTGCGGGCCAGCACGCGCACACCGAGGACGTCACCGCCCTTCTCCGGCCCGACGGCCTTGTAGAGCTCCCACAGCACGGCCACGATGACGAACGCGATCGGGAACATCAGCAGCCGACGCGCCCGGTCGCGGCCCACGTGCACCGGCGGAGCGCTGCTCACGACCTGGCCCGCACGTGTTCGGCGATGGCCGGCATCACCTTCTCGCCGTACGCCTGCAGGGTGTGGTCCTTGTCGTCGTGCTGGAGGTAGATGGAGAACTGGTCGACTCCCAGATCCTTCAGCTGCCGCATGCGCTCGATGTGGGTCTCGACGGGACCGACGATGCAGAAGCGGTCGACGATCTCGTCGGGCACGAACTGGGTGTGCGTGTTGCCCGCCTGACCGTGCTCGTTGTAGTCGTATCCCTGGCGGCCCTTGATGTAGTCGGTGAGCGCCTGCGGCACCGCCGACGTGTCGCTGCCGTAGCGCGACACGATGTCGGCCACGTGGTTGCCCACCATGCCACCGAACCAGCGACACTGCTCGCGACCGTGGGCGAGCCCTTCGGCCGTGCCGTCGGTGACGTACGCAGGCGCTGCGACGCAGATGGTGATGTCGTCGGGGTTGCGGCCCGCGGCGACGGCTGCGGTGCGCACGGCAGCGATGGTCCACTCGGCGATCGACAGGTCGGCCAGCTGAAGGATGAAACCGTCGCCCACCGCGCCGGTGAGCGCGAGCGCCTTCGGGCCGTACGCCGCCACCCATACCTCGAGGCGGCTCCTGCCCGCCCACGGGAAGCGGATCTCCGACCCCTTGTAGTCGACGCCGCGCCCGTTGCCCAGCTCGCGGATGACGTGGATGCTCTCGCGCAACGTGGCCAGGTTGGTGGGCGCCCCGTTGGTGACGCGCACCGCGGAGTCGCCGCGCCCGATGCCACACACCGTGCGGTTGCCGTACATCTC
>PMCN01000258.1 GCA_003154135.1 Acidimicrobiaceae bacterium
GCGTGGCTGGCGCCGCGAGGCCGCTGGCGCGTGGTGGGCCGACCGGCGGCGCACACCCTGGCGGAGGCGTTGCGCTTCTGCTTCCCGTTCGGCGGCGTGCCGCTGGCCAGTCTCGCCATCGGTCAAGCCGGTGGCCCGTTCATCGGCGTCGTGCGCGTGGGCGGCGCGCTGCTGCTCACCTGGTTCACGTTCCAGATCGGGTTCGCCCTCGCCGGTCCGTCGCCCTTCGTGCCCCAGCTCGCGCGCGTCCGCGGTGCCAACCCCAAGGGCGAGTGGCTGGGCGTCGCGGTCTTCCTGGTCGCCCTCGTCGTGTGGATCGCCAGTCCTCTCGCCGACACGTCCGGCGACTCGAAGGCGCTGTCGCTGCGCGTGGCCGCGGTGCAGGGCGGCGGGCCACAGGGCACGCACGCCATCCACACCGACGCGCGCAAGGTGTTCGACCGCCACATCGCGGCGACGAAGGCCATCGCCGCCGGGTCCGTCGACCTCGTGGTGTGGCCCGAGAACGTCATCGACGTACCGTCGTTCGTCGGCAGCGAGGAGCTCACCGAGGTCGCCGCGCAGGCCAAGCGCATCGGTGCCCCGTTCGCGGTCGGCGTCACCGAAGACACCGCCGACGGCTCCCGGTTCATCAACGCCCAGGTGGTGGTCACTCCCGAGGGTGAGGTGGTGAGCCGCTACGAGAAGGTTCGCCGCGTGCCGTTCGGCGAGTACATGCCGTTGCGCGGGCTGCTGCACGCGCTGGGCGCACCCACCGACCTGGTGCCGCGCGACGCCGTGTCCGGCACCGGTCCGGCGGTGCTCACCGCCGCCACGCCGCGTGGCACGGTGAAGTTCGGTGTGGTCATCTCCTGGGAGGTGTTCTTCGGCGGCCGGGCCAACGACGGCATCGCCCACGGCGGGTTGTTCATCATCAACCCCACCAACGGCAGCAGCTACACGTGGACCATCCTGCAGAGCCAGCAGATCGCGTCGTCGCGGCTGCGCGCCGTCGAGCAGCACCGCTGGGTCGTACAGGCGTCGCCGACGGGCTTCAGCGCGTTCGTGTCACCGGGTGGCGACGTGTACGACCGCACCTCCGTGAGCGAAGCGAAGGTGATCACGCGCGAGATCACGATGAACGGCGGACGCACCTGGTACTCGCGCACCGGCAACCTTCCATGGGTGGCGTTGATGGCGCTCGTGCTGCTCGGTTCGTGGTGGGCGCCGGGTCGCCAGTGGAAGCGCGACCGCGACGAACGAGCGGCCGCCGTCAGTTCGCCGGAGGCGGAATCGGCGTAGGTGGCTCGACGCCGCTGAGCACGTTCACCGCGTTGTGCGCAGCCAGGCGAGCCATCGCGTTGCGGGTCTCCACCGTGGCGGATCCGAGGTGCGGCACGAGCACCGCGTTGTCGCACTCGAGCAAGCCCGGGTGCACGGTGGGCTCGGCCTCGAACACGTCGAGCCCGGCACCCGCGATGCGGCCGCTCTGCAACGCCTGCACCAGCGCTGCCTCGTCGACGATGGGGCCTCGCGCGGTGTTGACCAGGTAGGCCGTGGGCTTCATCAGCTCGAACTGCGCCGTGGAGACCAGGTGGTGCGTCGCGGGCGAGTACGGGCAGTTGACGCTGACGATGTCGCTGGTGGCGAACAGCTCGTCGAGGCTCATCAGCTGTGCTCCCAGCTCGGCCTCCACCGCGGGTGCGACCGGGCGGCGGTTGGAGTAGGCGATGGTCATGCCGAACGCCTTGGCTCGCCGGGCGAGCGCCTGGCCGATGTCGCCCATGCCGATGATGCCGAGGCGCCGCCCCTGGATGCCGGAGCCGAGCATGTAGAACATGCCCCACTGCCACGGTTCGCCGCGGCGGATGACTCGCTCGCCCTCACCCAGCCGACGGGTGACCATCAGCACGAGCGCCATCGCGATGTCGGCGGTGGCGTCGGTGAGCACGCCGGGGGTGTTGGTGGTCACCACCCCGCGGGCTGCGCACGCGGCGAGGTCGATGTTGTTGTGACCCACCGCGACGTTGGAGACCACCTTCAGCTGTGGCCCCGCTGCATCGAGGAACGCGTCGTCGACCTTGGTGGTGAGGAGGGTGACGACGGCGTGGGCTCCGCGCACCATCTCGTGCACCTGCTGCACGCTGGGCACGTCGAGCGAGTCCCACGCCACCACTTCGCCCATCTCGTGCAGCAGCTCCATCCCTGCGTGGGGGATGCGACCGGTGACCGCGATGCGGGGCCGATCGCTCACGCCGCCTCGATCCAGCGACGAAGGATCGACAGCCCTTCGTGGATGTCGTCGACCGACAGGCCCGAGTAGGCGAAGCGCACGAAGTGGTCGGACTCACCGGGCTGTGGGCGGCCGAAGTGCTTGCGTGTGCAGAACGACACGCCGGTGTGGTGCAGTGCTGCCGTGGCGAACTCGGAGACGTCGGTGAAGCCCATGCGCGACATGACCTCGGTGACCTTCGGGAACAGGTAGAAGGTGGCCTCGGGCTTGGGGCACACGAAGCCGTCGATCCGGTGCAGCTCGCCCCACGCAGCGTCGCGACGGCGCTGCAGCTCGGCGAGGATGGCCGCGGGGCCTTCCTGCGAACCGAGGACGCCCTCCACCCCGGCGGCCTGCACGAAGTGCGTCGTGCAGCTCTCGTCGTTGGTGTTGAGCTTGGCGATGCTGTCGGCGATGGCCACCGGCGCGATGGCCGCACCGAGGCGCCAACCGGTCATCGCGAACTTCTTCGAGAACGTGTACAGGATGACCGTGCGCTCCTGCATGCCCGGCAGCGACGCAATGGAGTGGCTGGTGCCCGAGTAGCGCATCTCGAAGTACGCCTCGTCGGCGAGCACGGTGAGGTCGTGGTCGATGGCGATCTGTGCGATGGCCTGCATCTCCTCGACCGCGCTCTCGCAGCCGAGCGGGTTCTGCAGGTTGTTGTAGATGATGGCGCGGGTGCGGCCGGCGCCCGTGCTGGTGATGAGCGACCGGAGGTGATCGAGGTCGATCGCGAAGCCCGTGTCGGTCTGCACGTAGCGGTACGCCAGGCTGCGCCCGCCGTAGTACTCGATCATGCTCTCGTAGATGGGGTAGCCGGGGTTCGGGTAGAGCACGCCCTCGCCGGGGTTCATCACGGTTTGGATGAACTTGCCGATGACCGGTTTGCCCCCGGGCTCCACCACCACGTTGGCGGCCGAGTAGTCGAGCCCGCGGCGACCCGCCACATCGGCAGCGAGGGCCTCACGCAGCGGCATGATGCCCGCCGCCGGGCAGTAGCCGGTCTTCCCCTCGGCGATGGCACGGTTCATCGCCTCGGCGATGTTGCCGGGCGTCGGNNGGTTGATGTCGCCGAGGTGGAACGGGTACACCCGGTTCCCCTTCGATGCCCAATCGGCGGCCGCCAACGACACCGCGAACGCGGTCTCCGTGCCGAGATTGGCGAGCCGTTCTGCGAGCGCCATTGCTACGTGCCTCCCACCGGGAACTGTACGAAATGTCAAACGGACACTCTAGTGCATCGAGCCGTTCGGTTTCGCATGATGGAACGGGCCCACATCGTGGAACTCATGCGAACCCTCACCTGGTGGGTCTCGTGGGCCCGTCAGAGCTCCAGCAGCACGGTCACCGGGCCGTCGTTCTGGATGTCGACGATCATCTCCGTGCGGAACCGGCCGGTGGCCACGGTGGCGCCGAGCGCGCGGAGCCGATCGACCACGGCCTGCACCAACGGCTCGGCGTGCTCCGGGCGGGCGGCCGCGATCCAACTCGGGCGGCGGCCCGCGCTCGCGTCGCCGTAGAGCGTGAACTGGCTCACCACCAACACCTCCCGTGTGGTGTCGGCGACGCTGCGGTTCATCACCCCCGCATCGTCGTCCATGACGCGCAGGTGCCAGATCTTGTCGGCCAGCTTGCTCGCCTGCTCGTGCCCGTCGTCGTGGGTGACGCCCACGAGCACGCACAACCCCTCGCCGATGGCACCCACCACCTCGCCATCGACCGTCACGCTCGCCGACCTCACCCGCTGCACCAGACCACGCATGCCGGGAATGGTAGAGAATGGAACGATGATCGAGCTGGAGGCGGGCGACGCGTGGATGACGGTCGCACCCATGGCGGGTGGGCGCATCGCGCAGCTCGAGGTGGCCGAGCGGGCGCTGCTGCACGACGACGCCGGCGGGAGCCCGCTCACGTGGGGCTGCTACCCGATGGTGCCGTGGGCGGGCCGCGTGCGCGACGGCCGGTTCCGCTTCGACGGTGTCGACGAACGGGTGCCGGTGAACATGCCCCCGCACGCCATCCACGGCACGGCGTTCGAGTCGCCGTGGCAGGTGGTCGACGCAGGCCGCGACTACTGCGAGCTGCAGATCGAGCTCAGCTGGCACTTCGGTGGCCGCGCGCACCAGCACCTGCACCTCGACGAGCACGGCCTCACCTGCGTGCTCACCGTGTACGCCAACGCCCTCGCGATGCCGGCCGTGGTGGGGTGGCACCCGTGCTTTCGCAAACCGCTCTCCGCCGACCTCCAGTTCGGGCACATGCACGTGCGCGACGCCGCGGGCATCGCCACCGCAGAACTGGTGGCTCCCAAGCCGCACCCCTGGGACGACTGCTTCGTCGAGCCGCTCGCGCCGCTGCAGCTGCACTACCCCGACCTCACGCTCGTCGTGGCCAGCGACTGCGACCACTGGGTGGTGTACGACGAACCGGCCGAGATGACCTGCGTCGAGCCGCAGAGCGGCCCGCCCGACGCGTTCACCATCGGTGGCGCGGCGCGGCTGGCACCCGGTGAGATGCTGCAGCGCCACATGACCCTTCGCTGGAAAAGTGCGAGGTAGGTCCCCCTCCCGGCTCTGAACAGCCGAGGAGAAGGACCAATGCCCCATGCCCGACCTGCGCGCCGACGCCGAACTGGTCACCGCCCACCTGGCGGGCGATCGCAGCGCGCTGGCGGAGATGTACGACCGGTACGGCGCGGGCTTGTACGACACCGCGGCGGCGATACTGCGCGACCGTCACGAGGCGGCCGACGCCGCCCACGACGTGTTCCTGGTGGCCGCCGAGAAGCTGGGGCAGCTCCGCGATGCGACGCGGCTCAAGCCGTGGCTCTACGCCGTGCTGCGCAACGAGGTGTACCGGCGGTCACGACGACGCGGCCGCGCCCTGCCCACCGACTTCTCCGCGATGGGGGTGCCTGAGTTGGCCGCGCCCACAGCGCCCGACGCCGAAGGCGAGATGGTCGCTGCCGGTGAGCTGGCCGAGCTCGTGCGCAGCGCCGCATGCGGCCTCGACGAGCGCGACCAGTTGGTGCTCGAGCTGAGCGTGCGCCAAGGCCTGCAGGGTGCCGACCTCGCGCTCGCACTCGGTGTGAGCCCGGAACAGGGGTACACGCTCGTGCACCGCATGCGCGGCCGCGTGGAACGGAGCCTGGGCGCGCTCACCGTGGCCCGAGCGGGACGCGACGACTGCGCGGTGCTCGACACCATCCTGCGTGGATGGGACGGCACGTTCGATGTGCTCATCCGCAAGCGAGTGGCCCGCCACATCGAGCAGTGCGAGATCTGCGAACGCACTCGTCGCAAGGTGCTGCCGCTCGCGTTGCTCGGCGCGGCGCCGGCGTTCGCCGCCCCCGTCGACCTGCGCGACCGCATCCTCGGCCACGCGGCCGCGCCCGCCGGCGCAATGGCCTCCGCCACGTTCGACATGCCCGGCGGCTTCCCCCGTGTGGTGCGCGGCCCCGGCCGGTGGCTGGTCGCCGCGGGCATCGCGGTGGTGGTGCTCCTCGCCGCGGGTGGTGTCGCAGTGGTGGCTGCCGGCAGGCACTCGACCGGCGACGACATCGGCAGCCGTTCGTCGACGACGTTCGAGGTGTCACCGCCCGGCCCCACCGTGCCGGTCACCGCTCCCGGTCTCACACCGACGACGGGTACGCCGTCAACCGGCACCTCACCTACTGGCACCTCGACCACCAGCACATCACCCACGGGCACATCGACGACCGGCGCATCGAGCTCATCGGGCTCGGTCGCGGTGTCGGTCAGCAACATCGACCTCGGCACCGACACGACGTCGGCGACGTTCGACGTCACCAACACCGGTGGCGTCGCGGTGCAGTGGTCGACCGGCGGCAGCGCCGTGCCGTTCGTCCTCGTCGGCTCCTCCGGCACGCTCGCCCCGGGCGCGCACCAGGTGGTCACGGTGCTGCTCGACCGCACCGATCTCCCCGAGGGCAAGGTGCAGGCCACGGTGTCGGTGCACGCGACCAACGGGCCGGCCCACCAGATCACCCTTCGCGGCGACGTGGAGCGCCCGCCCACCGTGAAGCTGCGCGGACCGACCGGCTCCTACCCGGCATGCCAGGTGGGCTCGGCACTGCAGGTGACCGCGTTCTTCACCGACGACACCGGGGTGACCGCGCCGCTCACGATGCAGTGGACAGGGCCCGAGCACGGCGACGTGACCCTCACCACCACCTCGACGGGCGTGGCCGGCGGCTCGCTGCTGCTGCCCGTACCCACGCCCGGCACCTACACGTACGTGGTCACCGTCACCGATGTGGCGGGCAACACGAGCACCGTGACCAGCACCTTCGTGCTCACGGCCTGCTGACGCGGCCAGGTGGTCGACCGTCACACATGGTTGCAAGCGCGTGACGCTTACCGACCGGTAACCGTCGGGCGATAGCGTTGTCACCTATGTCTGCGTCACCCCCGGCAGGGGCCAAAGGGCTCGATCCCGATGCTCCGCTGAAGATCGCCTACCTCACCTATCGGGGCAAGCCTCACGTCGGTGGCCAGGGTGTGTACACGCGTCACCTCACCAAGGCGCTCGCCGACCTCGGACACACCGTGGAGGTGTACAGCGGGCAGCCCTACCCGGTGCTCGACGAGCGAGTCGCGCTGCACCAGCTGCCCAGCCTCGACCTGTGGAACGA
>PMCN01000270.1:0-22794 GCA_003154135.1 Acidimicrobiaceae bacterium
GCCCGAGCTGGGTCGATTCGCCGCCGTACGTCCGCCGCTGGTCATCCTCACCTCCTACCGCACCCGCGACGTGCACGACGCGCTGAAGCGCCGTTGCCTGTACCACTGGGTGTAGCACCCCGACTTCGAGCGCGAGGTGCGCATCGTGCGCATGCGCGTGCCGCAGGCACTCGAACGGCTGGCGCGCCAGGTGGCGGGTGCGGTCGAGACCCTGCGCACGCTCAACCTCTACAAGCCTCCGGGGGTGGCCGAGACCATCGACTGGGCGCAGGCGCTGTCGGCGCTGGGCGTGAGCGANNGTCAAGCAGGCGTTCGAGCGGGGTCTCGCGTCACATTGAGCACGTTGCTGCATCCGCACCTGCCGGCGCACACACCCGCCGAGCGGATGGCGGTCGCGTTCGCCCGCGTGCTGCGCGGCGCCGGGCTGCAGGTGCCGCTGGGCAGCGTGCTCACGTTCGTCGACGCGTTGGGCAGGCTGCACATCGACGATCGCCACGAGGTGTACTGGGCGGCCCGCGCCACCCTCGTACGGCGCCCCGAAGACATCGCGCTCTTCGACCGCTCGTTCGATGTGTTCTGGCTCGCCGCGGCGGCCGGCAGCATCGACGAGCCCGACGAGCCGATGCACATCACGCTCGCCGTCGACGACGACAGTGACAGCGACGACGACAGCAGCCTCGACGACGCCGCGCCGCCCGGCGACGACCCACAGATCACGCTGCGCTTCTCGGCAGTCGAGGTGCTGCGCGACAAGGACTTCGCCGACTACTCCGACGACGAGCTGCACCAGGCGCAGGAGCTGATGACGCAGCTGCGCTTCATCGGACCACCGCGTCGCTCGTTCCGCCAGCACCGTTCGCGCCGCGGCCGCCGCCCCGACTTGCAGGCCACGCTGCGCTCCGCGCTGCGCACGGGCGGCGAGCCCATCGAGCGCCACTGGCGCGAGCCCGGCCAGCGCCTGCGCCGGCTGGTGCTCCTGCTCGACGTGAGCGGGTCGATGGAGCCGTATGCGCGGGCGATGCTGCGATTCGTGCACGCCGCAGTGGCCGGCCGGCAACGGGTCGAGGCGTTCGCCATCGGCACGCGCCTCACCCGCGTCACCAAGGAGCTGCACAGCCGCGACCCCGACAAGGCGCTGTCGCAGGCCAGCACCCGGGTGCACGACTGGAGCGGGGGCACGCGCCTGGGCGAGTGCCTGCGCCTGTTCAACGACCAGTGGGGCGTCCGCGGCATGGCCCGCGGGGCCATCGTGGTGGTGCTCAGCGACGGATGGGACCGCGGCGACCCCGACGTGCTGGGCGAGCAGATGCAGCGCCTGCAGCGCATCGCCTACCACATGATCTGGGTGAACCCGCTGAAGGTGACGCCGGGGTACGCCCCGCTGGCACGTGGCATGGCGGCGGCGCTGCCGTATGTTGATGATTTCGTGGAAGGTCACAGCCTGGCGTCGATGCAGGAGCTGGCGTCGGTCATCGCCGCCGAGGCCAACCAGCGCAGTGCACGCAGACGAGTGGGAGAACGCGCATGAGAGAGCTGCTCGACGACATCGACCGCTGGCGTGCCGCAGGCGACCGCGTCGCCATCGCCCGCGTGGTCGACATCGAGGGGTCGGGCCCGCGCGGCCCGGGTGCAGCCATGGCCGTCAACGAGCGCGGCGAGGTCGCGGGCAGCGTCAGTGGCGGCTGCGTCGAGAGCGCAGTCGTCGGCGAGGCGCTCTCCATCCTGGCGGGGGAAGCCCCGGCGCGAGTGGTCACCTTCGGGTACAGCGACGACGACGCATTCGCCGTCGGGCTCACATGCGGGGGCACCATCCGGCTGTTCATCGAACCGCTCGACTGGTGAGGGTCCAGCGATGAGCGCGAGCCTCTACGACCGCCTCCACGAGCTGCTCCGCGCCCAGCTGCCCGTCGCGCTCGTCACCGTCATCGACGGCCCGGGTGTGGGCAACAAGCTGCTCATCACCCCCACCGACGAACTGCTCGGCTCACTGGGGCACGCCGAGCTCGACCGCATCGCGGCCCGCGACGCCGTCGCCGAGCTGGAGGCCGGCCGCAGCGGGGTGCGCCACTACGGGCCCCATGGCGAGACCACGCCCGAAGACCTCGTCGGCACTCCCATGGTGAGTGCGTTCGTCGAGAGCTGGGCGCCGCCGCCGCAGATGTGGATCTTCGGGGCCGTCGACTTCACGGCGGCGCTCGCCAAGGTGGCCAAGGTGCTCGGCTACCGCGTCACGGTGTGCGACGCCCGCGAGATCTTCGCCACCCGCCGCCGCTTTCCCATGGCCGACGACGTGGTGGTGTCGTGGCCCGGCCCGCTCTTCGTCTCCCACGGACACACGCTGGGCTCACGCGACGCCGTGTGCATCCTCACCCACGACCCGAAGTTCGACGTGCCGGCGGTGCAGGGCGCGCTGGCCACGGCGGTCGGCTACATCGGCGTGATGGGCAGCCGCACCACTCACGCGAAGCGGCTCGTCCGGCTCGCCGAAGTGGGAGTCGACGGGCCCGAGCAGCTGGCCCGGCTGATGTCGCCCATCGGCCTCGACCTCGGAGCACGCACGCCCGAGGAGACCGCCATCGCCATCTGCGCCGAGATCATCGCCCGNNCGCACGGGCCGCATCGCGCCGTCGTTGCGCGACAGCGACGGCCCCATCCATGCCTGAGCAGGTCGGCGCCTGAGCAGGTCGGCCTGCCGATCGGCTGTCAGCCGACCGGGTTGCCGTAGCGGGCCGACAGCACGCGGTGCGAACCGACGAAGCCCACTTCCACGCGGCGGCCCGTGTTGGGGGCGTGCACGATGGCGTTGGCGATGCCGAGGTAGATCATCACGTGTCCCGGGTAGTACACGAGGTCGCCCGCCTGGGCGTTGACCGCGGTGACGATCTTCGACGCCTGGATCTGCTTGCGACTCTGGTGATCGAGCACCACCCCGGCCTGGCTCCATGCCCACGAGGTGAGACCGCTGCAGTCGAAGCCGACGCCCGGGATGGCCTTGAACCCGCGGTACGGGGTGCCCAACTGGCTCAACGCGGCGAGCAGCGCCACCTGGTGGGCCGGGTCGGCGTCGCGCCAGGCCACCTGCATCTGCGTGGGGTCGAGCGAGAGCCGCGTGGCCACCTCGGCAGCGATGCCGTTGCGGATGCGGTAGTACTCGGCGAACGCGGTGCGGTCGCCGGTGGTGACGTACGCCTGCCAGTCGATGAGCGCCTGGCCGGCGAGGGGCGCCAGCGCGTCGTTGGCCGACTCGGTGTAGGCCACCCGCGCAGGGGCGGCGGCTGCCGCCTGGGGCAGGGCGGCGATGCCGGTGAACAGGGCGCCGGCCACCAAGGTGGCGTGAAATGTGGTGCGCAACGTCATCTGGAATTGCGTCCTCTCGTGGTCGGGTCCGCCCCGGCTTGAGTAACGGTTCGACACACTAGCGTCACGCGAATGAAATAATGTCGGGCGCCGCAATCTTTCCGTCACCTGTTCGTCATGCAATCGCCTCCCCCGACCCGCCCTAGGCTCCCTCCGTGACCCCGCGGATCGCCGCTCTGCTCGCTGCCGGTGGCGGCACGCGCTACACCGGGCCCACCCACAAGCTGCTCGCCGAGCTGCGCGGCCGGCCAGTGTGGGAGTGGGCGCTGGAGCACGTCGTCGCGGCCGGGTTCGACCAGGTGGTGGTGGTCACCGGCGCCGCCGACCTGGCGCTGCCGCCGGGCGTGACGGGCCGCCAGAACCCCCGTTGGGCGCAGGGGATGGCCACGTCGCTGCAGGTGGCGGTGGCCGCCGCCGACGCCTGGGGAGCCGACTCGGTCACCGTCGGCCTCGCCGATCAGCCGTTCATCACCCCGCAGGCCTGGCAGGCGGTGGCCGACGCCCCCGCCGAGCACCGCCTGGTGATCGCCACCTACGGCGGGGCGCCGGGGCCCAACCCTGTGCGCCTGCGACGCGACGTGTGGCCACTGCTGCCCACCGAGGGCGACGAGGGCGCCCGATCGCTGCTGCACGTGCACCCCGAGTGGGTACACCACGTACCATGCCTAGGCTCCACAGCCGACATCGACACACCGGAGGACCTCGCCCGATGGAAAAGCTCCTGAACGAATTCACCGTGAACCGCTCCATCGCGCACGCCTGGTCGGTGCTCACCGACCTCGAGCGCATCGCGCCGTGCATGCCCGGTGCGCAGCTGCAAGAGGTCGAGGGCGACATCTATCGCGGTCAGGTGAAGGTGAAGCTCGGGCCGATCTCCACCGCGTTCAAGGGCCAGGCCACCTTCGTCGAGCGCGACGACGCCAACCACCGTGCGGTGCTGAAGGGCGAGGGCCGCGACACCGGTGGCAAGGGCAACGCCGATGCGCTCATCACCGCCCAGCTGCAGGAGGTGTCGGCCCACGTCACCAAGTGCGTCGTGTCGACCGACCTGCACGTCAGCGGCAAGGTGGCCCAGTTCGGTCGCGGCGTCATGGGCGACGTCAGCGCCAAGCTGATGACCCAGTTCGCCAACAACCTCAACACCATGCTCGACGCCGAGCAGGACGACCCTGCCGAGGCGGAGGCCATCGTCGCCGAGGCAGTGGCCCACGCCGAAGAGGTGAAGGCGCACGTCGCCGATGTGGCCGAGCACACCGCGACCCCGGCGGCCGAGCCCGCCGGAGCACCCACCGTGCGCACCATCCAGGGTCCTGCCGCCGAGCCCATCGTGCTCTCCGACGTGGCCGCCACGGCGATGCTCAAGCGCCTCCTGCCCGCACTCGGCGGCCTGGTCCTGTTGCTGCTCGCGCTGCGCCGCCTGCGCAAGTAACCCGTCCTGCGCGTTGGCCACCATGGCCGCACCCACGCCTTCTGACGCCGACCTCGCCGCGGTCGCGCTCCTCCTCGGTCGCACCCCGCAGAGCGACTTCGAGGTGGTCGTGCGCAGCCCCCTGGGCGAACCCGTCGTGCTGCGCAACGCCCCCTTCCTGCACGACGGCACGCCGATGCCCACCCGCTACTGGTTGGTGGGTGCCGACGCACTGCTGCGGGTGAGCCGGCTGGAAGCCGCCGGCGGAGTGCGCCGGGCCGAGCGCGAGGTGCCCGCCGCCGACGTTGCCGCGGCACACGCCCGCTACGCCGCCGACCGCGACGCCGCCATCCCGGCCACGCACGTGGGGCCGCGACCGTCGGGAGGTGTGGGCGGCACGCGCACCGGCGTGAAGTGCCTCCACGCCCACTACGCCTTCTTGCTCGCCGGCGGCGACGATGCAGTGGGCCACTGGACGGCTGCACACCTCGACGAGCAGGCCCCCACATGACCACCGCGCAGGTGCTCGTGCACGGGCGTGCGTGCCGGGTGAGCGTCGACGACCTCGTCTACGACATCCCCATCGGCGCGGCCTCGCTCGCCGCGTCGATCGTCACCGACCCTCCCGCACCCGAGGAGCTCGTCAACGCCATCGGGCTCGTGCTCGACCACCTCGAGGACGCCGGTCGTGAAGTGCCGCCGTTCCAGCATGCGGAACGCGTCGAGATCAGCGGGCCCGGCGTCGCCACGCTCGCCGACGTGGAGGTCGGCGGCAGCGCTGCGCTGCCGTTCGAGCTCAGCCGAGCCGCCGCGGAGGACGTCTTCCGCACGCTGGCCACCGAGCGCGCCGCCGACCGGCGCCGCAACCCCGGCCTGCCTGCCCACGAGGTGCACGACGTGCTGGGGGTGGCGTGCGCGGTGGTGGCCGTGATGAGGTTCCTCGCCGCCGAGTCGGTGTGGGTGACCGTCCCATGAGCCGCGGCAGCTACGGGCACCCGTCGATGCCCGCAGGCGGCGCGATCCGCATCTACGGCAAGCGCGTCATGCTGCGGCCGCTCTCGCCTGCCGACTGGCCGGAGTGGACCGAGGTGCGTCAACGCAACGAGGAGTGGCTGACGCAATGGGAGCCGCTGCGGCCGGCCAACCTGCTCGACCCCACCCGCGATCGCGATGCCTACATGTCGCGGTGCGCGGCACGCGACCGCGATCGGCAGATGGGCGTGGCCTTCGGGTTCGGCCTGTTCGTCGACGACCACCTCGCCGGCGAGGTGAACCTCAACGGCGTGGCGCGCGGTGCGCTGCAGGGCGCCACCCTCGGGTACTGGATCGACCAGGCGCGGGCCGGCAACCGCTACGTCGCCGAGGCCGTGGTGGTGGTCACGCGGTTCTCCTTCGAGCAACTCCACCTTCACCGACTCGAGGTCTGCATCGTGCCGCGCAACCGCAACAGCCGTCGCGTGATGGAAGTGCTCGCGCTGCGCGAAGAGGGGGTGGCCTTGCGCTACCTCGAGATCAACGGCACGTGGGAGGACCACATGCGCTTCGGCATCACCGCCGAGGAGTGGCAGGAGCGACGAGCAGAGCTGACCGCCGCCTGGCTGTGAGTGCCGTCAGGCTTGTTCGGCGACGAGGCGACTCGCCTGCGCCTTGGCCTTGCGCACCGTGCTGCGGCGCTTCCACTCCTTCACCTTCCAGTGGCGCATGCGCTTGGGGCCGGTGGCCTTGGCCGCCTTCTCGGCATCGTGATGGCCCGTCGGTACCCACGCCCTACCGGGCTCGTGCACCTCGTCGGGCTCGTAACCGGCACTCACCTGCGCCGCAACGGCGTGCAACTCGCTGTTGATGCGATGCCGCTCGTTGTGGGCATGTGCTCGCAAATCCATCTTCGGTGGCGGTGCCACTTCTTGGTTGCGATGGCGCTGGCTCATGGGTACCTCCGTGTGTGTCGGAATGTACGGCTGCTCTCCGTGATCGAACCGTAGACCACGCCCTCCGCGGCAAGTAGGGACTTTGGGTAACAGTTCTGCGCGCTTTTACTTCGAGCTGATTCTGGCCTGCAGCGCGGCGATGCGCTCCGCGAACCAGGGCTGACGCGTGCTCCACACCTGGGGGACGAGCTCGCGGTCGACCGCCTCGGCGTGGGTGGCCACATCGGCCATGTCCTGGATGGTGCGCTTCACCTCGATGACCAGTTCGCGCGGCGCCGCCGCGGCCCGGGCCGCCATGGTCTCGGCCGCGGCGAGCAGCTGGTCGTCGTCGACGCAGCGGTGCACCAGCCCGACGCGCTCGGCCTCGGCCCCGTCCATCACCTCGCCGAACACCACGCCCGCGAACGCGACCTGCGGGCCGGCGATGCGGCGCAGCATCCACGTGTGCCCCCCACCGGGATGGATGCCGATCTGCAGGAAGCGCGTGTCGAACTTCGCCCGCCGCGCGGCCAGGCGCAGGTCGCAGCCGAGGGCGAGGTTCATGCCCGCCCCGACGGCGGCACCGTTGACCGCGGCGAGGGTGGGCAGCGGGCTGCGGGCGATTCGCAGGAAGCCCTCGTAGATGCTGCCCAGGCTGTCGCTGGTGGCTTCGGCGAGGTTGCCCAGGTTGGCTCCGGCGCAGAACGCGGGTGCCGCGCCCGTGACCACCACCGCACCGATCGACGTGTCGGCCTCGATGCCGTCCATCGCGGCGACGATCTCGGCCACCATGGGGGCCGTGAGCGTGTTGCGCTCCGCGGGGTTGTTGAGCGTGAGGGTGGCCACGCCTTCGGCCACGGAGACGAGCACGAGCGACATGCGGCCAACCGTAGCCACAGAGGCTCCGCCGGCAGCTACCGTCGGGTGCAGATGCTCGACCACGTGTTCACCGACGCCATCAGTGCGCTGCGCGATGCCTTCGAGGCCGCGTTCCTCGAGCGGCAGCCGTTCGAGGAGCACTTCCAGGCCGACGTGCTGCTCGGCGACCTCACGTGGGAGACCAGCTACGGCCTGCCCGGCGAAGGCCTGCCGCCGCGGGTGGTCGCGCACATCACGTTCGACTGGCCGTCGTGGAGCCAGACCGCGTACCGGCAGTGGTACGTCGAGGAGGTGCTCGACCGGCTGCCGGCCATCGAGATGGAGATCGTGTTCCGCTCGCAGCAGCTCACCGCGCCGCTCGACCCGGCCCGCGTGTACGGCATCGCTCCCGAGACCAGCCCCCTCATCGGCGACGGCTGCCTCGAGCGAGTGGGCGTCACGGCCGAGGCGTCGTACGACGTCGACCCCTCGGTCGCGGCCGACTACGCGGTGGAGGTCACCTTCGAAGGTCTCTACGAGCTATCGGAGGCCACCCTCGCCGACGGGGCCAGCACTCAGCTCGACGACCACTTCGGCGCGCTGGGCGGCTGGATCGCCGCCACCCTCGTGAAGCTCGCCGACCTCCACTGACCAGCCAGTAGGGTCGGCGCCATGTCCGACGTCGTGCTCTACGAGGTGAGCGAGCGCATCGCCACCATCACCCTCAACCGTCCCGAGGCGCGCAACGCGCTGTCCAGCGAGGTGTTGCGGCAGCTGCCCGAGCGCATGCGCGAGGCCGATGCCGACGCGGACGTCGACGTGGTGGTCCTCACCGGTACCGACCCCGCGTTCTGCGCCGGGCTCGACCTGAAAGAGCTCGGTTCCACCGCCGGCAACCTCGGCGCGACCGGTGCCGACGGGCGCCCCAATCGCGACGGCCTGCGCGGCCCGTTCCCCGCGCTGTCGAAGCCCATCATCGGAGCCGTCAACGGCGTGGCCATCACCGGCGGTTTCGAGCTCGCGCTCAACTGCGACTTCCTCGTCGCCAGCGAGCGCGCCAAGTTCGGCGACACCCACTCGCGCGTGGGTGTCATGCCCGGATGGGGCCTCACCGTGCTGCTGCCGCAGGCAATCGGTGTGCGCAGGGCGCGTGAGATGAGCTACACCGGCAACTTCATGCTGGCCGACGAGGCGCTGCAGGTCGGGCTCGTCAACCACGTGGTCGGCCACGACGAGCTGATGCCGTTCACCCGGCAGCTGGCCCGCGACATCATCGGCAACGACCAGCCGGGCGTGCGCCAGATCCGCGCCACCTACGGCGAGATCACCCGCGACCGGAGTGGCTGGGAGATCGAGGCCACCAACGCGTCGCGCTGGCAACGCGAGATGTTCAGCGCCGAGCAGGTGGAAGCCCGCCGCATCGCCATCCAGGCACGCGGCCGCCAGCAGTAACCCCCACCCCCCTCTCTCCAGGTCGGGCGCGATTCGTCCCGAATTCGGGACGTTCCGGCCCCACGGGTCCGGAACGTCCCGCGAACGAGAGGAAGCGGACCCGTGGGCGCGGCGTGTCTCGGGCGGTCAGATCTTCGCGCCGCGTGCGCGGAGGTCGGTCTTGACGGCCTCGGCGATGTCGAGCGCGAGGATCTCGGCGCCGGTGGTGTTGAGGTGGAAGCCGTCCTTGGCGCGCACGCTCTTGCCCACCCCGTCGCGCGGGTCGATGACGAACTCGGCCCAGCCGTTGTTGCGACCGCTGAACCGCAACCACGTGTCGACGAACACCACCTTCGGGCGCTTCGCGGCCTCGGCGCGCACCACCTGATCCTGCACGGCGAGACGGGCCGTGACGTCGGGGTTGTTGTCGTTCGGGATGCCCACCCAGATGAGCGTGCGGTTGCGGCCGCCGAGGTAGTCCATCACCTCGCCGACGCGCTTGCCGTACTCGGCCTTCCAGTCGGCGTCGTCGCCGCCCGACGCCGGCGGATGGTTCACCGCCCACGTCTTGTCGATGTTGCGCAGACCCTGCGCGTCGTTGCCCCCGAACGTGACCACCACGATGTCGGGGTTCACCTGCGGCAACTTCTCACGCATGTGGGCCGGCCAGTCGAAGAAGTCGGGGCGGGAGAGCCCCGACGACACCTTGTAGTCGAGCGTCGTCGTCGCGATCCCGGTCTGGTCGAGGAGCTGCTTGAGGTACGGCCCGAACGTTCCCGCATCGGAGTCGCCGAAGACCAGCACCTCGGCCGGGTCGGCGGCGGTGGGTGTGGTGCGCGCCTTGTCCTTCAACTCGGTGGTGGTGGTGGGC
This sequence comes from Acidimicrobiaceae bacterium, assembly GCA_003154135.1. Classification (GTDB taxonomy): domain Bacteria; phylum Actinomycetota; class Acidimicrobiia; order Acidimicrobiales; family Ilumatobacteraceae; genus UBA668. The sequence continues at coordinate 9,833 of PMCN01000270.1, forward strand.
TCCAGCGTCGTGGCAGTCGACCCGTCGTTGACCACGGTGTGCGTGGAGGGGGTGATGGCTTCGGTGGTCCTGGTGCCACTGCGCGAGAAGAGGCCGGCGACGAGCGTGTAGGCGCCGTAGAGCAGCACGACCGTGACCAGCAGGGCGACGATGCGACGCACCCGGTAGGTGCGTGCTGGGGCCCGCCGACGCGGGGCCTGTGGGGGCCGGTACCCGTTCGACATGGAGATCACGCCCATGTTACGAGCCGAAGCGGGATCCACTGCATCACTCAGGTCGGGCTAGGCTGGCGGACGGATACTTCATCCACCAACCAACACTCCAAGGGGGAGACAAAATGCGCAAGAGCAAGCACATTGCTGCGATTGCCCTCGTTGCATCCTTCGGTCTCATCGCCGCAGCATGCGGCAGCGACGCGAAGACCAGCAACACTGCGGCCCCGTCCACCACCACCGGTGGCACGATGGCCGCCACCACCACGCCCGGCACCACCGGCGGCACCACCGGCGGCACCATGGTGAAAGGCCTGAAGCTCGGCATCGCGTTCGACACCGGCGGCCGTGGCGACGGCACGTTCAACGACTCGGCCGGCCGCGGTGCCGACAAGGTCAAGTCGACCTTGGGCGCCACCGTCGACGAGCTCGAGGCCACCACCGCCGACGACCGTCAGCCCAACCTCACCACGCTCACCGGCAACGGCGACAACCCCATCATCGCCGTCGGCTTCGCCTTCGGTGACGCCCTCGCCAAGGTGGCTGCGGCCAACCCGACCACCGACTACGCCTGCGTCGACGGCTACTACGACAACGCCACCCCCAACGTGGCCTTCCTCAGCTTCGCAGCCGAGCAGGGTTCGTACCTCGTCGGTGCCGCTGCGGCACTGAAGAGCAAGACGCACCACATCGGCTTCATCGGCGGCCAGGAGATCGACCTCATCAAGACGTTCGAGGCCGGCTACATCGCTGGCGCCAAGTCGATCGACCCGACCATCAAGATCGAGTCGCAGTACCTCGGCGCTGCCGGCGACAACAACGCCTGGACCTCGCCCGACAAGGCCAAGGAGATCGCCAACGGCTGGTACAAGGCCGGCGCCGACATCATCTACACCGCCGCCGGCGGTTCGGGTGCAGGCACCATCGCCGCCGCCGTCGAGTCCAACGCATGGGCCATCGGCGTCGACAGCGACCAGTACCTCTCGGCCAAGCCCGACGAGCAGAAGCACATCCTCACGTCGATGATCAAGCGCGTCGACTCTGCGGTGTTCGAGATCTCGAAGGACTTCGCATCCGGCACGTTCAAGGGTGGCGTGCACGTGTACGACCTCAAGACCGACGGCGTCGGCTACTCGACCTCGGGTGGTTACCTCGACGATGTGAAGGACAAGTTGGACGCCATCAAGGCCGACATCATCTCCGGCAAGATCGTCGTGCCCACCAAGGTCGCCTGACCTTCAGCAGAACGCGCCATGCAGATGGCGCAGTGTGAACAACGTGGAGAGCCCGGGGTGTCACCCCGGGCTCTCTGCTATAAACGGGCTGGACATTTCGTACAAGGGGGGACCGTGACGGGCGATGCTCTGGCCGTTGAACTCAAGGGGATCGAGAAGCGGTTCCCGGGCGTCATCGCCAACCACGACGTGAACCTCAAGGTGCGAGCCGGCACCATCCACGCCATCGTCGGCGAGAACGGCGCCGGCAAGTCCACGTTGATGAAGACCCTCTACGGCATGCACCAGCCGGAGGCCGGCACCATCATCGTCGACGGCGTGCAGCACGTGTTCCGGTCGCCCAGCGACGCCATCGCCGCAGGTATCGGCATGGTGCACCAGCACTTCATGCTCGCCGACAACTTCACCGTGCTCGAGAACATCATCCTCGGAGCCGAGCCGGCGACGCGGGGTGTCATCTCGTTCTCCACGGCGCGCACCAAGATCGAAGCCCTGATGGATTCGTCGGGCACGCACGTGAACCTCGATGCGCCCACCTCCGACCTCGGTGTCGGGCAGCGCCAGCGCGTGGAGATCCTCAAGGTGCTCTACCGCGGTGCGCGCATCCTCATCCTCGACGAGCCGACCGCGGTGCTCGTGCCGCAGGAGGTCGACGAGCTGTTCTCCAACCTGCATCGCCTCGTCGCCGACGGCGCCACCATCATCTTCATCTCGCACAAGCTCGACGAAGTGCTCACGGTGTCCGACGACATCACCGTCATCCGCGCCGGCACCACGGTGGCCGAGGTGAAGCCCGACGAGGTCTCCCGGTTGCAGCTCGCCGAGCTGATGGTGGGCAGCGAACTGCCGTCGCCCCACGGCCGCACGTCGACGGTGGGCACCGACGTGAGGCTCGAGGTGCGCAACCTCAGCGTCGCCGGCCCCGGTGACAAGCGACTGCTCGACGACGTCTCGTTCGTCATCCGCGAGGGCGAGGTGCTGGGCGTGGCCGGCGTCGAGGGCAACGGTCAGTTCGAGCTGTGCGAGGCCATCCTCGGTCAGGTGCACCCGATCCACGGCACCGTGCTCATCGCCGGCGACGACGTCACCAGCACTGCCCCGCACTTCCGGCTCGTGAACGGCCTGTCGTACATCCCGTTCGACCGCCACCGCGAAGGCCTGCTGCTCGACGCGCCGCTGTGGGAGAACACCTTGCTGGGCCGCGACGCCGACGAGAAGTTCCTGCGTGGCCCGTTCATCAACGCCGCGGCCACTCGCGCCGACTGCCGCGAGGTGATCGCCGCATTCGACGTGCGCACGCCGAGCGAGGTGGTGCCCGCGTATGCGCTCTCCGGCGGCAACCAGCAGAAGTTGCTCGTCGGTCGCGAGTTGTCGAGCCACCCACGGGTGCTCGTCGCGGCCCACCCCACGCGCGGTGTCGACATCGGCGCCCAGGCGGCCATCTGGGAGAAGCTCCGACTGGCACGCGACCAGGGACTCGCCGTGCTGCTCATCTCGGCCGATCTGGAAGAGCTCATCGGTCTCTCCGACAACATCGTGGTGATGTTCGACGGACGCATCAACGCCCGCCTCACCCCGGCCGAAGCCACACCCGAGCTCCTCGGCACCTACATGACCGGCGGCCTGCAGGAGATCGCATCGTGAGCACACCCGAACCCAGCACCATGCCGCTCTCCACGGCGACCGAGGGCATCATGAACCCCGGCACGAACGACAGCATCTGGACCCGGCTCGTCCGACCCACCAGCGGCCAGTCCGTGCTCATCACCCTGGCCAGTTCGGTGGCCGCCGTGTTCATCGCGATGATCATCGCCGGTCTGCTGCTGCTCGTCACCGGCAAGAACCCCATCGACGCCTACGGCAAGATGCTGCACGCCGGCCTCACCCCCGTGAAGCTGGTCGAGGCGATGCAGCGAGCCACGCCGCTCATCATCGCCGCCGTCGCGGTGGCCATCGGGTTCAAGATGAACCTGTTCAACATCGGCGTCGAGGGGCAGTTCCTCATCGGCATGTTCTTCGCCGCCGTCGTCGGTGCCAAGGTGCACATGGCGGCGCCGCTGCACGTCACGTTCGTCATCATCATCGCCATGATCGCCGGAGCCGCTTGGTCGGGCATCGCCGCCTACCTGAAGGTGAAGAAGGGCGTCAACGAGGTCATCGCGACCATCATGCTCAACTCGATCGCGCTCAGCGTGATCGACTGGTTGTTCACCAGCTACTTCCGCTACCAGAGCTCGGCGAGCCTCGACGTGAAGTCCAAGCCGCTGCCGAAGACCGCATGGATGCCGGTGCTGTTCACGGTCACCTCGAAGACCGGCAGGAGCACCCAGCACCAGACGCTCACCTCGTTCGTGCTCATCGCCCTGCTCGTGGTGGTGCTGTTCTGGCTGGTGGTCTACAAGAGCAAGTTCGGGTTCCGCCTGCGGGCGTCGGGCTACAACGCAGTCGCGGCCCGCACCGCCGGCATCAGCTCCAGCCGCATGATCGTGGTGGCCATGCTCATGTCGGGCGCCGTCGCCGGCCTGGCCGGCCTGCCCTACCTGCTCGGTGAGTCGCATGCCTACGGCCCGTCGAGACCCGACGGCTACGGCTTCAACGGCATCGCGGTCGCGCTGCTCGGCCGCAACCACCCAGCGGGCATCATCGCTGCGGCATTCCTGTGGGGCTTCCTCGACTCGGTGTCGGCGCCGCTGCAGATCGCGAAGCTGCCGCAGTCGATCGTGCTCGTGCTGAAGGCCATCATCCTCATCACGGTGGTCATCGTCAACGAGGTGGTCGGCCGGCGGGTCGCCAAACGAACGGCCGACCGAACTGCCGCCCAGCTGGCACTTCCCACCGCGGCGGTGGCGGCATGAGCGCCACCATCGACACCGCGCCGTCCTTCACCGATCCGGCACAGCCACCGTGGAAGACCTTCATCAGCAGGCCGTCCCGAGGGCGAACGATGGCAACCGCCGGCGTGCTGTTCTTGCTGCTCTGCCTCACCCGGGTCATCACCCACGGCGGTACCGACCTCACGTCGTCGAGCACGATGGGCACCACCTTGCGTGTCACCATCCCCATCCTCATGGCCGGCATGGCCGGCCTGTGGGCCGAGCGCGTGGGCATCGTCAACATCGCAATCGAAGGCATGATGATCTTCGGCACGTGGTTCGGAGGGTGGGCCGCGTGGAGGTACGGGCCGTGGCAGGGGCTCGCCCTCGCCGTGGTGGCCGGCTCCGTCGGCGGGCTCATCCACGCCTTCGCCGTGGTGAAGTTCAACGTCAACCACGTGCTGTCGGGCGTGGCTCTCAACCTGTTTGCGTTCGGCGCCATGCGCTACCTCAGCGAGCTCGTGTACAAGAAGGGCTCGGCCGGGGGCAACGCCGGCGGCGGCATCAGCAAGTCGCCACAGCAGAAGGCGCCGATCCCGCGGTTCAACGTGCCGTTCCTGGCAGGCGGCAAGGTCGGCGGGTGGAAGAGCCCCGACATGCTCGGGTGGTTCGAGCGTCACCACTGGTTCCTCATCGGCGACGCGGCCGGCATCCTGCGCGGCCTGGTGTACTCAGTGTCGTGGGCGTCACTCCTCGCACTCCTGCTCGTGCCGTTGTCGGCCTGGGTGCTGTGGCGCACGCGCTTCGGCCTGCGGGTGCGCTCGTCGGGTGAAGACCCGGCGGCCGCCGAGACCCTCGGCGTGCGGGTGACGCCGCTGCGATACGCATCGCTCGCCATCAGCGGTGCCTTCGCCGGCTTCAGCGGCGGCTTCCTGGCCATCGTGTCGGCCAACTACTACCAGCAGGGCCAGACCGCCAACCGCGGGTTCATCGGCCTGGCCACCACCATCTTCGGCAACTGGCGCCCCACGGGCATCCTCGGCGGGGCCACCTTGTTCGGCTTCGCGGAGGCACTCAACCTCGTCGGCCCCGCCAGCCTGCCCGACCTGTTCCTGTTCGGTGCGTTCGCCTGCTGCCTGCTCGTCATCCTGTCGATGGTGCAGCGCAAGGTGGTGCCGGCCATCAACGGGTTCGTCGCCGGCGTGGTGCTGCTCGTGGGCAAGCTCACCATCGACAAGGTGCCCGAGCCGCTCACCAAGGCCGCCCCGTACGTGGTGACCCTCATCGTGCTCGCCACCGCCAGCCAGCGCCTGCGGCCGCCGGCCCACGCCGGCATGCCCTACCGCTCGGGCGAGGGTCACTGACCTCGGCCGCGCGGGGTCACCTGACGAGCTCGGCGACCGCCTGCACTTCGATGCCGCCACGCGGCCGCTGCGTGAGGGTGACCGTGACGCGAGTGGGCTGCGCCGTGCGCATCACCTCGCCGGCGATCTCGGCGGCGAGGGCCTCGGCGAACACCGCCCGATCGCGAAAGCCCCACAGGTACAGCTTCAGGCTCTTGCTCTCGATGCACCACTGATCGGGCGCGTACTCGATCACCACGTGCGACAGGTCGGGCTGCTGCGTGACCGGGCACACGGAACCGAGCTCGTCGTTGGTGAAGCGGACGCTGGTGACGTGCGCGGGCGCCGGGAACACTTCGACGTGATCGATGGCATGGCGCACCGTGCTGCCGAGCACGGTGAGTTCGGGGGTGTCCATGGTCGTCAGGGTAGGGCGGTGCCGGACGACCGCCTACGCTGGCAGGGATCATCATGAACATCGCGACGCTCCCGAAAGTGCTCCTCCACGACCACCTCGACGGTGGTCTGCGGCCCGCAACGGTCATCGAACTGGCCAACGAGTACGGCTACACCCATCTCCCCACCTACGACGTGACCGAGCTCGCGTCGTGGTTCAACCGCGGCGCCAAGCGCAACGACCTCGTGCTCTACCTCGAGACGTTCGCGCACACCGTCGGGGTGATGCAGCACCGCGACGCCATCGAGCGCGTGTCGTACGAGTGTGCGGTCGACCTGGCGGCCGATGGCGTCGTGTACGCCGAGGTGCGCATGGCTCCCGAGCTGTGCACCGAGCAGGGCCTCACCCTCGACGAGGTGGTCCAGGCCATCCTCGACGGCTTCCACCGCGGCGCGGCCGGCACCGGCCTCACCGTCTACCTCATCGTGTCGGCCATGCGCACCGCTGCGCGCAGCCTCGAGATCGCGGAGCTGGCCGTGCGCTGGCGCGACCGCGGTGTGGTGGGCTTCGACATCGCAGGGGCCGAGGCCGGCTACCCGCCCACCCGTCATCTCGATGCGTTCCAGTACGTACAGCGAGAGAACTTCCACACCACCATCCACGCCGGCGAGGCGTTCGGCCTGCCGAGCATCTGGGAAGCAGTGCAGTTCTGCGGCGCGGAGCGGCTCGGCCACGGCGTGCGCATCGTCGACGACATCGCCGGACCCGCCGGTGACGAGCAGCTCGGCCGTCTCGCCGCGTTCGTGCGCGACCGCCGCATCCCTCTCGAGCTGTGCCCCACGAGCAACGTCGGCACCGGTGTCTGCGCCAGCATCGCCGATCACCCCATCGGCATGCTGCGCCGTCTGCAGTTCCGGGTCACGCTCAACACCGACAACCGGTTGATGAGCGCCACCTCGATGACGCACGAGATGGAGCAGTTGCGCGATGCGTTCGGCTGGGGCATCGACGACTTCCAATGGCTCACCATCAATGCGATGAAGAGTGCGTTCGCGCCGTTCCCCGAACGCCTGCAGCTCATCAACGGCGTCATCAAGCCGCGCTACGCGATGGCTCGCGCCGGCACGCTCTGAACAGGCCGCCGCGCCATCTGGCACACTCGCGACATGGCTGTTGCTCTCCATGTCGTCGACCACCCGCTCATCGCTGACTCGCTCACCCGTGTGCGCGACAAGGACACCCCCAACGCGCTGTTCCGCCAGGAGCTCGAGCGCATCGGCACACTGCTCATCGCCGAAGCCACCCGCGGGCTGCCCACCTATGGCGTGAGGGTGCAGACGCCGCTCACCGAGACGCTGGGCCGTCAGCTCACCGCGCAGCCGGTGGTGGTGCCCGTGCTGCGTGCGGGTCTCGGCTTCCTGCACGCCGCGCAGGAGCTGCTGCCCAACGCCGACGTGGGGTTCATCGGCGTGGCTCGCGACGAGAACACGCACATGCCCAAGCCCTACGTCAACAAGCTGCCCGAGAGCCTCGCCGGCCGCCAGGTGATCGTGCTCGACCCCATGCTGGCCACCGGTGGCTCCCTGGCCCACACGTGCCAGCTGCTCGTCGAGCGCGGCGCCACCGGCACCATCATCGTCGTGTGCGTGCTGGCCGCGCCCGAAGGCATCGAGCTGCTGCGCCAGGCCGGCCTCGATCTCGCGGTGTACACCGCCGCGCTCGACGAGCGCCTCGACGAGCGGGCGTTCATCGTGCCCGGCCTCGGCGACGCCGGTGACCGACAGTTCGGGTCACCCGCATGACCACGTTCGTGCTCACCGTGCTCGGCGACGACCGACCCGGCCTCGTCGACACCCTCTCCGGACTCGTGTCACGCCACGGAGGCAGCTGGGAGCGCAGCGAGATGGCGCGGCTGGGCGGCAAGTTCGCAGGCATCGTGCAGGTGGTGGTGCCCGAGGCCGGTGCGGCCGGTCTGCAGGCAGCGCTGAGCGCGCTGCACGACGACGGGCTGCAGGTGATCATCGAGCGCACGGAGGCCGACGTCGCCCCCTCCGGGCACCGTGTGGGTCTGTCGCTGGTGGGCACCGATCAGCCGGGCCTCGTGCACGCGATGTCGGCCGCGATCGCCTCCATCGGGGCGAGCATCGAAGAGCTCGCCACGGCGACGAGCGACGCACCGATGTCGGGTGGTCCACTGTTCACGGCGACCGCCACCGTGGTGCTGCCGGCGACGGTCACGGTCGACCAGCTGCGCGCGCAACTGGAAGACCTGGCCGGCAACCTGATGGTCGACATCGACCTGACCGATTGAGCCCGGGTCAGATCAGCGTCATGTTGGGCTCGCCACTGCCGTCGAGCCCGGCGCCGCGACTGCAGGTGCCGCCACGAACGGCACCACCGTTGTACGCCTGACGCACGCAGTTGCGGATGGCCTTCTCGCCCCACCAGTTGGGGTGCAGGCTCTCCTGCACGTAGTACGGCCCGAACAGGGTGCTGACCGTGCGGATCTGGTCGATCCACTCGGTGGCGTCGCTGGCACCGGCCACTGTCCAGTTCGCCTTGCCCGAGCTCTCCATCAGGTTCACCGTGTTCTCGCACAGGCGCCTGCCGTTGAACGCCGACGCCAGGTCGAGCACCTTCGAGCCGGTCGACGAGGCGGCGTTCTTGACAGCGTTGTTGATCTTCACCAGCGCGGTGCTGTTGGCCCAATCGGCGTCGGCGTTCCAGAAGCCGCAGCCGCCGGTGCTCTGCCGGGTGAAGCCGGACTGCGAGTAACGGAAGCCGGCGCTGGAAGGCACCGGCGACGGATACGTCTGCTGCACGATCGTGTACTGACCGGCCGTGTAGCCAGCGTTGCTCATCGCGGTCTTGATGTTGTTGATGGCGCCGATGATCGCGTTGGTCTGCGCGGTGATGTTCGACGACGTGAAGTTGGCGGTGACCGAGCTGTCGTCGTTGCAGTAGTTGGGCCACCACGACGGCGAGGTGAGGAAGTCGGTGACGCAGCTCTGCACGATGCCGGCGAAGTTGAAGTTGTTGCCGCCGATCGAGAGCTGGATCATCGTCACGTTGTGCGTGGCGGCGAAGTTCTGCAGCACGAGCGCCTGGCCCTGGTTGCCGCCCGAGCTGTAGAAGTCGATGCCCGGCTTGAAGTTGCCGCTGCTGTCGGTGAACGTGGAGGTCTTCGCGCCCGAGCATGCGAGGTTGAGGCTGTTCACGCCGCCGCCGATGGCGATCTCGGCCGCAGTGCTGCGGTGGCAGCGAGCGATGGTCTCCGCCGTGTGCGTGGCGTTGTCGTAGTACGCCGCCGACCCACCGGCATCGACGCTCGACGAACTGGAGTTGCTGTTGCCGGCCCAGCGACCGCCTTCGCCCGAGATGTACGAGTCGCCGACGCTGACCACCCAGGGCGCACCCGCACCCGGGCCGTCGGCAAACACCTTCACCGGCGAGACGGCGGGCACCGCGATGCCCGTCGCGACCAATGCCAACGCGATCCCCAACCTGCGCATGAACACCCCCATGGTTCGTGACGTGCGCCGAACCTAGCCGCTGGCGCGACTTCAGCCGAGCAATGCGGCGAGCTGGTCGAGCAACGCGGAGGGATCGACCTCGATGCCCTCGCCGTAGAGCTTCACCTTCGGCTCGGTNNTCCTCGAACCACTGCGACGACGTGACGGCGCGACCACCCACCTCGGTGGGGGGCTCGGCCCGCATGCGGGCCACAGCCGCGGCCGCGTCGGTGGGCGCCATGCGGATGGACTTCTCGGCCATCACGTGACGGCCGTAGCGGGCCACGATGGCGTCGAGCCGCTGCTGCAGGGTGAGGCCTTCGGCGGCCGCAACCGCGGCAACTTCGGCCATCAGCACAGCGGCCGTGATGCCGTCCTTGTCGAGCGGCTGACCACACACGAGGTAGCCGAGCGCCTGCTCGTAGCCGAACACGAACTGCATCTCGGGGTGTTCGAGCACGGTGTGCCCGATCCACTTGAAGCCGGTGAACGTCTCGAGGCACGTGACGCCGTGCTCGGCGGCCATGCGGGCGAGCAGCGACGACGACACGAGCGTGGTGACGACCAGACGATCGTCGCCCGACGTGTTGGCCAGGATGTGGTCGCCGAGCAGCCACCCGATCTCGTCGCCTCCGAGCCGCCGCCAGCCACCCTCGGGGGTGGGGACGGCTGCTCCCAGCCGGTCGGCGTCGGGGTCGTTGGCGAGCGCGACCAACGCACCGCTGGCCGCGGCGCGAGCCATCAACAGGTCCATCGCACCCGGCTCCTCCGGGTTGGGGAACGACACGGTGGGGAACGTGCCGTCGGGCGTCTGCTGCTCGACCACGAACGCCGGTGCGGGCAGCCCGGCGCGTTCGAACGCAGCGAGCAGCGTGGCACCGCCCACCCCGTGCAGCGCGGTGTACGCCACCTGCACGCCCTTCGCGTCGGGGCGCAGCCGCACACCCGGCACCGCAGCGAGGTACGCCTGCACCTGCTGCTGGCCGAGATGATGGATGAGCGGGTGGTCGACCGGCGACAGCGCGACCGCGCACGCGTCGACCAGGTCGATCGACGCGGCGATGTCGGTGTCGGCAGGCGGCACGATCTGCGCGCCCGTGCCGAGGTACACCTTGTAGCCGTTGTCGGCCGGCGGGTTGTGCGAGGCGGTGACCATCACGCCCGCGGCCGCGTCGACCTCGGTGATGTTCCACGCCAGCACGGGCGTGGGCACCGTGTGGTCGAAGAGCATCGCCTTCACACCCTTCGCCGCGCAGACGCGGGCCGTGTCGAGCGCGAACACGTCGCTCTTGCGACGGGCGTCGTAGCCGATGATCACCCCGCGGGTGGCCGCGTCGGGCACCTGCGCGAGGAGGTAGTCGACGAGACCGGCTGCGGCCTGCTGCACGACGAGCCGGTTCATGCGCTGCGGCCCGGCACCCACCGCGGCCCGTAGCCCGGCGGTGCCGAACTGGAGGCGGCCCGTGAATCGCTCGACCAGCTCGGCGGGGGGCCCGGCGAGCAGGCCGGTGAGCTCGGCGCGCATGTCGGCGTCGGGTTCCGCGGTCAACCAGGCCTGTGCGGTGCTGCGCAGTGCGGTGATGTCGGTCATGTGCACTCCCTAGGGCAGCAGTGACTTCAGTGCCACGAGCGGTCGCGGGCCGACGTGCGAGATGACCTCAGCGGCCGCGATCGCGCCCAGCTTCGCGCACTCGGCGAGCGGGCGCTCACGGGTGTAGCCGAACAGGAATCCGGCGGCGAACAGGTCGCCCGCGCCCGTGGTGTCGAGCACCTGGTCGACCGGTTCGGCGGCCACGGTGACGACTTCGGAACGGGAGATGACCGCGCATCCCTGCGCGCCCATCGTGACCACAGCGAGGTGGCAGTCGTTGCGCACGGCGGCGATCGCTTCGGCGAGTGTCTCCACCTCGTAGAGCGAACGCAGCTCGTCCTCGTTGCCGAAGAGGATGTCGACCTGGTCGGTGACGAGCCGGCGGAAGTCGGCACGGTGACGGTCGACGCAGAACGAGTCGCTGAGCGTGAGCGACACCTGACGGTCGTGGGCGTGTGCCACCGCCGCCGCGTGGCGGAAGGCCTCCTTCGCCGCTGGACGGTCGTAGAGGTAGCCCTCCATGTACAGCACCTTGCCGGCGGCCACGGTGGCCTCGTCGATGTCGGTGGGCTGCAGGAGGCTCGACACGCCGAGGTACGTGTTCATGGTGCGCTGCGCATCGGGCGTGACCACGATGATGCAGCGGCCGGTGGGCGTGTCGGCCTCGGGCGCACCGGGCCGGAACTGCACGCCGACGGCGCGCAGGTCGTGGCCGAACACGTTGCCCAACTCGTCGTCGCTCACCTTGCCCAGGTAGGCCGCGCGACCGCCGAGGCTTGCGACGCCGCACATCGTGTTGGCCGCCGAGCCACCGCTCATCTCGACCGCGGTGCCGAGCGCCCGATAGAGGTACAGCGCGCGATCGGTGTCGACCAGGGTCATCGACCCCTTGACCAGCTCGTGGTGTTCGATGAAGTGGTCGTCGGCGTGCGCGATGACGTCGACGAGGGCGTTCCCCACTCCCACCACGTCGTACTCGGGCGCCTGTGACACGGGCACAGACGCTACCCGAACCGACCCCCAGAAGGGCCCCGATACGCTGGCGCCGTGACGTCAGCCCCCATCGCAAACCCGTACCGCCTGCCCCGCACCATCGCGCCGCACCGCTACACGTTGGCCCTGCAGCCCGACCTGTCGGCCGCCACGTTCTCCGGTCACGTCATCATCGACGCCACCGCCAACGGGAGCGCCGAGCACATACTGCTCAACTCGATCGAGCTCGACATCCAGTCGGTCAAGGTCGACGGCGACGACGCCACGTTCGAGCTCACGGCCGACACCGAGCGCTTGCTCGTCCATCGTGCCGTCGAGGAAGGCCCGGTGGCCATCGAGATCACGTTCACCGGCGTGCTCAACGACAAGCTGCGCGGTTGGTACCGCAGCACCTACCGCGACGCCGACGGCAACGAGCAGGTCATCGCCACGTCGCAGATGCAGGCGACCGACTGCCGCCGCGCGTTCCCGTGCTTCGACGAGCCCGATTTCAAGGCCGTCTTCGACATCACGCTCATCATCGAGCCACACCTGCTCGCCGTGTCGAACGGGCCCGAGGTCGAGCGCACTCCGCATCCCGACGGCACCGTCGCCGTCCGCTTCGCCGAGACCATGCCGATGAGCACGTACCTCGTCGCCGTGGTCGTCGGCCCGCTCGAGGCCACCGAACCGGTCATGGTGCCGCGACCCGACGGCGATCCCATCCCGCTGCGCATCGTCCACGTGCCCGGCAAGGGCCACCTCACGGCCTTCGGCCTCGACGTCGGCGCGTTCGCGCTCGACTGGTACCAGCGCTACTACGACATCCCCTACCCCACGCAGAAGTGCGACATGCTGGCGCTGCCCGACTTCGCCGCCGGCGCCAT
>PMCN01000270.1:22829-24791 GCA_003154135.1 Acidimicrobiaceae bacterium
ACGAGGCCTTCGCCACGTTCATGGAGGTCGCCTGCTGCGACGCGTACCGGCCCGACTGGCTGCGGTGGAGCGCGTACAGCCTCGAGCGCAGCGCCGCGTTCGAGGTCGACTCGCTCGACAGCACGCGCAGCATCGAGTTCCCGGTGGAGGCGCCGCACGACTGCGACGGCATGTTCGACGTGCTCACCTATCAGAAGGGTGGGTCGCTGCTGCGCATGCTCGAGCAGTACCTCGGCGAGGAGGAGTTCCGCCGCGGAGTGAGCCACTACCTGTCGACCCACGAGTACGGCAACACCGAGACCAGCGATCTGTGGGACGCGATCGAGGAAGCGGTGTCGATGGGCGACGGCCCCGTCGCACCCGTGCGCAAGATGATGGACAGCTGGATCTGGCAGCCCGGCTACCCCCTGGTGTCGGCCCGCCTCGACGGTGCCACGCTCGTGCTGTCGCAGCAACGGTTCGCCTTCGGCGACACCGACGACCCCACCATCTTCGTCGTGCCGCTGCACCTCCGCATCGACGGGCAGGAGCGCAAGGTGCTGCTCGAGGACTTCGAAGCACGCGTCGCACTGCCCTCGGCCGATTCCACCGTCGTCGTCAACGCCGGCGGGCACGGCTTCGTTCGTGTGGGGTACGACGCCGCACTGCGCAGCCGGCTCGTGGGCGCCGAGCTCGAATCGCTCACCATCATCGACCGCTACAACCTCGTCGACGATGCATGGAGCGAGGTGGTCGCCGGCCGGCTGACCGCGTTCGACTTCCTTCGTTTCGTCGAGGGCTTCGGCGCCGAGCGCGATCTCGCCGTGTGGCAGGCCATCACAGTGGGCCTGCGCGGCGTGGGCCGCCTCGTCGAGGGCGACGCCCATGCCGCCTTCGAGGCCCGGGTGACCGAACTGATGCGCCCGGCGCTCGCCGAGCTCGGCTGGGAGCCCACGCCAGGCGAGAGCAACCTGCGCGCCAAGCTGCGCGGCCTCCTCGTCAACACCACCGCCGTGCTGGGCAACGATGCCGACGCCCAGCAACGGTGCCGCGCCCTGCTGCAGCACGAGGGCTGCGACCCCGAGCTGCTGGCTGCATCCGTCAACGCCGTCGCCGCAGTGGGTACCGACGACGACTACGACGCGTACCTCGAGAAGTTCCGCTCGGCGCCCACGCCGCAGGAGCAGTTGCGCTACATGTACGCGCTGGCCGACTTCCCGACGGAGGCTCAGCTCCGGCGCACCATCGAGTTCGCATGGTCGGGTGAGGTGAAGACCCAGAACGCGCCGTTCCTGCTCAACCGATGCATCGCCAACCGCTGGCACGGCACGGTGGCCTGGCAGTCGCTCAGCCGGCGCTGGGCCGAGGCCAACGAACGCTTCCCCGACAACACCATCGTCCGCATGATCGACCCCGTGAAGCTGCTCACCCGACCCGAGGTGGCAGCCGACGTGGAGTCGTTCTTCGCCGAGCATCCCATCCCCCAGGCCGTCAAGACACTCGAGCAGGTCCTCGAACGCCAGCGGGTCAACGTGGCCGTCCAGACCCGCGAAGGCGAGCGGCTCGCCGCCGCATTGCTGCCGTGAGCGCCGTCACCGTCGACCGCATCACCGGCTCGCTGGGTGCCGAGGTGCACGGGCTCGACCTCACTCGGCAACAGACCGAGGGCGAGCTGCACGAACTACGCCAGGCCGTGCTCGATCACAAGGTGGTGTTCCTGCGCGGCCAGCCGTACGCCACCGAGCACCTCGAGCGGCTCACCGAGCAGCTCGGCGGCCACGGCCACACACCCTTCCTGGAGTCGATGCCCGGCCATCCCGGTGTGGTGAAGGTGGTGAAGGAGGCCGACGAGGGCGGTTTCAACTTCGGCGGCGCGTGGCACAGCGACTGGAGCTTCCAGCCTGCGCCGCCGAGCCTCACCCTGCTGCATGCGGCCGACATCCCGCCCTACGGCGGCGACACGCTGTTCGCCAACCAGTATCT